>NZ_JBSYOO010000033.1:0-29634 GCF_058244675.1 Candidatus Thiodiazotropha sp. AKIB8 | reverse complement strand
ATCAGCCATGGTTTTTGTAATCTGGTTGAGACTCTCTCCCGCCTGTTCTGCAGGTGCGACACTGGCATCGGCAATTCGATGGGCATCCTGAATGGCCTCAACTGCATCTGCAGCGCCACTCTGGAGTTGGTCGATCATCTCCTGTATCTCACTGATGGAGTCATAGGTACGCGCTGCAAGACTGCGTACTTCATCTGCTACTACGGCGAAGCCTCTGCCCTGTTCACCCGCCCTGGCCGCTTCGATGGCTGCATTGAGGGCCAGTAGATTGGTCTGCTCGGAGATGCCTCGTATTACATCAAGTACGCTCTCGATCTTTTGACTGTTTTCTCCGAGGCCACTGATCACTGCGGTTGCACGGTCAACCTCTTCGGCTACATTTTTTATCTTCGATACCATATCGAGGACGATCTGTTTGCCATTACCACTTTCCCGGTCGGCTTCTTCAGCGCTCTGTGCGGCCTGGGTGGTGTTGTCAGCAACCTCCCTGAAGCTGCTGGATAGCTGATTGATGGCAGTGGAGACTGATTCTACCTCCATGCGCTGAGTCTCAACCTCCCGTCCAGTCTGAGTGGAAACCTCGGTGATTTGAGTTGTGGTCTCAAGCAAGCGATGGGTGGAGACTTGCAGTCCTGCAACCATATCTCTCAGCTTGACTACAAAACGATTAAAGGCAGTGGCCAGATCACCGATTTCATCCTGACTCTTGATCTGCAACTGTACTGTTAAATCACCGTCTCCCTGGGAGATGGCTTCGAGTTGTCTGTGAATTTCGCGGATAGGTCCGGCAATAGCTCGAACTGTGATCCAGTAGACTGGTATGGATATCAGTACGCCAAGAATCACCGCAAGTATTAAGATCTGATAGCCAGTTTCAACCAGGTCACTGAGATCCAGTTTCTCTGTTTCCACCTTCTGACGGATCTGCTGATTCAGTTGCTCGCCAATCTGCATCAGTTCATCAGCCGCGATTGAATAGGCTTGACGGGCCGTCTTCATCTTCTTGTGATCTTCCATCACTGCTTGTAAAAGTGCCTTATGCTCCTGCGTCAGGCTAACCAGTGCTTGCTTGAATGGCTTTCCGTCGAACTTTCCGTTTTTGACCTGTTGCTCGAATAGGGGGTCTTCGCCAATGGTCTCAATGGCGTAGGCCAAATCTTCATGGAGTAGATTGATGCGGGAGATGATGTCGCTTGTGTCACTCTCTTCCTTGAAACGGCGATAGAGTTCGAGGCGGCTCAGAAGCGCAAGTTTTGACTCTCCAGCTGCATTGATCGAAGCCCACCTCTCTTGTTCATCTACTGCATCGGCATCAGTTTCAGAGCCACTCTCGGCATTCATATCCTGCCGCATCATCTCTTCACTGGAGATGCGTTCCACATCGACCAGGAAATCAAGAAAACTTGAACTGTTTTGAGTTAGTGCCTGCTCTCTTTGCAGATAGTCATGATGAAGTTTTATGAGCTGGCCCTGGGTAGCGGAGAAGTTTTGCATTCGGGTCTTCAGGTCGTTGATTACACCTGCTTCAACCTGCTTGCTGGCGATCAGATTATCTAATGCTACCTGAGCTTCATCTTTGGCTTGTTCAATTTTTGTGTGATCGCTAGCGTTTCCCAATAATACAGAGTCTACAGCGATCAGCTCCTTTTGAACGGCACGGATGCCTGCTTCAGTGGTTGCCATGGCATCCCATACCGGGCCGGTGATATTGGCAAGGGATATCGAAAGGGAATTGATGATCCAGTAGCTGGTGCCACCGGTAACCAGTAAAACCAGGACCAAAGTAACGAATCCAGCTGCGATTTTGGTGCCGACGTTGATTCGCCCCATAACAAGCCCCGCTTTGTAATTATAAGATATCCATTGTTAACAGCTGTTAACTGTTGAGCTTTTCGGCCTGTGTAACCTTTCCTTTAGATTGTTCTCTATTGAGATAGCCGTGTGGGAGTGAATTTAAAATTGTTTCGTGCAAAAAATATATTGCTTTCCATGGGCTTAAGCCTGGTCGTTGTAATTTGCCATTTGTCGGTAGAGTGTGCTGCGATGGATGCCAAGCTGACGTGCTGTGGCGCTGACATTGTTTCCATTCTCTGAGAGTGCCTTTTCGATGGCCTGACGGGTAAGTTGCTTGAGGTCGGTTTTATCTGTCCGAGTGTTTATGCGGGGCTTTTGTATCTCACCCGGCAATTGGCTCAGGTCAATGGTCTGTTTCGGATCGCTGAGCACAATCAATGTGCGCAGTGTGCTGGTTACTTGGCGCAGATTGCCTGGCCAATCATAATTTACCAGGGCGGCCACTGCTGATTCACTGAAGGTCAGCTCTTTTTCACTACCCCCAAGCATGCGCATCATCTCTTCAATTATCTGCTTACAGTCCTCCCTTTCACGCAAGGGGGGCAGCTGAAGGGTGAAGTCCTGAATTCGGTAGTAGAGGTCTGCACGGAACTCGCCTTTATCCACAAGCATAGGTAGGTCGTGGTTGGTGGCGCAGAGAAGGGCAAAGTCGACTGTAATCGGTTGTCCTCCACCCAGAGGTGTGACCTGGCGTTCCTGTAACACCCTCAGTAGACGGGCTTGAAGGTTGAGGGGCATGTCGCCTATTTCGTCGAGAAAAAGAATGCCGCCATCAGCTTCCCTTACACGGCCAGGCATACCGCTACGTTGGGCGCCGGTAAATGCACCACTGGTGTAACCGAACAGCTCTGATTCGATCAGGGTTTCCGGTAGGGCGGCGCAATTGACTGCTACGAATGCCCCGCTTTGACGTTGGCTGCTGGCATGCAGGCGACGGGCAAAAACCTCTTTGCCAACCCCTGTCTCACCTTGGATCAGTACCGGGATTCCGGCATCCAGAACTCGCCGTGCCTTATGCAGAAGATCTGATGTGGTTGCATCGAAATAGTGCTGATCCTGTGATGCGGCTTTGGGGCTGTTGGTGGCTACCTGTAGTGTTTGACGATGGTTTATTTTGCTGTGGAAGATCTGCCCTCTTGGGGATTTCATCCCTTGGCTGGAGATGCTCTCCTTGTAACTAGGAAGCTGCAACCATTGACCAGCGTTGCTGCCGATCAGTCTCTGCCAGTCGGCATCGAGTAACTGCAGGGCAATTCGATTTGCGCCGACAACCTTGTTGTCATCCAAAATCAGTATGCCTTCTCGATGTGTGCCCAGCAGGTCTTGTCGATGGTGAAACCGAAGCAGGCTACCCGGAGCTGCATTGCTGCTGCTTAATCTGTGCTCGATGATCTGGATGGCAAGTCGCACCATACCGAGGGCTTGACGGTGCATGTGTTCAGAATCACCTGAGACATCAAGTACACCCAGCAGCTCCCCTTGTGGCGATACGATTGGCGCAGCGGCACAACTCAAAATGGTATTGGCATCGAGAAAGTGCTGACCGCCCTGAACCAGCACAGGATTTTTTTCGATCAGTGCGGTACCAATGGCGTTGGTTCCTCGATCGGGTTCAGTCCAGTGTACCCCTGGCTGGAGGTAAACTTGCTGGGCTTTACGCAAAAAATTGAGACCACCAGCGGCATCCAGGATCAGCCCCTCATCATTCGCCAGCAGTACCAGGCTATCGCTATCGGAGACCAGTTCAGCCAGGGCGTCCATTTCGGGTTGGGCAACATCCCGTAATCGCGCCATTTTTTCCCGACGTTCATTGAGCTGGTTACTGTCGATTCGCAATGGGGGAGAAGTTTGGCTGTTATCCAACCGTTGTGCGCATCGTTGCCATGAGCGCGCAATAACTTCAGGCACCAAGCCTGCAGGGTTCTGGCCCTTTTCGAAAAAGAGCTGACGTGCGGTAGTGGTGTCGGCTCCAAGGGCTTTGTGCTTTGTCATTGTCGGTGTTTCTCCGCGTCTGCGCTGTGTGGCGCGACAGCAAGGGTGTCGCATATTGCGACAGATCACTTGGCTGGGATTGTCAATTAAGTGAGCTATGAGTGTAGACGTTCTGGTGAAATTCGCCCAATAGTCTAGTAACTAATTGATCTATCAGTATTAAATGCCAATAAGCAGGCTCCTCCTCCATTTGCCTGGCATGAAAACTGCCATTCCGTATGCCAGCAGTCTATCGATATTAAAATGATAAACGGAGGATTGTATGACTAACCCTGCTATAGCAGTGGAGAGATCTGATGTCTATGAAAATCATCGGCTCTCTGAGCACAACAGCACTCCTAGTGAGAGCCTTACCAGACGCAGGGATGCGACCGCTGTTCAATGGCGTCGATTCCGAAATCGCCAGCCACTGGCTGAACCGCATGGCTTGCAAGAGGATATCCTCGCTTCCTGGGAGCGTAGCGTAGGTGATGTTGAGACATTTCAATTGCACGCCCCTGGAGATGACCGGGCCTGTGCAGAGCGCTATTGGCAGGAATCCTTTATAGGTCGAGCTGCGGAGTCTTCTTTAAGCGCTATCGTGGAGATGGCTGAGGAGGGTGATCTGGTTGCATCAATTGCCGATCCGAATGGGCGATTGATCTGGCTACATGCTGGTGAGCGAATCCGGCAGCGGGCAGATCGAATCAACTTCAATGTAGGCAGTCACTGGCATGAACAGGCCATGGGGACCAATGCAATCGGGCTCTGTTTGGCGTTGTGTCGTCCCACTACAGTGTTTTCTTCTGAGCACTTTCAGCCTTTTGCGCACGACTGGGTCTCCTATGCGGCGCCAATCAGCTACCCGAACGGAGGGGGGTGTGCTGGCGTTCTGTCGATCTCAACTCTGTGGCAACAACACACCCCCTTGGGAGAGGCGGCAGTTGCAGAGCTGGCACGATCTATTGCTGGGGAACTGTCTGACAACCAACCCAAAGCTGAACTTGAGATCTATGCGTTAGGGCAACCCAAAGTTCTGTTTCGTGGCAGAGAGCTTCGACTACCACTGAGGCAGATAGAGATTCTTTGTCTTCTGGCGCTGAATGCCAGAGGATTGAGTCTGGAAACATTTCATGCCGCGCTCTATGGCGATACGGCGGTTTCATTGTCGACCTTGAAAGCCGAACTATCGCATTTGCGTCGTCTGCTGGATGGCAAAATAGGTTCACGTCCCTACCGTTTACAAATTTCAGTATGGGGTGACTTTATTGAGATCTGGCAAGCATTACGAAGGAAGAGTAGTGGTGAGGCATTCTCTCTTTATCGTGGCGCCTTGTTGCCTGATTCTGCATCACCAGAGTTGGAGGAGTGGCGGCACTGTATTGATGCGGTGATGAGTCAGGCGCTTGGAAATTGTCAGGATCCCACGATGCTGATGGACAAGCTTTGTCGCAGTACATCAGGTAGTGAGCTTGTGCGAGAACGTCTCTATGAGATTATGTCAGCAAATCAGGTTTGAGCGTTAAGCTGCTGCTGATTAGCAGCTATTTCTGCGGTGAAGGAGAGGCCATGCCCGAATGGCACTTACTTAAGGGGATTTGTTACGTAGAACGAGAATTTTCTGAGGTAACCAAGCTATTTTGGTGGGGCCGGGCGCCACCCAACGCCCTGAATTGAACGGTAGGGTGGGGCCCTGCCCCACCAAAACGGCTTAAGTAAGTGCCATTCGGGCCCTGCCCCACCTTTACTGCAGAAATATTGAGCTACTAAGGTTTAAAAGAAACCCAATGGGTTCACATCATAGCTGACCAGCATGTTCTTGGTCTGTTGATAATGGTCGAGCATCATCTTGTGGGTCTCCCGGCCTACACCGGATTTCTTGTAGCCACCAAAGGCGGCATGGGCTGGGTAGTGGTGGTAGCAGTTGGTCCAGACGCGACCTGCCTCGATACCACGTCCCATTCGGTAGGCTTGATTCATATCCCGGGTCCATACCCCAGCACCGAGTCCGAATTCGGTGTCGTTGGCGATGGCCAGTGCTTCAGCCTCATCTTTAAATGTGGTGACGGAGACCACCGGGCCAAAGATCTCCTCCTGGAAGACGCGCATCTCATTACTGCCTTTGAGCAGGGTAGGCTGAATGTAGTAGCCAGAGCTATGTGCTTCATCCATAGACTCAGTGTCACCACCAATGAGGACTTGGGCACCCTCATCCCGACCGATGCGAATGTAGTCGAGGATCTTATTGTACTGCTCCTCGGAGGCTTGGGCGCCTACCATGACATCGGTATCCAGTGGATTGCCTCGGGTGATCTGATTGGTTCGCTCAATCACCATTTCAATGAACTTCTCATAGATCGACTCTTGCACCAATAGGCGTGAAGGGCAGGTACAGACCTCTCCCTGGTTGAAGAAAGCCAGTACTGCGCCTTCCACACACTTACTGACAAAGTCATCTTCCTGGTCAAGCACGTCCTCAAAGTAGATGTTGGGCGATTTACCGCCCAGTTCAACGGTTGAGGGGATGATGTTATCTGCGGCGTATTTCATGATCATGGAGCCGACAGGTGTAGAGCCGGTAAAGGCGATCTTGGCGATACGTGTACTGGTTGCCAAAGCCTTACCTGCTTCCTGACCGAAACCGTTGACCACATTCAGTACACCTGGCGGTAGAATATCCTGGATCAGGTCGACTAGTACCATGATAGATGCGGGTGTCTGCTCCGCAGGCTTCAACACTACGCAGTTACCTGCTGCCAGGGCTGGCGCCAGTTTCCAGGCTGCCATCAGAATTGGGAAGTTCCAGGGGATGATCTGGCCGACGACACCCAGTGGTTCATGAAAATGGTAGGCAATGGTCTGTTCGTCGATTTCACCAATACTCCCTTCCTGGGCGCGTACACAGCCAGCAAAGTAGCGGAAATGATCTACGCAGAGGGGGATATCGGCATTTAGGGTTTCCCGTACTGCTTTGCCGTTGTCCCAGGTCTCAGCGATGGCCAATGCTTCCAGGTTGGCTTCCAGACGGTCAGCAATTTTCAACAGCATATTTGACCGGGCAGCAGGGGATGTCTTGCCCCAGGCTTCACGGGCGGCATGTGCAGCATCCAGAGCAAGTTCGATATCCTCTTCTGTGGAGCGGGCGATTTTACAGAAGGGTCTGCCGTTGACTGGGGAGATGTTGTCGAAGTACTCCCCTTTTACAGGGGCGACCCACTGGCCGCCGATAAAGTTTTCGTAAGTCTCTTTGAAGTTGATTACCGCGCCTTCGGTGTTGGGGTTGGCATATAACACGGTTGTTCTCCTCACAATTGGTGATGGGTTATGTCTTTTATATTCAGGGGTGGAATCCCCAGCTGTTAGCACAGAGTAGAGTGACTAGGTTGGGAAAAGGTTGGTTTGGTGGGGGCAGCTGCTGCTGGAGATTACCTGCGCTTTAAATTAGAGAGGCGATCCCAGGATCATATGCGGGAAAAAATAGAGAGCGATATTTTCAGCTAAGCTGAGATTAATCTGGCACCAAATGGGGGGGCTATGGACCTGGATAAACTTCGTGATCAGGCTGCAGCTTCTATCCGTCTCTGGGCCCCTGAATTGGGGGATGCTTCGATATTGGTGGATGAGTGTCTGGCCAGCGCTGCTGACTCTTTCAGTAATGATTTCATTCTCAGCCTCAGTCCACAGGCTTGGGGAAAGATAACCATCATCTACCATAAACATTTTCTGGATACAGAGAGTGATGTGCCCGTGGGAGAGATGGTGGCTGAGGTGGTGAGAGACGCTATTGATACCAAGCGAATCGACTTTCTCACTCAAAGCCTGGCACAGCAGTGGCAATACCGAGAGGATAAGTCAGCCGGTGTAAGAAGTGTACTTTCGCTGGTCAAGAATAAGAAATAAGATCTTGAGCCTGGAGGCCAGCAAACGCTGCTCGATCTTCGTTAACGAATTGTCGTGAAGAGCGCTCTATTTGTAGTAAAGCTGACAGATTAAGGGCTGGATCTCTGATTTACCCAGTAAAAGTACGGTGGTATCTCTCTTGCATCCCCCCTAACTCATTTGCAGAGTGACGAGAAATCAAATATGAAAACCTACCTTGACTGGTCCGAATATACGGATGCCGGTATGGGGGATGCCTATGCTGATATACCCAAATATGGTGGTGATTTTGCCAAGGCGGTAGCCGTTTGTATCAACAGCCGCCAATGCGAGAGTAGTGGCAGAGGTGTGATGTGTCCCAGTTTTCGACTGGATGAGGATTCGGCGCTTTCAACAGGAGCACGTGTGCGCTTACTCAAAGCGGCACTGAATGGTGACCTGGGTAGTGAAGCATTTCTGCAATCAGAATTGGTTGAGGCGATGGATCTCTGTATCAGCTGCAAGGGGTGCAAGCGGGAGTGTGAAAATAATGTGGATATGTCCCGCATCAAAATCGAATACCTGGCACAGCTCAATGCATCAAAAGGGCTCTCACTGAGAGCGCGTCTTTTTTCAGATCTCCCGAAACTGCTTGCCAACTACCCCTCGCTTGCCAGGTTGACCAGCTATCGCAACCGACATCAGTGGTTTGCGAAGCTGATGCAACGTCTTCTGGGGATCAGTGCAAAAGTAACCTTACCTGAACCAGTTGCTTATTCTTTACATCAGATCACCCAGAAAGCGGATAGTGACAAAACGGTGGTTCTGTTTGCGGACACCTTCTGCAAGCACTACTCCCCAGAGATTGTTGTCGCAGCAGTGGAAGTTTTGAATGCTGCTGGTAATCAGGTGAGGTTGATTGGTGGGAGTGGCGGGGAGGCTGGTTCATCCGCTCTCTGTTGTGGTCGAACCTACCTATCCCAGGGTCGGGTGGATGAGGCGCGTAAACAGGCTCAACAGTTACTGGATGTGCTGCTGCCCTATGCTGAGGAAGGCGTACCCATCATAGGGCTTGAGCCCTCGTGTCTGCTTACGCTACGGGACGAGTACAGTGCGTTGGGGCTGGGCAATGCAGCGAAAGTAGTTGCCAGTCAGTCGCTACTATTCGAGGAGTATCTGGCAAAAGAGTTGACCTCGGGAAAGGCTCAGTTGCCTTGGCGAAGTGAGTCTTCAGATGATGAGAGTATTCTGGTACATGGCCATTGTCATCAAAAGGCGGTTGGTGCAATGAAGTCGATGCGTAAGGTGTTGAAGCAGGTGCCAGGACTTAGGTTTGAAATGATGGAAGTGGCCTGCTGCGGTATGGCAGGTAGTTTTGGCATTGAAGCGGAACATGCCGAGATGGCCAAAGGGATGGCTGAACAGGCGCTACTGCCTGCCTTACAGCAGCAACCGGATGCGGTGGTGGTATCGAATGGATTCTCCTGTCGTCATCAGATTGATGAGGTGTCAGATAGAAAGGCTATTCATCTGTCACAGTTACTTAGATCCCGGCTGTCGATTTAATGTTTCATGTCTACTGAAGAGGTGTGTTTGAGCTCTTTTTGTTACCATACGTTACCTGTTTTTTTAATTTAAATGGAGTGGTTAGGTGATTAGGGTCTTAAAGTATCTGTTGGGCGGTTTACTCATGATTGCCAGTGTCTCAACCGCTTTGGCAAAAGTAATCGACTCTATTGATAGCTATGGTATTTATGTTGTTACATCGAACGGCTATGTCAAAGTGGAGTCGTATTCTCATGATTACGACTTCGTAGACTTTAACTACGCTAATGAGATCCCTTTTGCTGCTCGCGGCGATGATGCTCTGAAACTTGTTGTCTATGCAAAGAAGTTCGATCCAAACTCTGTTGAGTTGGAGCTTCGCCATCTCGATGTGGTGGTCAAACGTGAGAAGATCGGTTTCAGTGTTAAGCCGCTCGATAAAACTGATATGTATGAGTTGCATGCTGATGCGCCAATTAGCGATGGTGCTATGCTGCATGTACGGTCTTGGTTGCACTTCGATAGAATGGGTGTTGTCATGCTTGGCGACACCGAAGCAGAGTTGGTCAAGTTCTTTAGCCAGAAAGAGATGGAGAATGCAACTGCTGTCACTCAGTATCTGGATGACGCACGAGTCGCGTTTCCAGATAATGACGAACTCAAGGTGCTGTCAAAATATTGGAAATCCGCAGCCAAAGCTGAGAAGGATATTCAAGCTTATACCTATGTTGAGGAAAAGTGGCAACAGTACGAAAATGCAGAAAAGCTTTCACTCAAGGCGCGTTACCTTAATGCTGTGATGGGTGAAATTAACGGCTATCTCAATCAATACCCCGATGGCGTTAAAGCAGAAGAGGCGGAGCAAAGACGGCTCATTGCAGAAGAGAAGCTTGAAGAGTATGAAAAATTACTTTAGCAAAAAAGCGATATGAGCTGACATGTTAGTATTACTGAATGGTGTTTTTAAAGATTCAGTATGAGATATGCCGGATGTCACCGGCTTTGGTTTTTTTAAGTCCATATTGATATGAATAGATGAACTGTGCTGTTTATCACGTAATATGGATCCATGGTCTTTGTTTCTGACGGCGCTGCATGCCAGACTCATTGTTGAAAATTTGGAAATACTTAGTTAGAAAGTATTTCATGATATATGGAACTCAAGGAGAGAAATATCATGATGGTTCGTGGTGAAAAGAAAGATAATAAAGCCTGTTTAATTGGTCGACGACTGTTACCTGGGTTGCTGTTGGGGGCAAGCCTGATTGCTCCACTTGGTGTGGATGCAGCAGCATGGATACCAGAAGAGCTGTTTGTTGTTGACCTGGTAAACCTGCAACGTGGGTTTCATAATCTCGATCCGGTTCAAATGGATCAACGCCTACACGATTCCGCCTTGGCAACTTCCCAGTCGATGGCGGATTACAACTATTTCAGTCATACCACTTTGGCAGGGCCTAATGCTGGACAAAGCCCAGCGCAGCGTATCAGTGATGGCGGATATGACTATAACCGCTGGGGTGAGAATATCGCTGCGGGACAGGGTCGTGCGCCAACCCAGTTCAACACCCCCTCGCCTGCTATCGATGCTGCACATGATGTGATGTACGGCACTGAAAGTTTTGAAGAGATAAATGCCTTTTTCACTACCAATTCCAATGTTACTGCAGCGGGCTGGGATGATTTGGGTAGTGGCCTGGATGGAGATGACTGGGATGACTGGTATGTAGCCCAGGACGGTTCTGCTGGCTGGATGGGGAGTAGTGGTCATCGTAATGCCATTCTAAACGGTATGTATGATGACCTGGGCGTAGGTTATGTTTGGGATTCAACGGATAGTCTTGTGGATGCGAGTAACCCGATCCTTCTGGACGGGGAAGGGGAGTTTACTTTCCCGTTATATACCTATTGGACTCAGCATTTTGCGAGTGGAGACTCAGTCGAGGCGCCAGCCCCTGTGCCTCTGCCTGGTGCTTTTTGGTTACTGGGTTCAGGTCTGTTTGGCTTGATCGCCATGAGTCGTAAGAGAAGAGCTTCTGCTTGAGGTTTTTCTCTATGCAGCAGGGATTGCTCTGCTGCAGGCGCCTTGATGGGAGCATGCAGTTACAATGAGGAGAGGGTGAGCCAGAGTGCCCCTGCACATAGAAGAGGTTGGGCATGGGATGGTAAGCAGACGAGAGAGCTAACCGCCTGGTGAATAACTTGTTCGGGACTATAAAAAAACCGGCCAAAGGCCGGTTTTTTTATTTCCAGACTTTCAAAATCAGCTATAGGGCTTTGATTTGAACATTCAGGCGGCTCTTATGGCGAGCAGCCTTGTTCTTATGGATAAGTCCCTTGCTGACGGCGCCGTCAATGACCGGCACAGCGAGCTTATAAGCTGCTGTCGCGCCTTCTTTTGATCCGGCTGCAATCTCTTTGGCAACCTTCTTGATATGGGTACGCATTTCGCTACGCTGAGCCTGGTTACGGCTGTGACTTTTGTCGGCTTGGCGAGCGCGCTTTCTTGCTTGGGCTGAATTGGCCAAGGTTCTCTCCTAGAAGAAACTAGCTTTTCAAAGGGGGCGCATTCTCTCCAAAAAAATTGTCCCTGTCAACATCTTTGATCTAAGTTGTTTCTACTGGTATGGTCGCCCGGCAGGTCTTCGACAGGCGGGGCTTTAACCTGAAAAGATCAGTTGGGCAGTGTGATTCACCCAACAGGTGACCATGACCGTCGAAGCTATTTTCAACAAAATCAGAAACCTGCTATTAGATTAGGTTTAACCAAGACAGATTGAAAGGAATAGATTCTGGCCTCTTTTTTTCGCTCATTCGCTGCTGTTGGCAGCTATACCATGCTGTCGCGCATTCTTGGTTTTGTGCGGGATCTCGTGCTTGCGCGGATGTTTGGCGCAAATGCGGCGACTGATGCGTTCTTTGTCGCCTTTAAAATCCCCAATTTCTTACGCCGTCTGTTTGCTGAGGGCGCCTTCTCTGTCGCCTTCGTGCCGGTGCTCAGCGAATACCGCACCCAACGCTCTCAGAAGGAGCTGAAGACCTTTATCGACGATATGGCAGGCACGCTTGGGCTTGTGGTGCTGCTGGTCTCTCTGATCGGGGTGGTTGCTGCTCCGATCCTGGTAATGATCTTTGCTCCTGGCTTCTGGAATGAAAACGAGGGTAAGTATGAGCTGACTGTGGAGATGCTCTATCTCACTTTTCCCTATCTGTTTTTCATTACATTGACCGCCTTTGCGGGCAGTATCATGAATGCTCACAACCGATTTTCGGTGCCCGCTTTTACCCCTGTATTACTTAACCTGTCGCTGATTGGTTGTGCAGTCTGGTTATCGCCAATGATGGATGAACCGGTTGTCGGCCTTGCCTGGGGGGTGCTGATTGCTGGCATCGCTCAGTTCCTCTTTCAAATACCGTTTCTGAGGCAGATCAGGTTACTGCCGAGGCCGAGAATAGCGTTCAAGGATGCCGGCGTGGTAAGGGTAATGCGCTTGATGATCCCTGCACTGTTTGGTGTTTCTGTCAGCCAGCTCAATCTCCTTCTGGATACGCTGATTGCTTCGTTTTTAATCAGTGGCAGTATCTCCTGGCTCTACTATTCAGATCGCTTGATGGAGTTTCCTGTTGGCGTGCTGGGTGTGGCGTTGGGTACGGTTATTCTGCCGAACCTTTCTCGCAAACACGCTGAGTCATCGCCCACTGAGTTTTCTCACACCTTGGATTGGGCATTGCGTTTGAATCTTGCTCTGGGTATTCCGGCAGCGGTAGGAATGTTTATGTTGGCTGGGCCAATGTTGGCGACGCTTTTCTATTCCGATGCCTTCGGTAGTCATGATGTGGATATGGCTACCCTGAGTTTGATGGCCTACACGCCGGGTCTGATGGCCATCATGCTGATCAAGATTCTTGCGCCAGGTTTTTATGCCCGTCAGGATACCAAGACGCCAGTTAGAATCGGTATCATTGCCATGGCCGCGAATATGGCTCTGAACTTATTGCTGGTCTTTCCCCTGGCCCACGCTGGGCTGGCATTGGCGACAACGCTCTCATCCTGGCTCAATGCCTACCTTCTTTATCATGCCCTGATAAAGCAGGGAATCTATCGACCCCAGCCGGGCTGGCCCGTGCTGCTGTTACGTATCGCGCTGTCTGCTCTGGCAATGGGGTTGCTGCTCTGGTGGGGTGCTGGGGCGATAGATGGATGGCTGGAGGCTACGGCCTGGGGTCGGGCGGGCCGTCTTACCGGATTGATAACGGTTGCTATGCTGCTCTACTTTCTTCTGTTTTTCCTGCTGGGTGGCCGCCCGAGCCATTTTCGATCTGTAAAAAGCTGAATCCATCTCAATCTGTGTAATAGGGATGCCCAAAGATGCAGCAGGGCCTATAATCCAAAAAAAATCAGTTGACCGCTCCATTCTAATAGCAGGTTTCTGATTTTGATAAAGAATAGCTTCGAAGGTCATGGTCACCTGTTGGGTGAATCACGCTACAGAGTGAATTGCACGCTTGTGGCGGCACATGGCGGCGTTGCAACTCCTTGGAATAGCGGGCTATTCCGCGTCGTTGCGCCTTGCCCTGCACCGCCACAAGCGCACACTTCACGCCGTCCAACTGATCTTTTTAGGATAATCGACTGCTTGATTCTGAGCGGTTTCTGTTAAGGTGCCTGGTTAATATATGCAACTGGTTCGCGGTCTACACAATCTGAAAGCAGTCCATCATGGCTGTGTCGCCACCATCGGTAATTTCGATGGGGTACATCTTGGGCATCAGTCGGTATTCAATCATCTGATAGAGAAGGGTAAAGCACTGGGTCAACCGACGACTGTGGTTACCTTCGAACCTCAGCCTCGCGAGTTTTTCCAGGGTGACAAAGCGCCTGCCCGGCTGACTCGTTTGAGAGAGAAGCTGCAAGCAATTGAAGATGCGGGGATAACGCGTGTTGTTGTATTGGAATTCAACAAGCGTCTGGCTTCCATGTCGGCAGAGGATTTTGTTGAGCAGTTGTTGGTAGAGGGATTGGGTGTTCGATTTCTCTCAGTGGGTGATGATTTTCGTTTTGGGCATGGTCGGGAAGGGGATTTTGATCTGCTGAAAGCTGCTGGTGGACAGCATGGCTTCGAAGTGGAAAACATGAATACCTTCCGGCTGGATGCCGATCGTGTCAGCAGCACACTTATTCGGGAGCTTTTGACTCAGGGGGATCTGCAGGGTGCGGCTCAGTGCCTGGGGCGTCCCTACCGCATCTGCGGCCGGGTGGGGCATGGGGCCAAGCGGGGAAGAACCATAGGCTTTCCAACCATGAATGTGGATCTGCACCGACAGGTCAGCCCTCTGGATGGGGTTTTTGCAGTGAAGGTGGATGGACTGGAATCTCAACCCCTGCCGGGGGTGGCGAACATCGGTGTGCGTCCGATGGTGGAGGGGGATCCCCGCTATCTGCTTGAGGTCTATCTTTTTGATTTTGATCGCTCAGTTTATGGTGAGCATGTCTCGGTGGAGTTTGTACACAAGCTGCGTGATCAGGAGCGTTTTGACTCTTTTGAGCTGCTGCGCCAACAGATTTGGCAGGATGTTGATCAGGCCCGGGCTCTACTGGTGTCTGTGGATTGATTGTATGACTGGGTTTTGTGCGGTTGGGCCATACCCTCCGACATTCGCCAGGAAGAGAGAGTTCGAAACCACCTACTCCCTGATCCTGAATCTCGTTTGCTGAATGCACTCCTGTTACACCACTCTGGGCCCTTCAAAAAAGTAAAAATGGCGAACGGATTGTTGCCATTTTCTGGTAGATTGATGTGGCCTTAAGATCAATCATGCACAGCAACGGACAGAACCCTTTCCAAACTGTGTTACCTTAATGTTTAATTATTACCTGAATCCGTGGGTTCATGACGGCACATAGCGCAAGCTCTGAACCCACGGATTCAGGTATTATCTATTGAAACTTTGCGCCAGAGGCGTTTTTAAGTTTCAATATCCTATTTTTTGCATCCCCAACAGGTAGCACTCAGTGAGCGACTACAAGCAGACCCTCAATCTTCCGAAAACAGATTTTCCTATGCGGGGGAATCTTGCTCAGCGTGAGCCGGAGACATTAAAAAAGTGGCAGGAGTTGAAGCTCTACCAAAAGATCCGTCAGGTCTCTGCCGGGCGAAAAACCTTCCTCCTGCACGACGGGCCCCCCTATGCCAATGGGGATATCCATATTGGTCACGCTGTTAATAAGATTCTCAAAGACATCATCGTCAAGAGTCGGACCTTGGATGGGTATGATGCGCCCTATGTGCCGGGTTGGGACTGCCATGGTCTGCCGATTGAGCTGCAGGTCGAGAAAAAGATCGGCAAGCCGGGTAAGAAAACCACCACTGGTCAGTTTCGCAAGGCGTGTCGTGAATACGCAACAAAGCAGGTGAATGGTCAGCGCCAGGATTTTATCCGTCTTGGTGTATTGGGTGACTGGGATCATCCCTACCTCACCATGGATCACCAGTTTGAGGCAGATATTATTCGCTCACTTGGAAAGATTGTGGACAATGACCACATCCAGAAGGGCTATAAACCGGTTCACTGGTGCACCGATTGTGGTTCGGCTTTGGCAGAAGCTGAGGTTGAGTATCAGGACAAAGACTCCTTTGCCATTGATGTCGCCTTCCGGGTGGTGGACGAGGCTGCTCTGCTGGAGCGCTGTCACCATGTGCCTGAAGGTGGCGGTGAGGGGCCGGTCTCGTTTGTGATCTGGACAACCACACCCTGGACACTACCCGCCAATCAGGCGGTGGCACTCAACCCCTCTTTTGAATATGCGATGGTTGAGTTTGAGGATGATCAAGGTAAGCGACGATTGATGATTGCCGATGATATGCTCAAAGACGTCATGGATCGCTACGGTGTGGAGCGCTATCACGTCGTGGCCTACGCCAAAGGGGAGGCTTTTGAAGGTCTTCTGCTGCAACACCCGTTCTATGATCGTCAGGTGCCGGTTATTCTTGGCGAGCATGTCACCCTTGAGGCAGGTACAGGTGCGGTACATACAGCACCTGGACATGGCCTGGATGACTATCTGGTCGGCATGCGTTACAAGCTAGCGGTGGACAATCCAGTAGGCGGCAACGGCTGTTTCGTTGAAGGAACCGATCTGTTTGCAGGCCTTCATGTGCTATCTGCCAACGAGCAGGTTATCGAAGTGCTGCAGGAGAGGGGGGCCATGATGCATGAAGAGCGGCTGCGCCATAGTTACCCGCACTGCTGGCGGCATAAGACGCCGATTATCTTTCGCGCCACACCCCAATGGTTCATCAGCATGGATCATAATGGTTTAAGGGCATCGGCTCTGAAAGAGATCGAAAAAGTTAACTGGATGCCCGACTGGGGTGAGGCACGCATCAAGGGGATGGTTGAGAATCGTCCTGATTGGTGTATCTCTCGTCAGCGTACCTGGGGGGTGCCGATCACCCTGTTTATTCATAAACAGAATGGACAGCTACACCCAGATACATCAAGTCTGATCGAACAAGTGGCCAAACTGGTTGAAGCTCAAGGTTTCGAGGCTTGGTTCAATCTGGATCAGGAGCAGTTCCTGGGAGATGATGCTGCCGACTATGAGCAGGTGACTGACACTCTGGATGTCTGGTTTGACTCTGGGGTTTCACACCATTGTGTTCTGGATGCCCGTCAGCAACTGACTTTTCCCGCCGACCTCTACCTGGAAGGTTCGGATCAACATCGGGGCTGGTTTCAGTCTTCACTGATGACCTCTGTGGCAATGAATGGCTGCGCACCCTATAAATCTGTGTTGACCCATGGGTTTACCGTGGATGCCCAGGGGCGCAAGATGTCAAAATCCCTGGGAAATGTGGTAGCTCCTCAGAAGGTTATTAAGAATCTGGGTGCAGACATAATCCGTCTCTGGGTGGCTGCAACCGACTATCGCAATGAGATGACCGTCTCTGACGAAATCCTCAAACGTACTGCTGATGCTTATCGCCGGATTCGTAACACCGCCCGTTTTCTGCTCTCCAACCTGAATGGTTTCGACCCAAAGCAGAACCTGGTTGAACCGGCACAGATGATCGAGCTGGATCGCTGGGCTGTGGATCGTACCCTGCAATTGCAGCAGGAGATCGTTGCGGCCTTTGGGGATTACCAATTCCACGTTATCTACCAGAAGATTCATAATTTCTGTGTCAATGAGATGGGTGGCTTCTATCTCGACATTATCAAGGATCGCCAGTATACGACTCAGGCTGACAGTCTGCCCCGGCGCTCCTGCCAGACCGCCATGTACCATATCATCGAGGCAATGGTGCGCTGGTTGGCGCCTATTCTGAGTTTTACCGGTGAAGAGATCTGGCGCTCGATTCCCGGTGAGCGCAGTGAGAGTGTCTTTCTTGAAGAGTGGTATCAAGGCCTTACTCCCCTGGGAAAAGATGACCGCTTCAATGCTGACTATTGGCAGCAGATCATAAATGTGCGCGAATCAGTGAGTAAGGGAATGGAGTCTTTCCGTGCAGCGGGCAACTCATCCCTGGATGCTGATGTGTCGATCTACTGTGATGGTAATTTGAAGTCGGTACTTGAGCAGTTGCAGGATGAGCTGCGTTTCGTGCTGATTACTTCAGAAGCAAACATTCTGCCTCTGGATGAAAAACCGGAAGAGGTTGTGCTGGATGATGAACTGGGTATTGGTATTCATGTCGCACCGTCACCACATGAAAAGTGTGTCCGCTGCTGGCATCACCGAGAAGAGGTGGGTGCTAATACCGAGCATCCCGAACTCTGTGGTCGCTGTGTGGAGAATGTCTCCGGTGATGGTGAGCCAAGGCGCTTTACCTAAAGGGATTTAGTGATGATCAATTGGTTGTGGCTCTCAGTTCTGGTGATAGTGCTGGATCAGGCGACGAAGCAGATTGCTAAGAGAATGCTGACTCTCTATGAGTCGGTCTATGTGATGCCTGTGTTCGATTTGACCCTGCTCTACAACAAAGGGGCAGCATTCAGTTTCCTCAGTGAGCAGGGCGGATGGCAACGGTGGTTTTTCACAATTCTGGCGATCATTGTGACTACTGTTTTGACGCTATGGCTATGGCGGCTGAAACAGCAGGAGAAGTGGGTTGCTGTCTCTCTCTCGTTAATTATCGGGGGGGCTGTGGGCAATGTTATTGATCGCATTCTGTTTGGACATGTGATCGATTTTCTTCACTTCCACTACCAGGAGCACTACTGGCCGGCATTCAATATTGCCGATTCTGCAATCACTCTCGGGGTGGCAGTCATGATGTACGATGCCCTAGTGCTGGCAAAAAAGCGCGCCTGATCGACTTGGCCATCTCTGTAGTTGATATACTTGGTTACATCGCCAGTCTGTATCTCTCTGAACCGCTGAGTAAGGATTGACCTGGTATGAAGTTTGGAATTGATCGCCTGATAGAGGAAGTCACGCTACGGCGTCCCCTGATAGGCAAACGCGTTGCCTTGTTGGCTCACCCTGCCTCAACCACATCTGACCTGACCCATAGTCTGGACGCCCTGGCTGAGCTGCCAGAGATCAAACTTACTGCTGCCTTTGGCCCTCAGCACGGATTGCGTGGTGACAAGCAGGATAATATGGTGGAGTCAAAGGATGAATATGACTCTCGTCTTGGTATCCCTATCTTCAGCTTATATGGGGAGGTGCGTCGCCCAACCGATGAGATGATGGCGTGCTTTGATCTGCTGCTTATAGACCTGCAGGAACTTGGGTGCCGCATCTATACCTTTATCACAACCCTGCGCTATATGCTCGAAGCCGCGGCCAGGCATGGCAAGTCGGTATGGATTCTTGACCGTCCCAATCCGCTAGGCAGGCCTGTGGAAGGTCTAATGTTGCGTGAGGGTTGGGAGAGTTTCGTCGGTGCCGGTCCCATGCCTATGCGCCACGGACTAACCCTTGGTGAGATGGCTTTGTGGTTCGTTGATCATTTCAACATCGATGTGGATTGCAAGGTGGTGAGCATGACCGGTTGGCAACCTGAATCACCACCGGGTTACGGTTGGCCATTGGGTGAGCGTGCCTGGATCAATCCCAGTCCAAATGCCCCCAACCTGTCGATGGCCAGATGCTACCCTGGAACCGTGATGCTTGAAGGAACAACCCTCTCGGAGGGGCGTGGCACCACCAGGCCGTTGGAACTCTTCGGTGCGCCTGATATCGATGCTTCGGCCTTAATTCGCACCATGCATGAGATAGCACCGCAATGGCTTAATGGCTGTCTGTTAAGAGCATGCTGGTTTGAGCCCACCTTCCACAAACATGTTGCTCAGCTCTCTCAGGGTGTACAGATTCATGTGGAAACAGCTAACCACTACCAACATAGTGAGTTTAAACCCTGGCGTCTGCAAGCGCTGGCTTTCAAAGCGCTACGGCAGCTTCAGCCAGACTATCCGCTTTGGCGTGATTTTCCTTATGAGTATGAGTTCGATCGCCTCGCTATTGATCTTATCAATGGTTCCAGTCTGCTTCGGGAATGGGTTGATGAATCTGATGCGAAGCCGGGTGATCTTGAGCAAATTGCAACTCAGGATGAATTGGCTTGGCGTGAGGCAATAGCAGCAATAAAACTCTATTGAGCTTCAGCTTGGTAAGCTAATATTTTGACTTTTTAAAAGAGAATCTTGAGTGCCAGTCAAAACAGAATATTCTGCTTGATATAACAACACTTTTATTGCTTGGATATGCCTTAATACTTGGTAGAGGTAGCGGAAACCGATCATGAATAACAACACCTTTTCAATTTCTTTGATAGTCGCCACACAATTAATGCTTGTCGCCTGTGGCGATGATAGTGAACTACTGCGTCGAAGCTCGTCACAACAACAGGATGCCAAGCCATCGCAAGCCATTTCGCTGCCACTGAAAAACCCGAGTTTCGAACAATCCGAGCAACAACTTCAAGGCTGGGGGTTTTCACAACATGCGGGAGTACAGGCGTACGCAGTATCCATCGATACCACCAGCAGTACCGATGGTAAAAACAGCTACCGTATCGAACGAAAGCAAGTTCAAGCCTGGGGTATGATCAAGCAGCAGTTGCCGCTCGATAGTGCCACGGGTAAATCCATCAAACTGACCGCTATGGTTAAGAGCGAAAACCTGGGTCCGGATGGATTTGACCTCAATCTGGTGTTTCGAAAAGCCAATCGAAAATTCATTCGCAAGATCAGTACAGAAGTCATCACGGGCAGCAACAACTGGCAGCGAGTTGAAGCCACAGGCGTTGTCCCGGCTCATACGGCTTATTTGCAGGTTACCGCAGTATTGAATGACGCAGGTACTGCCTGGGTGGATGATATTCGGGTTACCCTTTCCGAAAAGGAGTGAAGTGGCTTAACACTCCTGCTTGCAGGATATTGAAACCCGCATCTCATCTGCAGGAGCGACCTAGCTTAATACGCCCAACAGTGATGGTACAACCCATCTCACATTTGAACCACTGGATTTCATTGCCAAGCTGACAGCGCTGGTTCCCAAGCCAAGAGTGAACCTGAACGGATTCAGGGGATATTTGCGCCCAATAGTAACTACCGTGTTGAAGTGACGCCACGTCAAGCGTGGCAAGGGCTACCCCCAATACATAGGGCGAAGAAAAAACATCAGAATACCACCACCAGATCAGCTGCCTGCTACGCGGGCCTCACCTGCTTCGGACTGGTTTATACAGCAGCGGGGTTTCACACTGACTATTACTACGCATAGTTGAATGGATTGAGACTGAAAGGACGGATGATTCAAGTGTATCCTGCCTTGATATGTAGGGAGCGGTTACCTTTGGTGCTGATTTTTAGTGGTATTATTTCTTAGATCTGTTTTTCCAATTCGCCCATGGATCTACACTCTTTTGCGAGCGTTGCCCCGCTGATTTTTCTCGTGCAACTGACTTGTTTGTATGCTTTTCGCGCAACCGTTCAGCATCCTCTAAGCTCAGTTCCCTGGGATCTCCCGGGGTTTGATCTTCTGGAATAATCCGATCTCTTGGTGGCAATGAAAATTGTTCAGTCGATGCTCTAGGTAAACTTTTAAACTGATATAGATAGAAATTTTCAACTTTTTCACGCGCCCATTCTGTTTTCTTTAAAAACTTAATACTGGAATCAATACTTGGATTTTTTCTAAAACAATTGATATTTAAATAGGCAAAGAGTATTTGAAAACCATACTGATCTACAATTTCAGTCAACAACTTCTTCAAGCCTACACCGTGAAGGGGATTGTTTTTGTAGTTGATCTCATTACTCATATGATTGCCCGTTCCAAGGAGGTAAGTAGTAGTATTATAGCCATAACAGTAGAGTTAAGATGTAGCTACACAGATCCCTATCATGATACCTGCATTGTCGCGTACATACTAACTTAGTTATCAATAAACAATTCGCTACTACTATCTTTTACTTAACGATATACACATCGCGTTGATTTTATCTCTATCAAAGGGGGGTATCGTATAGTCATAGTGATTTAGATATATCGACTTTAAATCTAAAAACCTTATCGATGACAAGCGCTGCAAGCAAAATAATTGACCAAGCTATCAGCGTAAAAATTAACTTGTGGAAAAACAAATGGTCGCCAATAAGCATTTTATATTAGATTATTATTAAACGGTTTTTGGGTGGTCTCAGTCATAACGTTCTATGTTTTAGGACAAGAAACATTAGTGATGGCTATTAGAAAATTCTCGGCTTCCATTTTGTTCTGTTGAGATGAAATTGTAATAACGGTTGTCTAAATCAGTTTTAGTTAAAAAATTTCAGATGGGCGAGTCAAATCTAAATAATCTTTTCGAAGGGTGACTGCTGAGAAGGGCGTCCTGCCATCCGGTATCGTATGAACAAAACTTGAAAGGATCCTGAATATTATTAAATTATTTGGGGCGTCCTCCATATTTATAATATCACCTATAATCTGGTGGCCAAATTTATTACGCCACTACAATATCTTTCCCATATAGTATGTAGGATGCGGTGAGGCACGAACCGCATCAATAGCAGAATGCAGCGATTCTCAAGCAACAATGATGCGGTTCGTACCTCACCGCATCCTACATAGTATCCATGCTGCACGTTACGAGTTGAGATTGACGCCCCGCCATCCGGCATCGTATGTACCAAACTTGAAGGAGTCCTGAAATATTATTTTAATTTGTTAGGGCGTCCTACATGTTTATGATATCACCTATAATCAGGTGGCAAAATTAACCATGCTACTACATACCGTCAAGTAAATCGCTTTAGTGATTTTCGGGGGTCTTAATACTCCTAATTGCAGGACATTGAAGCCCGTATGTCATCTGCAGGGTCGACTATCCTCCAATCCTCCAAGAGCTTTATGCAGTAAGTAAAGCCACTTTCAGTGACCACTTTTGTTGTGCCATCGGCTTGGGTTGTGATGCCTGGGGGTTCTCTTTTTGGATTTAAAGCTCGATCTAAAATTGCAGATACTGAGTCCTTCTTTTGCGTAGTGGTTTGAATACTTTCATCGCTGGAGAGTTTGTCGATCATCTCTGATGATGAAGAGATAATTTGAGCTGAGGTTACTCTGGGCTTTGATGTGTCAGGCGAACTGCTGTGATGTTTGTTTTGCTTTGAATGCTCTAATGGTGCTGGTCGCTTTTTTCTCTGCGACTTTGGCGTAATAGTTTCAGTTGTTTCAGTATTCGGCAAAGCAGTTCGTTCGTGATTGTTAAATGGTTCTATCTTCTGATGTATTATTGCAACCTCTATTTGAGAGCGCTTTGTTGGAATATACTCACCGTGATTAAACTCCAGTCTATTGGCTATGAGCCAAAGCAATAGCAGATGAAAAGCTACTGAAATAAGCAGTGCGGGAGGTAAAACTCTAGTCATTTTCGTTCCATGAAAAATGTGCTAGTTAAGATTGCCGAATATCTCTCAGCGCATGGTTACCAACTCTTCCGCGGCACTTGGATGAATGGCTATGGTGTCATCAAAATCTTTTTTCGTGGCACCCATCCGCATCGCTACAGCAAAACCCTGCAGCATCTCATCAGCCCCCATACCAATCACATGACAGCCCACTACTTTCTCTTTGGCGCCAACAGTAACCAGCTTCATAGCCATTTTGCTTTGGTGTTTGGTAAAGGCGTGATACATCGGTGTGAATCGTGATTGGTAGATCTTTACCGCGTCACCGTGAATCTCCCTCGCCTCGCTTTCAGTCAGTCCGACAGTAGCAATTGGAGGGTGGCTGAAGACCACTGTTGGAATTAAATCATAATCAAGCTTTCGCTCCTTCATTCCACCGAAGAGTCGGTCAGCAAGGCGACGCCCCGCAGCGATAGCAACAGGTGTCAGTTGGGCTCTGCCGGTGACATCACCAATAGCGTATAGGCCAGATATATTGGTATTTTGCCACTCATCGGTTGGGATATATCCATGCTCATCAGTGACTACCCCTGCGTTATCCAGATCTAATCCATTTGAAGCCGGCGCTCGTCCAATGGCCCAAAGCAGTTGCTCGAATCGGCCAATGAGCTGTCCTGTGTCGGCACAGATCAGGTCAAGACCTCCATCCTCTTGTTTGATTACTTCACCAATTTGGGATGAGGTAACGATATTGATGCCTGCATCGATCATCTCTTCCATCAAGCACTCACGTAGCATGGCATCGAATGGCCGCAGCAGATGCTCACGTCTCAGCAGCAGGGTTACATCACTGCCCAGAGCGTTGAGTAAGCCAGCGATTTCAACGGCTATATAGCCGCTGCCGACTACCGCAACCCTCTTTGGCATCTCCTCCAAGGCAAAAAAACCATCCGACGTGATGCCATGTTCAGCGCCAGGCACTGAAGGGATTTGGGGGTAGGTACCAGGGGCGATAACAATATGATCGGCATGAAACCGTTTGCCGTTGACATCGAGGGTGTGGCTATCTACGAATCGGGCGTAGCCGTCGATTTCATCAATATCTGAATCTTTCAAATAGGTGTGGTACCAGCCATTGATGCCTGCAACGTACTCATCCCGTTTCTGTTTAAGCGTATTCCATGAGAATGAGTTGATATCGATATCGAAACCGTAATCTGCTGCATCATGCAGGGTATGGGCAACACTGGCGCCATACCACATCACCTTCTTCGGTACACAGCCGAGGTTGACACAAGTGCCGCCGATTCGTTTGGCCTCGATGACTGCGCATTTTGCGCCATACTTCGCTGCCCGCTCCGCCACAGAGAGTCCGCCGCTACCTGCGCCAATAGCGATTAAGTCATAGTGTTTGGTCATCGGTTTCCTCTTCTGTTATGAGCACGGACCCAGTTATTCGGAGTTAGTGAAATGCAGTTGTATAGGTTGAGTCGGGTCATGAGTGAGACACATTGTCTTTGATGAAGTGCCCGGTTATTGCGAGTAGGTTTAGGTTGAATAACTAACCAGGACGAGTTGCTGCAACAATAATAGCACTGTTCTCAGTGCATTCTGTCGGCTGACTCTATTGAATCACTGGCATTTCACTAAATTAATTCCTCCCCTTTAAGATCCGATTAAGACTCGCTCTTTACTCTAGGCGCCAAGTTAAATTACTGGAGTAGTGAAATGGCCAACGTAAGGAAGCGTAATGAGATTACCATGGGTCCTCAACCCAGGCTTGTCGAAACAATAAAGCCGGGTATGGCGAAACGCAGCAGTGCGGAACTGTTCGTCAAAGAGTGTTTCAAGCAGCACTATGGTGCTGATATTCATCACTTTATGCCGTTGCTGATGAGTCTCAGTGATCAGCAGGATAAGATGATGGCAGTGCTTGGTTTCTGTCATGCAGATAGAGATCCACTGTTTTTGGAAAACTATTTAAATCAACCGGTTGAGCAGGTTTTAGCTTCCAAAATAAGGATGCCTGTGGACAGGGCTAGACTGGTCGAGGTTGGCAATCTCGCTGTCGCTACAGCAGGGGGAGGGCGGTGGCTGATTACAGCGCTGACCGCTTACCTTTCAAATTCAGGTGCTGAGTGGGCCCTGTTCACGATCGGTCCGGCTTTGATTAATGCCTTTAATCGCCTGGGGCTGGAACTCATAGAGTTGGGTGAGGCTGAAGCTGAATGTCTACCTGATGACGAGCAGCTCCGTTGGGGCCGCTACTACGAGCAGAGGCCAAGAGTCATGGCGGGTAATATCGCCCATGGCCACAAGGTGCTGCGGTCTCTCTGCGAGCAGGAGCAGCCGATGCTGGAGTTGTGGCAGAATGCTGAGCAGGCTGGGAGCCAAGTGGCATGAAATTGTTTGATCGCATCTCACAGTATGCGCTTGAACAGCCTGATGCACCCGCAATCGTAGCTGGTGAGGATCAGATAACCTATGCAGAGCTACAACAGAGTTTAAGTCGTTTGAAAGCTGAGCTGCGGGCCTTGCAGGTCTCAACGCTCGCTCTGGCCCTGGACAATGGGCCTGCATGGGCACTGCTCGACCTGGCTGCCATCTCTTGTGGTATCACCCTGGTGCCGCTCCCCCCCTTCTTCTCTCATACGCAGCTTGAGCATGCCTTGAAAGCGGCTGGGGTGGAGATGGTGATTACTGATAATGGTCAGGGATTGCAGCAAAGTCTGCCTCAGCTCTCCCTCTCTGAAGTGCAGAATTTGCAACTATGTGGCCACACCCTGACGTGCCTGGCGACTGCTCTTCCACCACAGAACCTGCCGTCCACTATTTCAAAGATCACCTTCACATCAGGCACAACTGCAGAACCCAAGGGGGTGATGCTCGAGTGGATGCATATGGAGCAGGTGGTTGAATCCCTGGCTGAAGCGGTTGATGTGTCTACCAGTGACCGACACGTGGCTCTGACGCCAATGGCTGTTTTGCTTGAGAATATCGCAGGTCTCTATATTCCACTATGGTCAGGTGCCAGTGTAGCGCTACCCTCACTCAGGGATACCGGTCTGCTGGGTGCAGCTGGACTCGATGCGCAGAAGATGTTGAATACAATGACGCGTTACGACGCCACCACTGCCATATTCAGTCCACAAATGTTGCAGGGCATGGTTACAGCGCTCAATGCCGGTGCCCCCTATCCTGAGCAGCTTCGTTTCGTTGCTTTAGGTGGAGCCGCTGTATCCAAGCGGTTGCTACAGCAAGCGCTTGAATTACAGTTGCCGGTCTATGAGGGATATGGATTATCTGAATTTTCATCTGTCGTATGCCTGAATCGCCTTGGGGATCAGCGTCTGGGCTCTGTCGGTAAGCCACTCAAACATGTGGCGCTGAAGATTGCTGATGATGGAGAGGTTCTGATCAGTGGAAACTGTTTTACCGGCTATCTGGGTGATTCCAAACAGGAATCAAGTAAGCGCTGGTGGCATAGCGGGGATATTGGTTTTCTCGATGATGACGGCTTCCTGCATCTGCAAGGTCGTCGTCGGCATGTTTTTATAACGGCCTATGGCCGCAATGTCTCCCCTGAGTGGGTTGAGCGGGAGTTGGTGATGGAACCGGCGATTGCACAAGCTGCAATATTTGGTGAAGCAAGACCCTGGAATTGCGCCGTCATCCACCCATCAGCCAGTGCAGGAGATATCGATGTCGAGGCAGCAATCGAACAGGTCAATGCGCTGTTGCCTGACTATGCCCGCATTACACAATGGCTGATTGCAGATAGTCCATTTGGCATAGAGAACGGTCAACTGTCCGGTACCGGCCGACTCCGTAGAGAATCCATTTATCAATATTATCAGGAGCGCATTGATGCGCTCTATCTAGAGGAACTTGTCTCATGAGTGATTTTTTTAACCAGTTGTTAGCCGAGACCGAAGAGGAGCGGGCGGCGCTATTTGAAATACCATTTGTCCAACATGGGGCAAAAGGTGAGCTTTCACTAAAGAGCTATATCGCTTTTCTGACTGAGGCCTACCATCATGTGAAGCACACCACGCCTCTGTTGATGGCCTGTGGTTCCAAAGTGCCTCATCAGATGGAGTGGCTGCGTGATGCTATGGCGCACTACATTGAAGAGGAGCTGGGTCATCAGGAGTGGATTTTAAATGATATTGAAGTCTGTGGTGGTGATCCAGAAGCCGTCCGTCATGGGACACCGGGGATGTCTGCCGAACTGATGTGTGCCTATGCATACGATATTGTTCAGCGACGCAATCCAATCGGTTTCCTTGGTATGGTGCTGGTGTTGGAAGGAACCAGTATTGAACTTGCAACCAAAGCGGCCAAGGCAACCCAGGCTAATCTCAATCTGCCGGACAAAGCATTCACCTACCTGACCAGCCACGGTTCACTGGATATCTCCCATATGCAGTTTTATCAAAACCTGGTTAATCGTCTAGAAAGTGAGGATGACCGTCGTTTCGTGATACACACAGCGAAACGTTTCTACAAGTTATACGGCGATATTTTCCGCAATCTTCCGCTGGTATTAAACAACGCTGTCGAAGCGGCTTAGAGGTGGCATCTATGAATAATATAATGCTCGGAAATGTCATGCCCTGGTTTATTGATCCAAGCTATCTTCTGGAGTGGCTTGAATGGGCAATGATCATCGTATTGATTCTGATGGTTACTGGGGTTATCTATGCGGGCCTGCACTTCCTTCTTTCAAATCAAACCTATTTTCGTTTTGTGAAAAGCAAGCAGGAGGGGTCTGAATTGGCTGCTGGCCATGAAGATCGACTGGCTTTATCCCTTCCTTCTAATGGTAATATTCAGGAGGATGAATAGGATGAAACTTAAGGGTGCAAGAATTATTATAACCGGTGCTGGTGGCGGGATCGGTTCTGAAGTAGTTCAGAAGTTGGCTGCACAAGGTGCCAGGTTGGCACTGTTGGGAAGAGACGAATCAGCATTGCAGCAAGTTGTAGACAAGGTTGAGGGGGCATCCTCAAAATTACTATTGTTTCCGGTTGACCTGCTTGATGCTCAGGCGCGTTCGAATGCAATCGACCAGTCAATAAAGGAGTTGGGTGGTGTTGATATATTAATTAACAATGCTGGCCTGCTCAGCTTTAGGCCTTTTGCTGAAGAAGATCCGGAGATGATTAACCGTATCATTCAACTTAATACCCTGGTACCAATGCAGTTGGCCCGGCAGGTTGTAAACAGAATGATGGATCAGGGCAGTGGGCAGATAGTCAATGTAGGTTCAACCTTCGGGTCTATCGCCTTTGCCTGGTTTGCTTCATACTCAACCAGTAAGTTTGGCTTGCGCGGGTTTTCAGAGGCACTACGACGTGAGTTGGAAGGTACAGGCGTTGGCGTTACCTATGTCGCTCCCCGGGGTGTTAAAACCAAACTTAACTCTTCAGCAATTTATCGCATGGCTGATGCAGTGAAGATGAATATGGATGAACCGGAGTGGGTCGCCGCAAAGATTGTGGATGCGATCGTTAAAGACAGCAAAGATGTCTATCTGGGTTTTCCCGAGTCCTTGTTTGTCCGTATCAATGCCTTGTTGCCGAGAGTGGTGGATGGCGCGTTGAAAAAACAGAATCATAAAATGATGGCTTTTACGAAAGAAGGTGTGTCATGAAAAAGTTGTTCTTACTCATACTATTTGCCCTGGGTGCCCTGAATGCTGCAGCCGAAATGTCACCCGAAGTATTAGCTATAAGCGAAAGCTGGGCGGAAATTAAATATCAGATGCCGGCGGATCAGCGGGTCGAAGCACTGGAAATGCTCAGTGAAAAGGCGGAAACCCTGGTTAAGGATAATCCTGGTGCAGCAGAGCCTATTGTATGGCAAGCAATCATCGTTTCGACACTGGCCGGAGAAAAAGGCGGTTTAGGTGCACTGTCACTGGTTAAGGAGGCAAAGAAACTGCTTGAGCGGGCAGAAGCCTTCGATCCTGATGTGCTGGATGGTTCTGTTTATACCTCACTTGGCAGTCTCTACTATCAGGTGCCCGGATGGCCGATCGGCTTCGGCAGTGATGAGAAGGCAAAAAGTTATCTGAAGAAGGCATTGGCTGTTAATCCAAATGGCATTGATCCGAACTATTTTTATGGTGACTTTCTACTGCAGGAAGGGGAGTACAACGAAGCTGCAGA
The DNA here is from genome assembly GCF_058244675.1 of Candidatus Thiodiazotropha sp. AKIB8. Classification (NCBI taxonomy): domain Bacteria; kingdom Pseudomonadati; phylum Pseudomonadota; class Gammaproteobacteria; order Chromatiales; family Sedimenticolaceae; genus Candidatus Thiodiazotropha; species Candidatus Thiodiazotropha sp. AKIB8. Next base: position 373 of record NZ_JBSYOO010000033.1, on the reverse strand, counting down.
AGTATTAAAGCGCGCATTGGCAGCACCTGCCCGTGAAAGCAGGCCCATTGCAGATGCCGGTCGCCGTGCAGAGATTGAAGAGGCATTGAAGAAGGTTAAATTAGCGATGCAATAGTCTGAAGAATATTTGCTGGTAATTATCTCTCAAATAATAGGGTGCGGCAGGGCCATGCCCCACTAAAAGACATGATGAATCGTAGGGTGCGGCCCTGCCGCACCATCAGGGTGATCATTCACTAAAAAACTCCAGATAGTTTGTTCATTACCAGCGTCTCTACACCGACTTGTTAGGTGGTTTTGGTTTTTAGTTGGACATGGTGCGGCAGGGCCGCACCCTACAGATCAATTTAATTCGGGAGTCAGCACGAGCCCC
>NZ_JBSYOO010000014.1:0-28431 GCF_058244675.1 Candidatus Thiodiazotropha sp. AKIB8 | reverse complement strand
AGGGCCCCACCCTACCGTTCAATTCAGGGCGTAGGGTGGGGCCCTGCCCCACCAAAATAGCTTGGTTACCTCAGAAAATTCTCGTTCTACGTAACAAATCCCCTTAAGTAAGTGCCATTCGCTACTGACCCAATAGTACTGACACCCAATCCCCAATAATTTTAATGGATCAAAACACTCATTTAGCCACCTGACAATTGACTCAGCCTATATATTCTGGAGATAATTTGCTGTTCGACCCGAACGTTTTATGTCTATCCAATAGACACGGGTGATCCAATAACTGATTGAGTGCGGGGTATAAATACCCGGCGTTCTTTCTGTTGTCCCAGATAATCTGTACGGATAACCTTGGAACGAACCTATTTGACTAGCGGTCCATAGCCCATAGGGTAGGACAGGAAAACACCGACATGCTCGACAAAACACCACTTAATGGCACTCAGATCGAAGATGTTCAGAATACCGCCGACACTCGCCAAATTGCCATTAACAAGGTAGGTATCAAGGATATCCGCCACCCTATGCGCATCCGGGACCGGAGTGAGGGTGAGCAGCACACCATTGCCAATTTCAATATGTACGTCAATCTTCCCCACAATTTCAAGGGCACTCACATGTCCAGGTTTGTGGAGATTTTGAACAGCCATGAAACAGAGATCACAGTCGAATCTTTCAAAGATATGCTGGCTGAGATGACCGAACGCCTGGAAGCCAAGTCGGGCCATGTTGAGATGAACTTTCCGTTCTTCATCAATAAGACTGCGCCAATCTCCGGTGTAAAAAGCCTGCTCGATTACAACGTTACTTTGATTGGTGAAATCCATGACGGCACACCGATCATCGAAATAAAGGTTGTGGTCCCAGTTACCAGCTTGTGCCCATGTTCAAAAAAGATTTCTGACCGTGGCGCACATAATCAGCGCTCCCATGTCACTGTGCTGGCAAGAACCAGTGGTTTCATCTGGATAGAAGAGATCATCGACATGGTAGAGGAGCAGGCCTCCTGCGAACTGTTCGGCCTACTTAAACGACCTGACGAGAAATTTGTCACCGAAACGGCCTACGATAATCCGAAATTTGTTGAGGATATGGTGCGGGACATTGCAGTTCAATTTAACCGCGAAGATCGTATCAGTGCCTATGTCATTGAATCGGAAAATTTCGAATCGATTCACAACCACTCTGCCTATGCACTGATTGAAAGAGACAAGCTGACTGATCCGGCCTGATAGATTACGCTGGTACAGATTGATTTAGAGAAGCCCAGAAACAGGTCTGGGCTAAAGTAACAGCCTGCTGTCTAATAACCTCATCAAGCAGAAAAAAGTGCGCTCAGAAGCGCGTCTCAAGCAGCAGAACTTCCCCCTGATCTTTCATTTTCACCCGATTAAGAAAGCTCATACCCAATAATACACGACCAGGCCCACTACCCTCGACAACCATTCCACTCACCTGGTTGAGAGTGATATTCCCTACCTGCACCCGATCCAGCACCACCTGATATCCCGTAGTAACTCCATTTGCAGTATTCACATAGATACGCTTACCCTCAATTCGGTAAGGGATCCCCAATCTTTTTGCCTGGGAGGTATTCAAGGCAACAGCGGTCGCACCGGTGTCGACGAGAAATTTCACTGTCAATCCATTGATGGTACCGACTGTGGTATAGGCCCCTGCCTGATCACGCCAGACTTTGGCCGTCTGCTGTTGTGGCTGTTTGAATTGAGTCGTGATGTGTCCACCCAGGAGATATTTATCACGCTTGCCATTAATCTCAATCACCGCCTCTTTACTTGTTGCTGAGATCAACAGCACCCCTTCCGGAGAAGGCTTATTGAGTTTCAACAGTCGTCTGGTTCCATCCAGACTGACCATGGCCTTATCAGCAAACAACGCCTCAACCACGATCTTCTCAACCGCATAAACTTGCGATATGGTTAAGGAGAGCAGGAGCAACAGTAATAGACGGTATAGCATTCAGAACCACTCCCATTGATTCAGCAGAACAAGAGACCCGGCAGCAAACAGACCAGCAACCAAGTCATCCACCATAATACCGAAACCGCCCCCGACTCTTTTATCAATCCATCCTATAGGCCAGGGTTTCACAATATCGAAAAAGCGAAATAGCAGAAAACCCACCAATATCCAGAGCCACCCCTCAGGTGCAAAAGTCATTGTAACCAGATAGCCGACAATCTCGTCCCAGACGATCCCGCCATGGTCATGAACCCCCAGATCCCGGGAGGTCACTTCGCATAACCAGATACCCAGGACAAACGCCAAGCTCACAAGAGCAATGTAGTAGATCAGAGGCAGAGGCTGTATCAATAGATAGGCCGGTATTCCTACAAGGGTGCCATAGGTTCCAGGGGCTTTTGGCAGCATACCCGTGCCAAAACCAAATGCCAGAACATGTATCGGATTTTTCATATCCGGTCGAGATGTATCTTGATCAGCTTCCATTATCCCAGAATCTTAGTTGAACATGGATTTGCGGAATCTGGAATTATGACGAGAAGTGGTCAAAACCCAGGTGAGCAGGTGACCAGTGATCACCATTACTGTCCCGACAACGTAATCCCTGTTGTTTTTCTATCTGTCCTATACGGGTTATGAACAGGCCTAATCCACTGGCGATCTCGGCCACCTCTTCCCTATCGGATGCAGGCAGGGTAACACAGAGTTCGTAGTCATCTCCTCCCGCTACGATTAAAGACCAATCCCGATGCAAACCCATTGCTGAAGCCACTTCCGCTGAGAGGGGTATTGTCTCCAGCTGCAAAGTAGCGCCAACACCACTCAATGAGAGAATATGCCCAAGATCCGCCAAAAGGCCATCTGAAAGGTCAATGGCGCTATGGGCTAAGTGACGCAATGCAAGTCCAGCTTCAACTCTGGGTTGTGGTCGCTCCAATCGCTCCAGTGGTGCCAATGCTGAAGGCGATTTCGATTGCTTAAGCTGTTTCAATGCAAATGCGGCATCTCCCAAGGTTCCAGTCACGTAGATATCATCCCCCACCCTTGCGCCGCCTCTCCTCATGGCGAGGTGTTGAGGTACAAACCCATGCACTTGCACCGAAATACTAAGCGGCCCTCTGGTGGTATCCCCACCAATCAGTTGTACACCATATTGGTTGGCCAATCCGGCAAATCCCCGACAAAACTCGTACACCCAAGTCTCATCCACCTCAGGCAAGGTCAAAGAGAGTGTCACCCAGGCCGGATCGGCTCCCATGGCCGCCAGATCACTGAGATTAACTGCCAGTGCTTTATGCCCAAGGGACTCAGGAGCGACCTGCTCAAAAAAGTGTATTCCTGATACCAGGGTATCCATGCTCACCGCCAGGGACATATCATCGGGTACTTCCAGCAGGGCTGCATCATCACCAATTCCAAGCACCACATCCTCCCTCGAATTGGTGAGTTTCTTGAAATAGCGATTTATCAGTGCGAATTCAGTGGTTTCTCGAACAATCTTCATCAAGTCAGTCGGCAGTTGTCTTCTATAATTTGCAGTGTAACTTTCCATGTTGACCTTGGCCATCTTGATACTGCGCTACAAGCTAAATACGAATAAATTTGAACAAGACGAACTGTAGTGCCCAACGTGCACAAGATATCCCGTGAGCTGAATAGCTCGGCAGAATTCATTTCGACTGAGGTAAAACCGACAATTGTCGAAAAAGCCACATTAATCAAATCCATCAAAATAACTTAACACGTTGTATTTTATATAATTATTTTTTTGGCACACGAACTGCACTACAAGTTGATATTGTTACTGACTAACGTTATGCAATGATTCTGCATATCGGAATAACGCTTTCTCAGGAATCCCAATAAGCTGGCATAGATGAGCAGACGACATACCTACATAGCTGGAGATTTACGCCTCAGCAGTGATCTCGGAGGCACTATTACTGCCAAACGCATCGAACTTCTGGAGACTATCGACAATCAGGGGTCGATCTCTGCAGCAGCTAAAGTGTTGAAGATCAGTTATCGATCAGCCTGGGACGCCCTGAATGAGATGAACAATCTCTGGGATAGCCCACTCGTCGCTAAACAACCAGGTGGCAGTCACGGTGGTGGTACCCGATTAACCGATGAGGGTCACCAGCTGATTAATGGATTCAAAGTATTGCTTGCTGAGTATCAGCACTTTACTGATGGGCTCAGCCAAAAACTGGATGACTTCGGGAAATTACAGCAAAACATCAGGAAACTTACCATGCGTACCAGCGCAAGAAACCAGTTTCAAGGGAGAGTAGAGGCCATCAGTGCAGGCCCCATTAATAGTGAAGTCACTCTGTCGATCAATGAGAAAGATCGCTTGATTGCTATGGTTACCCGCGAATCTGTGGAACAGCTCGGCCTCAGCCTGGGGAGTGAAGCCTACGCATTGATCAAAGCCTCATTCATTATTCTGGTGCCAGCAGATGCGTGCTTTGCGAGCAGTGCCAGAAATCGTCTCTGCGGTAGTGTTTGTGAGCTACGCCATGGCCCTGTGAATAGTGAAGCCCTGATATCACTGGATGGCGACAAAACCCTTACCGCCATAATCACAGAAGAGAGTGCCAAAGCGATGCACCTTGAGCAAGGCAGTGAGGTTTGCGCTTTGGTAAAAGCCTCACACGTCATCCTCGGTGTCCACTGATTTTACAACCATGATATGGAGTATCTATCGTGAAACTTTTTAAATCTCTCCTGCAAGCTACCTTAATTAGTATACCCCTATTTGCTACCCAAGTGGTTGCTGAAGAGGTGAAGATTGCAGTTGCGGCCAATTTCACCGATGCCACCCGCATGATTGTCAAACTATTCGAAAAGCAGTCTGGACACACAACCAAAGTCAGTTATGGCTCAACAGGTAAACTCTATTCACAGATTGAGCATGGCGCCCCTTTCGAACTCTTCCTGGCAGCGGATACCAAGAGACCGATAATGGCGGAAAAAGCGGGGCTCGCGGTTGCAGGCAGCCACTTTGTCTATGCGAAAGGTAAATTGGTGCTCTGGAGTATCAAACAAGATCTGTTCAAGGAGGGCGAGACTTTCCTGAAACACGGGACGTTCAAACATCTGGCCCTGGCCAATCCAAAAACCGCACCCTATGGTCAGGCTGCGGAGCAGGTGATGCAGCAGCTTGGTGTTCTGGAAAATAACCGCTCCAAGCTAGTGAAAGGCGACTCTATCTCTCAAACCTTTCAGTTTGCAGCAACCGGCAATGCCGATGCCGGCTTCATCGCCTTAGCTCAGATCAAGGCCTGGAAGGGAAAACGCGGTACATTATGGGAGATTCCATCAAACTACTATAGAGCGATAGATCAGGCAGCGGTTTTGTTGAAAAAAGGAGAATCCAACCCAGCCGCCACCGACTTACTTGCGTTTCTTAAAAGCGATGAGGCACGCAAAGTGATCAAAGAGTTTGGCTACGGAGTAGAGTGAAATCCATCACCAGGTGGTGGGTTTTGATCCCACCTCTATCTTCCGAGGTATAACTACTGGAGCAGACTATGGCATTCGACTGGCAACCGGTCTGGCTGACCCTTAAGTTAGCTGGCACCACAACACTATTGTTGCTGATCATTGGCACACCTATCGCCTGGTGGCTGGCAAAAACCCATGCCTGGTACAAACAGGCGCTGGCCGCAGTTGTCGCCCTGCCATTGGTGCTTCCGCCTACGGTACTCGGCTTCTACCTGCTCATTATGTTGGCTCCCGATGGACCTGTGGGGCAGCTGACCCAGGCCCTGGGAATAGGCACCCTGCCTTTCACATTCGAAGGCCTGGTGCTTGCCTCAGTGCTCTACTCCATGCCCTTTGTGGTACAGCCTCTGCAAAATGCCTTTGAAGCCCTTGGCCCCCGCCCCATGGAAGTAGCCTCTACCCTACGCGCTTCACCATGGGATCGTTTCCTCACTGTAGTGATACCTCTGGCCCGTCCCGGATTTCTTACTGCGGCAGTTCTCTGCTTTGCACATACCGTGGGGGAATTCGGCGTGGTATTGATGATTGGCGGCAACATCCCTGGTGAAACCAAAGTACTCTCTGTAGCGATCTATGATCATGTGGAATCCCTGGAATATGGACAGGCCCACATGCTTGCCGCAGGCATGCTCGGCTTCTCTTTCCTGGTTCTGATGACCCTATATCTGCTCAATGGCCGCTATACCAGGAATCATCAGTTATGAGTGGTATTGAAGTTCAAATAGAGAACAGCCTTGGTGAGTTCAGTCTGGACGTCTCTTTTAATGCACCAGCTCAAGGCGTCACTGCCCTGTTTGGATCTTCAGGTTCCGGAAAGACCAGTGTACTCAGAGCCATTGCCGGCCTGGAACGTCCAGCTAAAGGTCTGGTACGCATCAACGATGAGGTATGGCAGGATCAGAGCTGTTTTGTGCCAACCCATCGAAGAGCCCTGGGATATGTGTTTCAGGAGGCGAGTCTTTTCCCCCACCTTTCGGTTCGCCGAAATCTCGAATATGGGCTGCGTCGTGTGGCAGAAAAGGAGCGGCAAATTCCTTTTCATGATGTGGTTGAATTGCTTGGAATTGCCGCACTACTCAAGAGAGAGACTCACAAGTTATCAGGTGGAGAACGTCAGCGGGTTGCAATCGCCCGTGCCCTGCTGACGAGCCCTCGGCTGCTTTTGATGGATGAGCCCCTCTCAGCACTCGACCATGGTGCCAAACAGATTATCCTGCCCTATCTTGAGAGCCTGCACGATGAGTTCGGCATCCCCTCACTCTATGTCTCTCACGACCCCAATGAAGTCGCCCGACTGGCTGACCGAATGGTGTTATTGGAGCAAGGTAAAGTAATTGCAGAGGGTGATGCCGCCCAACTACTGACCCGGCTCGATCTCCCCCTATCAGGGTATGATGATGCCTCAGCATTGCTTGAGGGAACCGTCAGTTCCCATGACAACAGCTATCACCTGACCTGGATATCTTTGCAGGGTAACAGGGTCGTTGTACCACGAGAGGATTTACCCGTTGGCAGGCATGCCAGGGTACAGATTCAGGCCCGCGATGTGAGTCTCTCACTGCACGCCCATTCGGACTCCAGCATCCTCAATATTCTGCCAGCCCGGGTGATTGATACGCATGATATCAACCAGACTCAAATGCTGGTACGGCTGGAATTGGAAGATGGACAAACCCTGCTATCACGTATTACTCGTCGATCAGCCATGGGGATGGGAATCCATGAAGATATGTTGCTCTATGCGCAGGTAAAGAGCGTTGCTCTGCTCTCCTAGTGTGGTGCGTCATACTAGTGTGGTGCGTCATACATTTGGAGACTCATAATTTTGGGTCTGAAATCGCTAAGAATTAGTCTCTGGCTTTAGTTTTTGTTTTAGCTTTACCTTTGCCAGCTATTTCAACCGAACGAACCTTTTTCGCCACCTGATCAAGTACACCATTAACAAACTTGTGGCCCTGTTCAGCACCGAACACCTTGGCCATCTCCACTGCTTCGTTAATCACCACCCGGTAGGGTACTTCTATTTTGTGTTGCAGCTCATAAGCACCGATTCTGAGTATTGCACGCTCAACAGGGTCAACACTCTCTATGGCCCGGTCTAGGGAGGGTTTAAGCAGCTCATCCAACTGCCCAATATGTTTGGGGACACCCTGCAACAGATCTTGAAAATAGGGAAACTCGAAGCTCGACAGATCCTGCTCTTCAAGAAATTGATTGGCAATGTCGGAAACATCCTGACCAGCCATCTGCCATTGGTAGATGGCCTGTACCGCGTGCTTTCTAGCCTGGCTTCGTTTTTGGCTCATCAATCGATCTGACGCAAAAGGTTAACCATCTCGATGGCTGAAAGTGTGGCTTCAGCACCCTTATTGCCAGCTTTGGTGCCCGCTCTTTCAATCGCCTGCTCGATGGTGTCGACAGTCAGAACACCAAATGCGATAGGTACGCCATGCTTTAGACTGACTTGAGCCATGCCTTTGACACACTCTCCAGCGACATAATCAAAATGGGGTGTGCCACCACGAATCACCGCGCCAAGTGCGATAATGGCATCATATTTCCCACTCGCAGCGAGTTTTTCCAGAGCAACAGGCATCTCGAAAGCACCAGGAAGACGAACCAAAGTAAGGTCATCTTCATTTGCCCCGTGCCGCTTGAGGGTATCAATAGCCCCATCCAACAGACTTTCAACCACAAAACTGTTAAAGCGTGCCGCCACCAGGCAAAAGCGCGCATTGTCGACAGTCATAGCCCCTTCGATCGTCTTTATCGTCATTCTGTTAACCCTGATAAATCAAATATTGAATTCCAGTGGAAAGCTATTCTGCTTCCACATACTCCGTGACTTCCATATCGAACCCAGACAGGGCGTGAATACTTTTTGGAGCACTCAGCACCCGCATCTTTCTGACCCCCAGATCCGATAGAATCTGTGCCCCGACACCATAAGTCCTCAGCTCCTTGCTGTTGTCCTTCTTGAAGAACTTCTGATGGCCACTGCTTTTGGCTTGAAGATCCATCATTCGCTGTACGATCTCCCGAGGGGTGTCGTGATTTCGCAGTACAACGATTACCCCCTCTTGCTCCTTGCCAATCAAGCTCATAGCACTGCGCAGAGGCCAGCCGCATTCGCTAAACTTTGCCTCAAAAAGGTCGCATAGGCTATTTTGCATGTGAACCCGAACCAAGGTGGGGCGATCTGCACTAGGGCGTCCCTTCACCAAAGCCAGATGGAGCTCATTGTCCACCATATCCTGATAGGCGACGAGGCGAAAATCACCAAATTCTGTGGGAAAATTACACTCACTCACCCGCTCTACAGTGGTCTCGTTTTGCACACGATACTGGATAAGATCAGCGATGGTTCCAATCTTAAGATCATGTTCCACGGCGAATTTCTCCAGATCGGAGCGGCGCGCCATGGTGCCATCTTCATTTAAGATCTCCACAATCACCGAGGATGGAGAGAGTCCGGCAAGTCGCGCCAGATCACAACCTGCTTCGGTATGACCAGCTCGAACCAAAACCCCCCCAGGCTGTGCCATCAGGGGGAAGATGTGACCGGGTTGAATCAGATCCTGAGGTTTTGCATCCGGTGCCACTGCCGCGAGTACCGTGGTGGAACGATCCGCAGCGGATATGCCTGTAGTGACACCATCCGCCGCCTCGATGGAGACAGTAAAGTTGGTCGCGGAGAGCTCATCGTCGGTGGTAACCATCAATGGCAGACGCAATTGACTGCAGTGCTCCTTGGTTAGGGTCAGACAGATCAAACCCCTGCCAAATCGAGCCATGAAATTGATGGCATCCGGGGTCACGGCTTCAGCGGCCATGATCAGATCGCCTTCATTTTCCCGATCCTCATCATCCATGATGATGACCATCTTGCCCTGCTTCAGGTCTTCAATAATTTCTTCTGTGGTGTTTAGCGCCATGGAAACTTCTATGGGTTTTGTTCAAAGTGAACCGATTATTCTATCAGAGGTAGCCCATCAGAGCACCAAGCAATACTACCCCGGGTGATGTGACCTTTTCGTGATTAATTCGTGACGCTGCCGGGAGACGCACAGCGCAGACTCCTCACTACAGCACAGGCCCCTGCAAAGCATTCAGAAATCACCCGAATAATCGGCCTGCGTTATTTTTAACCCAAGGAGAAACATCATGAAAAAGAGACTGACTACCCTACTGATCTCCACCAGCCTCATATATGCTGCAAATGCCCCCGCAAGCGATCGGAACCTTAGCGTGGAGATCACCAATTTGACCAATGCCATCTATTTCACACCTTTACTGGTGGCAAAACATGGCCGAAACAGTGATCTGTTTGAACTGAGTGAACCCGCATCTGCTCATCTCCAGGCAATGGCCGAGGGTGGTGATACCAGTGGGTTGATAGCTGACCTGGAGATCGAGGGTAACGAGTATGTGAACAACCCCGCAGGTGGACTGCTCGCACCTGGTGCAACTGCCGTTGCTGAATTTGACAGCTATCGAGGCAACAAGCGCTTCCTTTCGATTGTGGGAATGATGCTGCCCACAAACGATGGCTTTGTCGGTCTGGACAGCGTAAGAATTCCCAAAAGGAAAGGCACATACACCTACTATCTACATGGTTATGATGCGGGTACAGAAGCCAACGATGAAATTATCAATGGTGGCGGTGCCCCTAATACCCCAGGCGTACCCGCTGATCCTGGTATGAATGCAGGGAGTGGCGCAATAGCCACTGCCGGGCCGGATCACAACCAGACAGTACACCTACACCGAGGCAATATCGGTGATAACGATCCATTTGGAGGGAACAGTGATCTGGACACTCGGGTTCACACTTGGCAGGGCCCTGTGGCTAAGGTGGTAATTCATGTAGCTGATGATGATTAGGCGCCTAATCAGGTTACACGAAAAACCACATCACTAAGCTATACCACGGTTGAGTTGACTCAGTTCAACCGTGGAACTTAGCAACCACAACATGCTCTTTCAGAACTAAATGACTAATAGGCAGAATTAAGGGCGCAACTATTAATTGCTTATGTCCTTAACTCAACTTAACTTAAATTCATCTACAATCCCCTGCAGTTTTGTAGCCATTTGCGCCAATTCGCGACCTGCAAGTTCAGTCTGCTTGGCAGCAGTTGCATTTTGCGTCGTCATGTCATTAATTCGAACAATGCTTCGGTTCATCTCTTCCGCTACCGCGCTTTGCTCCTCAGCTGCTGTAGCTATCTGGCTGCTCATTTGATCAATGTTTGATGCAGATTTAGCAATGGTCGTTAACGAGTTCCCAGCCATCGTCGCTTTGTTGACAACAGTTTTGGCATTCTCTCGACTTAGGTTCATTGATTGCACAGCATTTTTCGAGCCTGATTGTAATTTTTCAATGATTTGATTGATCTCTGTAGTGGATTCTTGCGTTCTTCCTGCCAAGGTTCGCACTTCATCAGCCACTACAGCAAATCCACGCCCCTGCTCTCCTGCTCGGGCCGCCTCGATTGCAGCGTTTAAGGCTAAAAGATTAGTCTGTTCAGCTATGCCTTTGATCACTTCGAGTACTGTATTGATTACTTCACTATCCTTCTCTACCTGAGTAATGACTTCAGCACCACTCTCTAGTTGATCGGCCAGTTGTTGAATCCCTTTTACCGCATCACCAACGATTTCCCGGCTACTCTCAGTTTCAACATTTGCCTCTCTAGTCGCATTGGATGTATTGCTAACATTCATTGCCACATCTTGTACAGTGGAGGCCATTTCATTCATTGCTGTCGCAATCTGATCGGTTTCAGACTGCTGTTGTTGTATGTTTGCACTTGTCTGGGTCGTCACAACAGAAACCTCTTCTGCTGCTGTAGATAGCTGAATGGTTGTGGACTGAATATTTGATATCATCATTTTCAATCGTCCAAGCATCCCTTGTAACGACTTTTGCATATTGCTGATCTCATCCCTTCCAGAAACGACGATCGTTTGAGTAAGGTCTCCGGAAGCAATAACTTTAAGTCCATGGGATGCCTCTTTTAGACGCTTAACAATATTCTGCGAGACACTCCAACTTATTAGACTACCGATAACAACTGCTGATAGTGTCAATACTATAGTCACATTGAATGTGGCATGTTCATGTGCATCTGCTTTAATTACAGCATCTTCAGTAAACCCCTCAATCTCGTGTAGGATACTACTGAGCTCGGTCTTTAGTTGCTCCTCTTCAATCTCAATCTTTTCCGCAACCTGTTCGGCTTGATCTCTCTCTCCTTGGAGGAGAGATTGAAATATCTGATCAGTATGTTTTTCGAAACTTACATGTTCTATTTGTATTTTTTTCAACACTTCACCAACATGTTCAAATTCATCTTTTGTTTTTTGGTTAAGAGAAGTCAATAGAGCCTCTTCTATCAATCGCTCACCTTCAGAGATACTCTCTGCAATTCCATTACTAAGCAATCTGAATGATTCTATGCTCTGATTCAGATGCTCTGATGCGTGAACATCCTGCTCAAGCAGTGCCCCATAGCGTAGAGAGCGCTCGAGATAATTAGCCTGAACCAAGTAGAACTCAGTAATTTTAGTAATATTCTCTGTCAGTGGAATATCGTACTGTGCGATTCCATCGAGTTCCATGCCGATCTGATTTAACGAATACGCCGTATAAATGGAAGCGAATATCATCATAATCATAAGGATAATTGCGTTTCCGAATATTTTTGATTTAACTGATATTGTATTGAGTATGGTTTCCATAGCAGTCCCTCTAAATAAATATAATATTCACTGTTATATTTTAATGATTACCCTGCCATGGGCGGCCACTCGATCTACAGACTGCAGCTGTTATCGTATACGATGAAACGATAAATTAATCACTGTAATTGTGAATGCTCTACTGAATTATTCAAGTGCTGTTGTGATGCTTTGAGCAGATTGCAAACCTATGATTTACCAGAAATCATATCTTCCACCGAACAGGATTATGTCGCATATCTCATTCCTTAAGAGTTATTTTAATCTATGTCTATATAGTCGCTAATTTGCGTATCGATAAGATAATTTATATCGTATCTGAATAAATTATCGTCATGGATTTTTATTACTTTAATTTATCTGAAGAAATATTTTTAATGATTAATTAAACAGGTAATTATTAACATGGCCCAAATAAATTACTACAGTGGAGTTAGCCACCAAACACCGGCGCTAAAACAACTTCAAATCAGTTACTAGAATCTATTTTTGACGATAAAACATATACGCCGGATCATCACTGACAAGGCTACCTCAGCCTGTTCATGATTTATTATGATCATCAACACAACTAATTTGTGTTTTGATGCTACAGGGTTCTCAGCTGGGATCTGCCGGGCATTGGCAGACTGCTTTAAGCTAGCCCGGCATAAGGGATCTATACATACTGAAGCAGGCAGAAAGTATCGCAATCGCAACTTTTACCATCGCCGCCTGGCGGGGGGTGGGTTATTGGAATATCAAGATCCGTCAGACAACGGATTATGGGTAGTGTGGCAAACCAGGTAAGCCTTGAACATCCAAGTTTCAAGGCTTACCCATAACTGGGTCAGCAAAGCTATACTGCGACCGAATTAAAGATTGAACATCTTGTCTTTATCGAGCTTATAGCTCCATGGCAGACCACTGTTTTTCCAGCCATTCACAACACGCTGACCTTTCAATTCACCGCTTTTAGCCTTATCACCCTCAAAGCCGTCAACAACGCTGAAAACATTTTTATAACCACTCTTCGCGAGTAGATTGGCCGCTTTGGCGCTACGGCTGCCGGAACGACATAGTACAATGATTTTTGTCTCTTTTGATGCACCTTTAGCATTGATCAACTCTTCCATGGAGAGCAGAAAGCCACTATTTGGAGCCATCTTGAAGTTTTTCTTTTTCTCATCCCAGCTTTCCCAATCTTCCGCCATCATATATGGAATGTTGGCATCGGATATCTGCGGCATACCCAGGAAGGCTATCTCTGCACGGCTACGCACATCCACCAATAAAACATCAGGGTTTTCAGATTTCATCTGATAGGCGTCTTTCGCAGTAAGGTAGAGCCCCAACTCAGTCTGCTTTTTTGTTGGCAGTTTGCTGCTAGTCTCCGCTGTAGAATTTGTAACGAGTGTGAGCGATAAAATCGTAGCCACGATGATACTGGATAAGCACTTTTTCACAGGTATAACTCCAAATAAAACTATTATCATGTAGACCATCAAAGTCTATGAGTAAACATCTACAATGAGTGGTTAAGGTTCAGCACATTCCCTGAATTTTTTGACCGCAGACAGATATAACGATAGGCAGAAACGAATTAGATACTCGTAACTCATATCTTCTTCTCTTAATATCATCCATACCGCGTTCTACTTCCTTTAATTGCTTGTTGTCATAAATTATTTCAACCAGCTTCTTCAATCCAACGAGTGCATAACATTGGTTGCCTTCATAAAAAATGAAACGCCGTTACCCTGCCTGAATAGGACATGCCGCACACCTGTACCAAGGAACAGGTATTGGCTAATTCAAGACAACTGGTTCACATTTTTTATGGGAGATAGGCAAAGGAATCAGACGTAAAGCGTAATGACCATTGCAATACCTTAGGATCTAAATTCTGATTCAAGGGCACCTCTATTAATCGCTTATGCCCTCTGCGTGCCCTGAAGCGTGTAGATGCAAGGTGTGAGCCGAAGCAGAATGGTTGTTCCATTCTCAAGCATCACAACGCAGCAGATGCATGCTTCAGTCCGTGCCCTAAAGAATATTTTTCTAATCCTGGTTTAAAATACCAAGCTTGACGGCAACGGCTACTGCCTGGAAGCGACTCTTTACCCCAAGCTTGCCCAACACGTTACCTACGTGGAATTTAACCGTCCGTTCACTGATCTCCTGTATCCTGGCTATCTCCCAAGTAGTCTTCCCCTGTTCGACCCATTTCAGGACTTCTATCTCTTTTGTTGTCAGATTCGGCATTTCTGACTGAGTGATATCGAGCTTGTGGCAGCTGGCCAAGCGATTGACATAGTCAACATGAATACCGGCAGAAACTGCTTCGCGACAGAGCCTGATCATAATTTCATCACGCCAGGGATGAAAGTTGAGATAGCCATGTCGTGACGCTATACCGAAACCGATACGCAACAGATCCAGCGCCTCACTCTCTTCCCTATGCTCCAGAGCAAAAAATGCAGCCAGAAGATGAAAAATAGCACTAAAGTAGCTCATGCTTTGAGAATGACGCATACCCTCTTCCAGTAGCATGGCAGTCCGTTCGATCTGTCCATCATAGTAAAGGGGTAGAATCAGCCCAGCCAGACTGATGGAGATATGTATGGCACTGCCACCATCCTTTGCCCGGCTAAGTGCCAGTTCAGCTAAAGCGATCGCTGCAGTTGCATCACCCTGCAGCATGTTGAAATCTGCCAACAGATGGCAGGAGTACGAGTGATCAAGGGCTGCATTGATCGATACCGTAGGCAGTTCATCAAACAGTTGCTGTACCAGTACCAGATCCCCGGTGGTCAGCCCTATGCTGATGCCCTGGGAGAAGAGACGCAGATCCATAGCATGTACTCCACTCTCAGCAATCAATGACCGAGCTAACTCAATCGTAGCCAGACACCCCTGACTATCCAGCAATACAGTTTCAAGGACGGCTCGAGTGGCAAGCCATGTCAATTTATCAAGCGGCGTCACCTCTGCCGAGTCCAGATCACTATTGAGAAGCCCCACCAAGGCAAGAGATGTTGCGGTCTCGCCAAAAATGATGTGATAAAAGGCCAGGTTGCTACCTGCTAATAGGCGAAACCGGCTATCACTACTGGTGGTTACCAGTTGATATAAGCGCCCTGCCAACCTAGGCAAATCCGGATTAGCCGGCTGTCGCCACATGAGAGCCCGGCAACTGCCCTGAACCATCAATGCCTCGATCTCCGGCGATGGGTAGTCGACGTGTGATGCCTGGAGACGACTGAAATGCGTTATCCATTGGTCAAGTTCACCAAAATCATTCCAGCCGGTGATAATTGCGTTCACCGCCATCACCCAGGCCTGCATACTACCGGGGGTATCCCCTCGTTGTTCAAACAGCTCAAATGCCTTAATGAATTCCGTTTGGGCATCCAAGGGAGCTTTAGCCAGCAGGCAGCTGCCAAACCAGTATGAGAGCCAGGGGTCACTGCATCTCAGTGGCTGGGGTATGGCATCCAGCCATTGAAACAGAGTAAGCAATCGCCCTTGCTTCAAGAGCGTCTCTGCCTCTACAGTGATCAGTTCGATCAACATCGGCCATGCCTGAGCCTGGATCAAAAGATCAGAAGCTGCTTCAACCTGTCCCTCATCTAGCAGCAAACTTGCGCTCCGTTCACGAATCTCAATCCGCTGTTGCGTATCAATACATTGATTAGCCCGAGATAGCAGAAACTGCCGGAATAGCGGATGAAATGAGTAGACTTCCGGGATCGTGGAAATACGAAAAGTAAAGTGATTCTCCCGCGCTAGCTTACGTAGTGTATCGCCTGCGTCTGCTCGCGCTGTAAGTGCTTCAGCCATAGAGACCTCGACTGTCGGAAGAAAACCACAGGTAAGAAGAAAGTGCTGAACTCCAGCGGAAAGTCGGGCAAAGATCTCACTGGCAAAGTAGTCAAACAACAGATCAACCCGATCAAAGGAGAATTCCTGCGGGAAAGATGTTGCCTCATGACTATCGAGAAATAGCAGTAATCCAGCCATCCAACCATGAGTTATCTCGTAGGCTTGATCCAGGACCTGAGGCAGCGGCTCTTTCCCTGTCGACCAAGTGAGGAATTGCTGGGTCTCCTCGAAAGAGAGACTTAGATCATCCCAACCCAAGTACGCCAAAGACCGATGGATACGTTGCCTGGCAAACTGCGGGTATGGCTCTTCCCGGCTCAGCATGAAGAAGGATGAGTGCTCAGGTAGCTCAGAAAAAACCGAAGAGAGTACCGTCCCAAACAGTGACTCGCCCGGTCCATCCTGAAGATCGTCGAAAACCAACACGCAACCCGCCTCGAATTTCGCAAAAAGGGCGCGGAAGAAATTCCGGCAGTAGACCCCTATGTTGAGCATATATTCAGGCATGAGGGGGGGTAGTACCTGGGTGTCTGATGTAGCCTTCTGTACTAACTGCGCCAGGCAGATGAAAAGATTGGCGGGATCCTGGTCACTATGGTCGATTCGATACCAGATGATCGGTCGAGGATCGTTGCTCAAAAATTCCCGTACCAAGGTCGTTTTGCCTGCCCCGCCAGGAGAGCTAATCCACACCTTTCGAGGCGAAGAGGAGAGTTGACGCAATTTAGTGAACAAGGCTGGACGGGAAAAGACCTGACCACTCTCAGGCAGAATAGTTTTCGAAGATAGAACGGAATCGGGGACTGGATCTATTGTCATATCTTTCTTGCACAACCTGCCAGTACTCTCCAATGCACACTCATCTCATCGAGCACGAAGAAGCATAAACGCCTGATTTCAGAAAGTCGAGAGATTCGAAAGAAACTGAAACCATGACGACTGTACCTTTGTTAACGACGAATACTATTGACCGTGCTGTTGCTAACCAGGAGATAACGATCTATGGCGCAGCTTAAAAAAATGAAAAAGTTCGGCCCAGATAGAAGTAGTTCTCTGTACGACCACCTTCAGCATACCCTCGACCTAGATAGATCGGCCCAAGAGGCGAATCGACTGACAGCGTGATGCTGCCAGCCAGTAACAGTGAATCGAAATGAATATCGTCCCGATCATTCCACACATTGCCTGCTTCTAGAGAGAAACCCGCATAGACAGGCACTTTAAGTACTGAGCGGCTTTCGCCAATTTCCCGCAAATAGACTATGCGCATAAGTCCGGCGTAACGCCCGGCAAGTTCTGATTCGCGATAGCCTGAGAGGTTGAAGAGTCCACCGATGGAGAATGCGTTATCGACAGGCTCATCGGTATTGGTCACACCGGCCACACCGCCCCAAAGCATGATGGTATTCTTATCCCAGGTACTCGCCCAAAGTCCGTTTATATTGAATGAATCATATTCATCTTTCGCCCCAAGCTCATCTCTGCTGGCTGACCAGGAGATATTGGCCAACAAACCCTTACGGGGAAAATTGACACTATCCAGTTGATCGTAGGTAAAAGTCACCACCCAAGTACCGAACTTAACATCTTGCGAAGGGGTAGAGAGAGCACCGATGTATGGGCTTACATCACCAGATCCCGCGTAAGCGCCAATCTCAAGCTGCCCCCAGTTTCCAAATTGACGTCCACCAGCCAGAAGAAAGTTTGAGTAACTCACATTCAGATCAGCCACCTGACGCCCGGACTCAAACACACCAGAGTGCGTTTCGTAATAGCCGAGCAAGGTACGAACGTAGTATCTGAGGCTATTGTCGATCGGTTGGTACAACTCTGTTGTGAGTCGCTGATCATGGCCGATCTGTATTTCAGAGCGCCACTCACCACCCATGCTGTTGATAGGTGTCATGGTGTGACTTGAGGCCAGATTAAAAATACCGGACCCCTCAAAATTGGTCTCCATCTTCAGACCGAATCGCAAATAGTGGGGCCCCCACTCCTTCTCTGTTGCCCTGAGGCTCAACTCATTCTGCCCATCCTCTTGTAGTAGATTGTAATCAACCCGCTCAAAGATATTCATCCCATAGAGATGATGTATCTCCCTCTCCAGGATCGATATATCGAGCGTCTCCCCAGGCTCAGCACTAATATTGGATTTGATGACATCTGTACTCAGTGGCGACTGGTTATCGACGGTTACCTTGTCGATGACAGGCGATGATGATTCCCTTTGCCGTGTCGCCGCCAGGTAATCGCTATATTCAGATTCTGTGACCGAGAGCCGACTCAACCGTTGGGTCATGAGATTTGCTGCTGCAACACCGCTGCTGATCATCTCTGGTGCCCGGTAAAAATCGGTTGAGGAGTGGCTGCCGAGATCCGGCTGTATAAGAATGTCATCAGAGGTGAGTTTATCAAGCTGCTCAGCCGTATTTCGTAAAATGGTAAACCCCATGATCTGATTGAGTATGCTGAGCGGTGATGAAAGACCTTTCCGATCTTGCGGCTCAGTGCTGAGATCAACCACAATCAGAATATCCGCACCGAGATCACGGGCCTGCTGAACAGGCAGATTGTTGGCGAACCCTCCATCAACCAGTAGCCGTCCATCCCACTCTACCGGCGCAAAAACGCCGGGAATGGCCATACTTGCAAGCATTGCAGTTGAGAGACTTCCACCCCCCAGAGTGACCGCTTCACCGGTTTCTATATCTGCACCAACAGCGCGAAACCTGATTGGTAATGAATCGAAATCATTAGGTGCCAGCAGGGTCAGTGATTTAAGCCTCAGTCTAAGCTGCTGCCCCTGTAGCAACCCCTTGGGGATGGCGAGGCTCCCGTCCTTGAGCCCTGCTTCCTGTTTAATCAGGAACTCATAATCGTCCTGCTTTCGGCGGAAACTGCGATTTTGTCTTGGTGGCTCATCTTGAAACGATGACTCCCAATCGGTCTCAACAAGCAGCTTCTCAATCTCATCGACCGAATAGCCATAGGCATACATACCACCAACAATCGCTCCCATGCTGGTACCGGTAATGATATCGACAGGGATACGCAGTTCTTCCAGGACCTTGAGAACGCCGATATGTGAAGCACCTCTGGCACCACCGCCACTGAGGACCAGGCCGATTACTGGAGGAGCAGACGATGCTTGATCGGGACGAACAGTGTCAGCCAAAAGCAGATCTGTTATAGCCAGCAGAACCAGAAGCGGCAAAACCCTCAATGCAACAACAAACACATTGATTGTTGTTGTGATTTTTCGCATCGAATTCATATTCATCAACTTCGATATGTCCTATTGTCAACAGAATCGAGGCTGAAAGTCCATTCTGCTGCATCTAGTTGCAAGAAGTGATCGACCACTGTTTGCAGATATTATGACATACATCCTGAGATAACATGGTCAGGGAGAGATACTCTATTTTAGTTATCGAGTGCTATTGCGTTTTCCTCAATATCGGAATGTGCGTTATATCAACCTGTTGAACCCTCAGGCAGATCAATATCCATATCATTCTGGTCAATTCGAATCAAAAGGTAGAGGCATCCAGCAAATGGATCTGCTTTATTACTAATTTCGCGCCTCAATACCTATATCTAATTCACTACTCTCGATATTTTCCACCACCATTCTAAAAACAGATGATGCTTTACCTGGGTCTGTTAACACTGATTGAATCGGCCTTGATGCCCCAATGATCCACGCTTATGACACGACCGATAAGATCAAAAGAGACCCTGACAACACTTTCATCTTTGTCAGTCTGAGATCCTTCGGCTTGCATTCGCTTGATGATGTACCAATATGTCTTTCCGATAGCCTTGGGATTTTTTTTCAGCGGTTCGTAAAGCTCATGCACTTCGTCTGGAATTAAGAGAAGCTTCAAAACCGCCTCTTCACTATGGCCTTTTTGAACTGCTTGAAAATTGGTCATTATATGGTCCGCTCTCTCTGGCGAGGCAATGTATGGATATGAAAGACCTGACATCTCCGCTCCATATGCGGGGGGAATGGTTAAAACCATGAATAAAAGTGCCCTATTCATCGAAATCAAATAGTACAGAAAGGAAAAATTTCAGAACAAACAACAGTAGATTCATAACTGGTATCTTATTGTATAAACATTATTTTTTACAAAATATAACTCAAGTTTATACTACTGACTTGGACCCATCTGCCTTGGGAAACTCTTTGATGTATAGATCCTGCTTGGAGAATGGTATTTCAATGCCCTCCTCGAGGAAACGCTTATAGATAGCTGTATTCAGTGCATCTAATACCTGACCACGAAGTTCCGGATTGTTGACCCAGCATAGAAGCTCAAAATCGAGCGAGGAAGCACCGAAGGTACGAAAACGCACTCTCGCTTCTGGATCAGAACAGACGGCATCAGATGCCATCGCAACAGACATCAACACCTCTCTAACTTGATCAATATCTGATCCATAAGCCACACCAACAGCAACCCTGATGCGGTATTTTAAATGGGGTCCACCTGATTCATTGACTACCTTTGAATTCCCCATAATGGAATTTGGTATGGTCACTTCCACATCATCCCTAGTCAGCAGTCGGGTACTCCGTATACCAATATGAGTAACCTTGCCGCGTAGCCCGCCTCCATCATCAAGTACAACATAGTCACCTATCTTGTAGGGTGAGTCTGCCATTATAAATACACCTGAAAAGAGATTTGCCAATGTATCTTTCGCGGCAAAACCTATTGCGATACCGGCGATACCTGCTGAAGCCAGCCAGGCCGTCATATCGACATGCCATGATTGAAAGATAAAATAGACAGCAAAAACAATGATCGATATTGCTACGAGATTAGTAAATAAGGGTAAAGTTTGCGGTCTGACCAACGCATTCTGCTTAGCGCGCTGACTAGTTGCAGACAGTAGTAACTTGGATGCACGAACGGCAAATAGCATCCAGAGAAATATAAGTATCGAAATAACTAAAGAAGTCATGGTACTACGTAATTCTGCAGCAATACCTGAGACAGCAGCTGCAACCAAGGTACCAATCAGCGCTATTGTCCAAAACAACGGGGTTCGTATATGAATGACTATTAAATCATCAATATGTGTGGAGGTACGAGCTGTGAGTCGCCTGATTAACGGTATTACTACCCACTCAATGAGTTTTGCCAGAATAAGAAATACAACCAGAACCAGCAAGCCTTTGACCCAGGGTTGATTACCAAACAATGCAACAATGGGTTCAAGCTGTTCAGGGACGTCAATCTTTTCTACAAGATCCTCCATGCCTGTCGTCAATGCTGATTCAACAGGTTCTGTAGACGTCGTGATCTTAGTTTCTGGATTTTCTTCAGCCATGATTTATATCTATCTGTTGTTAATTGTCAGGTTTGTTCATTCCCTACCTTTCCAAGGCCTATGAATAAATATCAGCTATCTATCCTAACTCCATCTAACCAAGATATTGCAGACCAACCCAGGCAGTCAAGGTAGTTGGTGAATGAGTAAGCTACTATTTCTGAGTCTTATTCAAAAAAATTCACTTACAAATTACGCTTCTATAGCAAAGATACACTATTAGCGATCTGAAATTCCATATTTTGGAATAAATTCTAAGTATTTCGGTAAGTTACAAGATAACTACCTGAGTTATTGTCTACAGACATCGGATACCGAGAGATGGTCTATGCTTTATTGAATGTGAAAATTGAATTAAGGCCCGAAATGTGTTTTTAGTGACACATTGAATAGTTCAGTATATTGATAATTTTGTTACTTTATGACTAAACAAAAAACCACTGCTCTCTCTCACACCCGTTGGCAGCCCTCTGCCCCGCTTTGGCAACGTGCGCCAAATAAACAGGAAAATGGTACCTCTCTTGCGGATTTAATGATGCTGATTCCCGGACTGAAACACTACTCAGACGTAAAATTAGTTCATCTACAGAACATGCTTGAAGCAGTAGTAAGGGAGTTTGGTGAAAAAATTGTCTTTACCGACATCAACCTGAAACTCAACGTAGTCTGGGTAACAGTACTACCAGAACCGGGACTCTGTCGGGAAGTCGCTCTTGCTATCCGTGAGCGTATCCCTGAAGCAGTTATGGTAGGTAATCAGTTAAAGTCGACTACCACAGAAATTCAAGCTAATGGCTGGCAGGCATGGTCAGAATTTATAAAGAAGATACTTTGGAAGCAACATACCAAAGCACTGCCCTATGAGGGTAGCAAACGAAAATAGACAGAGATATCTAATTTTCAATAGTTATAACTGTTAAATACGAAGAATAACCTTATTATAAAACATATTTGTTAACCACGGAAATCACTGAAAGCACGGAACTATTTTTTTGCTATTCTTCTTCTACCCAGTGTATTACGTGGTTAAAGAATAGTTTTGGCGATCAAAGAAACTAACGCGCACTCTCAGAGATAGAGTAAATAATTATGGCTGTACCTGTATATCATACACCGTGATGATCAAAGAGGGTCAAAGGTTAAAAAGAATACGATTATGTCACCATTACGCCCTATTCTGCATCCGGTTTGACAGGCTTGTCATGCGACTTTTTGTTATGGTCACAAGCTATTAATAGAGGTTCTCTTAGTAACTACTAGCACCAACTATTCTCACAGAGACTGAAGCATATTCTGGAACTGGTTGTCCACTACACCCACATTTGATTTGAAAATTCTCCTTCGCACCACCCTTTATTCTCTTGGAGATATATTCAGTACATTCATATACCATTACTCTGCTTTCGTCTAACAACTCCGCCTCAAGCCGTATCGAACTAATATTTGTAGAGCCAATATTTTCAATAACACCAAGTATCAATAGTTGTTCATGGTGTATTTTTTCCTGATATTCCACTATTTCTATTTGAGAGGTTTTATCGGACTCCTCCATGTATTGCTCCACTGACTCCATTCCTTCTTCCATAGCAGTTGATTGCCATAAGAATGGACTTGAATAGACTACATAAGTGCCAATTATATAAACACCTATAGAAGGTATAATAAAACCTATTCCTATCCAGAAACCAAGTTTGATTAATTTCCATGAACTCATATTTTCCATAATTACTCCGATAGTTATTTCTTATTTCGTCCGCGAATAATGTGCCTTCAGGCGTCAATTTAAAACTCTAATTATTCGATTTGGAGAATTTCAATAGCTCTTTTAATATTTTCCCTTGCAGCGCACTCATACTTTTCTTTGAAATAATCTAAATTGTAAATACTGACATTATTCAAGAACGACTTAAGTATTTCTATCCTTTTCTTTCGGTAGATGTGCAAAGGCACTATCTTGTACTCTTTTCGCACATTGCGCTCAAATTCATCATAGACATCCTTGGAAGCTCCCAGAATAGTAAGATCAATGTCTACAATCAGTTTGTCATCATAGCCTTTTACTTCCCGGTTATGTTGAGTGGCCATAATCAAGCTATAAATACGTTCTGTACCTAATTCATCATAACCAATGGATAAGAGAAATTCTTGTGCCCATTTAGCGCTATCGAGTTCATTGGTCTTAGATAGTATTTTGTAGATGGCATCATGGAACCAAATTGCAAATTCCAGTTCAGCAGGCCGCTCAGCAATATCAATCACCCTATCAAAGTGATCTAGCATTGCATCAATGTGATTGAGCGTATGGTAGAACCGATGCTTCTCAGAATAGGCTGCATAGAGTGATTCGTAACAATCTATTGAGGACCCTAATCCCATCGCGCTCATTAGCGCTTCCCACCTATCTTTAGTCATCTTTCTATTGCTGGCGAATCGCCTTCTCTTATGCTGATAGCTTGAACTATTTTATTACCAACCAACACCGAATGTAACCAGGCTAGCTTCACTCTTTTGCCAAGAAAAATAATATAAAAATACAATCCTTTTTCCCTTCTGGCGCTATATCTTCTAAAAATGTGTATTTTCCTCTGGATCTCCAACATACTCATCAGTAATTGACTTCGTCTATTTGATACCGAGAGTTATCAATTCAGATATTTCATCTTTACCAGGCCCTCCCTTGGGTATTTTAAATAGCAAAATATATTAAATTGGTATTTAATCCTTTCTTATAGTCAAGAACTTGCTCAGAATTTCCCATTATCATTCTTCCACTCACTTTTGGGAGCTACTTTTTCTGTGGTATCCCAATGTTCGACAATCATAGAGCCTTCGAGTCTAAAAAGATCATAGAACGATGTGTGCTCGCCTTCACGGTAGCCCTCACAAACTGACAAAACGAAATTACCCTCTGCTAATGTACGATGTACTCTTTCGTAGCAGATGGCAGGTTCAGATTCCGCATTGCGTGCGGTCAGAGCCTGACGTAATGCAGGCAAACCATCACGCAAGTAAGGACTATGCTCAGTGTAGGGTTCTGAAATGAAGCTCGGTAGTTGATCAATTTGACCACCTATTAGAACTGTTTCCATGAAACTTTTGACCAGCGAGCGATTATCTTCCGTCCTATCTAAATCACGTACATCAGTTGGACCATCAACCATAGAGTGCCCGGATGGATTTGGGCCAACCCTCGACTGAATATTATCCCAGTGCTCTACAGTTTGCTCCCCTTCAAAGCGGAACACCTCAAAGCCAATTCGGGAAGTGCTGAAGTCATATTCAGTATGCCCGAACACAAAATCACCATCGGAAAAAACACGAACGATATTTACTCGCGGTGATGTTTTGGACAGACTTTTAAACAAAGCTGCCAATCCTTCTCCCCCTTCATGGGTCTGCGGATTGTGTTGAATATATTTATTCGGATTGACTACAGTAACTGACGCAGGATCTCCGGTCTCGATGCCTTTTAACAAAGCATGGATCTTCTTTTTTCGTTCAGCGGTCAAAAGCAGCTCCTCTGTTATTCATCTACAGCTAATGCCACACCTCAGCCGAACGCCACACTGAGTGTAATTTACGCAATAATGCCTAAGTAAGGTGCAAAAAGCAGCGCAGTGTTGTGGCGACATTATGTTCTTAATATACCATTACATTGTTGCTGACAACCCAAATTGAAATACCATCGACAACGCTCTTGATTTCCTTGTGGACTCTTGCGCCAATTTTCTCTGAGTAAGAGAGAATCATTCCGCTCCTACGATACTGCCTGTAATTACCGTAATGACCTGAAAGGATCTCATCAAACTCAATGCTCAACCGCCCTAGAGTCGATTTTGCTGCGGTGAAATCTGCAACCAGAACCACTCCTGAATTATTAACCATCATATTCAGCAACGCGCACGCTTGCTGCTCGGGCATTTCATGAAGGCACAATGTGCTTGTTGAAACATCAAACTTCCGAGGCGCCATAGCGAGTGCATCGATGCACTCAAAGCTTAGGTTGTTCAGGTTAAGCTTTTGCCTCTTCGCTTCCGCATATTTGATCATCCCTTGCTCGATATCGACGCCATGTCCGCTACTGATTTTCGAAGCAGCTTGAAAGAGTAAATCACCAGTGCCGCACCCGACTTCGAGAAGAGTTGAGTTGTGTTCGATTAATTCCACCAACTCCTTTCGAAGCGGCAATAAGGCTCTATCGGCTGTGTTGCTCTTAAACCAGGCTTTAAACTTCATGGTGCGATTATTGAAAGGCATAATATTCTGGTTAAATGGCCTAGCGAGCAGCGATGTCAAAGCGACCGAAGGGAGCGTTTTTGACCCGATTGTTAGGCATGGTTGCCAGCCACAATAAAAGCTCCCGCAAAGAACCCGAGGATTGACATAAAAACACAGGTTCCCGCAAGCCTACACACCCCAAACAACGCTTTAATTGAAAAACTTTATAGATACATCTCATCAGGAGAAGGATGCCACGGTACACAATACGTTGCCCTTAGTAATTTCGGAACCCATGAAACCTTCCCGAGGTATTGACAGAAATCCGGACACCCAGTCCTAATTTGCCAAAAACCACACTGTATGGCAATCTTCATTGACCATCCGTAATCAAGGAGCGATACGATGCCCAAACCAAGGAAAGTCCAGATTCTGCTGGAAGAAACCCCCTACTACCACTGTGTCTCCCGCTGCGTGCGCCGTGCCTTTCTCTGTGGCGTGGATTCGCTTACCGGAAAAAGCTATGAACATCGGCGACAATGGATCGTAGATCGCATAATGCTTTTGACGGATATCTTCGCCATCGACAACTGTGCATACACAGTGATGCACAATCACTACCACGTCATACTCCATGTGGACGCCGAGCGGGTTGCAGCGTGGAGTGAACGGGAGGTCATAGAGCGCTGGGAACGCCTCTTTTCCCTTCCGGTGATCATCCAACGCTATCTTGCCAAAGAGACACTCACTCAGGCAGAGCGGGACACGGTATCGGAGCTGATCACGAAATGGCGACACCGCCTGCACAGTATCAGCTGGTTTATGCGCTGTCTCAATGAACCGATTGCCAGAAAGGCCAACCAGGAGGATGAGTGCACAGGTCGCTATTGGGAAGGACGCTATAAATCCCAGGCCCTGTTGGATGAAAAGGCTCTGGCAACCTGTATGGCCTATGTGGATCTCAATCCGGTGAGAGCAGGAATAGCAGATACGCCCGAACAATCAGAGCATACCTCCATCAAAGAGCGTACCCGAAAATTGAAACAACATCACGATGATTCAGGCGAACCTGAAACACCAAGCGGGCTATTTCCATTTGTCGGCGATCCACGTCAGGATATGCCCAAGGGATTACCGTTTCGACTAAAAGACTATCTCGAACTGGTCGACTGGACGGGCCGCGCCATTCTGGAAAACAAACGTGGCTTTATTGCTGAAAATCAACCACCGATTCTCGAAAGATTACAGATCGACGCCAAGCATTGGCTCTATATGACGCAACATTTCGAAAGTCGCTTCAAGGGGCTAGTGGGTATGAGTTACTCACTCAAAGCCGTTTGCCGAAAACTGGGTTATCGGCGAACGCCGAATCTTGGGGCAGTGCAGTCTCTGCTTACCTAAGAAAAGACACTCATAGGTCAAGAAGTATAGGATCAGCAAATGCTGAGAGTCCTATGTGTCAAACACTGAGAATTTAACGAAGTTCAGTATAGATTCTGTCCATAATTCAATAATATCTCCTTTGAAAATCACCAATTTGTGTAACCAGTGGTGATCCTTATATTTGCAAGCATGGTTGCTTTATCGCTATTGAGAAAACTTCTTTTGACTGGGTGTCTTGTTTATTCCGAAAGTCGCTTCAAGGGACTGGTGGGCATGAGTTACTCACTCAAAGCCGTTTGCCGAAAACTGGGTTATCGGCGAACGCCGAACATTGGTGCAGTGCAGTCTCTGCTTACCTAAGAAAATACACTCATAGGTCAAGAAGTATAGAATCAGCAAATGCTGAGAGTCCTATGTGTCTATTGCTGATAATTTAACGAAGTTCAGCATAGATTCTGTCCAAAATTCAATTATATCTCCTTTGAAAATCACCAATTTGTGTAACCAGTGGTGATCCTTATATTTGCAAGCATGGTTGCTTTATCGCTATTGAGAAAACTTCTTTTGACTGGGTGTCTTGTTTATTAGTATTAGTAGGTATCTCATCCCATCTCTTCCACGATTCCCTGTCTTTTTTCCTAGCCTTCAATGTCTTCTTATCACTGGCATAGTTATCGATAGCTTCTGCCTCATATAGCCCAATACCATCACCTAGAGTGACTCTGCCAAAGGCTTTACCGATTATTTTTAATAACTCAGCTTTATCCATGTTCTTTTGGCATAACGCCTTGCTCTGCGGGAATTTGCGAGCAACAGCGAGTAAATTTTCCGTAGCAGCAACTTGTTAAGTGCTTTATTACCATTGACCATTAGCATACCTGCTTACCAGAAACGATATTTCGCTTGACTCATTAATCCATTGATAGCCGGTCTCTGAATCCTCGCTAAGAGGTTCTAATAATTCATAAGCTTCTTGCCAGCCATTTTTTGATAATTGGCAAATGAAACTATTACTGCTTATTTGGATTACACCTTTTTGCAAAGATGAAACTTCAATATCGAATTTGCAGCCATTGATGCTTTTAAAACCTTTAATATCATTGAGGCACTTAGATTTAATCTCCCCATTTAGCATTTCTGCTATGCACTTCAAAAGCAACCTAACAGAATCAGGCTCATTCCCGTATACCCTGATTATTGGGCAATCATCTGAACCATTCTCAAGATAGTCGATATTCACTCTAATTCCTTTTTACACTTAACGTTTCGCGTAACCGGGCGCACAAAGTTGCAGAGCGAAGCGGCGCAGCTTTGTGCGATCCGAGTTTACGCGCTTGTTAGGCACTATTGCACACACTTACTTAACCGTCCGCACATGACCATTAC
>NZ_JBSYOO010000025.1:0-5625 GCF_058244675.1 Candidatus Thiodiazotropha sp. AKIB8 | reverse complement strand
CTTACCAAGGGGTGCAACGCCGCAATCGCGGCTTGAGTGGCTTCCCGCAGGGCGAGGCAGGTGATTTAAACGCAAACTGAGATTGGCCTTGTCTAAATATAGGGTTTATATGACGCACCACACTAGGCCGGGAACCAGGCGTAGGGTGCCGGCCCTGCCGCACCAAACCAGCTACGGCTCGACCAACCCCATCGCCCGGAGATAACTGGCGACGCTGTTCTCCAGCGTATAGGGGGCAGCAACGGCTTTCAGTTGCTCTGGCGGAAGCGGGTTATCCAACTGCCTGGCCATGGCTTCAGCCAGACCAGCCACATCCCCAATCTCCGCTAATGGTTCTCCCTCTAGTTCACCCAACAGCTCTTCCGTACCACTCGGACAGTTGGTGGCGGCCACTGGCGTTCCTGCCGCCAGCGCTTCGACCAATACCACAGCCAGTCCCTCCCACAAGGAGGAGAGCACAAACAGACCAGCCTCTCTCATATAGGGATAGGGTGTGTCCACAAAACCGGGCAGTGATACCCGCGTTTCGAGATTCAGCCGTTTGACCTCAGCTTCCAGGCGCGCTCTGGCGCGCCCCTCTCCAAGGATCATCAGACGACAATCATATCGATCTCTAAGCAGGGCAAAAGCCTGGATCAGTGTGGTGAAATCCTTACGCCGGCACAGCTCCCCGACACCAAGGATCACTTTCGGCTCACCCGGGCGGAACCAGGGGTGGTCTACAGGCTCTTGCAAACGTTGGTAAAACCCTGGGGTGATGATCGGACTTGGAACTACGGCAATGCGCTCCCGATCAAATCCGATGTAGTCAGCAAAATCATCAGCCGCGCCTGCAGAAGGGACAAGCAGGGTGCCAGCAAGTTTGTAGAGATAGCGCATTGAGTTACGCTGTATGAAGCGATCCGAGCGACTGCGACTCGCCAGATTTTTGCTCACTGTGGTGCCGATACGTAGAGCCGTTCTGGCACCACTTCCGCTGAGGGTATTGGCTAACAGTGCAGTTCGATTGACCCTGTCCTTATCGGATAGCAAAACATCGGGACGATATCTTCTCAAGTAACCGATCAGTTCAGGCAGAGCAGTCAGGACATGCCTGGTTTTAAACTCGATCACCCGAAGATTATCTGCCAGTGGCAGACTTAGGCTGGGCCCATGATTTTGGATCTTCAACAGATCGACCTGATACCCGGCAGCCGCCATCCCAGGCAGCAGATTCTTCATCAGCCGGTCCACACCGCTGTGACCGGAAGTCGCCAGAAAACAGGCAATGCGTGGAGGATTACTCAAAGCTTCAGACCAAACGCAGCCAGATAGCTTCTGGCACTTCTTTCAAGTGTGTACTCACTCACTGCCGACTTTAGTTTTTCCGGGTCTTGGGGTTGCCGAAGGATATTTAGCATCGCCTCTGCCAATGCGTCCACATCCCCCACCGGCACCAAAGGCAGCACCTCTCCTCCACGGGTGACTTCAAACGGTCCTGAGGGGCAATTTGTACTCACCGATGGCGTACCCAGAGCCATCGCCTCAGTTAAGACATTGGGTGACCCTTCCCACAGAGAGGAGAGAACAAACAACCCGGCATGCTTCAGATAGACATAGGGGTTATCAACAAATCCAAGTAGACGAAAATCGTCACTCACACCAGACTCATGTGCTAATTTTTTCAGTTGCGCCTCCTTGTTGCCCTGACCAAGAATCATCAGACGACAAGGCTGCTGCTGCCTCACCTGAGCAAAGGCACGCAACAAGGTGGGGAAGTCTTTCTGTCGGCGCAATCCTCCAATACCGAGTATCACTGGAGGCTGATCGGGGGCCAGCCAGGGATCGGGTATCTCAGCTTGGGACTGCTCATAGAGTTCAGGTGTAATGGTGGGGTTCTTAATGACAGTGATACGCACCTCTGGCACCTTACTGAGCTGCATCACTTCATCGGCAACACCTTGGGATACTGCAACAATCCCATCCGCCTGATTGAACAGTTTCACCAGATTACGGGTTTTCAACCAGCGGCGAAGCCAACCCATACCTCGGGCCTTCATCCTCGATATCAGGGCAGTACCTGGTCTCAGATAGAAGCGGGTCTTTCCCTTATGATGCTGTTTGGCCTGCAGGGCAATCTCGTCATCCATAATCTTTGCTGAAACCACAATATCGGGATCGTTCTGCTGTAGGTAGTCGAGCAGTTTCGGCAGTGCTTCACTCTGTTTCGCCACAGGAAACTTAATCACTCGAACCGTATCAGGTAACAGATGCAGATAGGGTGCATTACTGCTTTTGATAATGAAATCGACTCTTACTCCGATCAATGCCAAACCCCTGGCAATATTGACCATCATGCGCTCCACGCCACCATCTCCGAACTTCAGAATAAACAGACAAACGTGGGGAACAGGGTTTTGTGATTCAGTCATATGCGGTTGGCTTCCAGATAGTGCCATTCTCGAAAAGCGGTTGAACAGGATGGAACTACCCTTTCAATATCGATGCATAATAACACCTTACAAACATGGGCACAGCGTCAGGGGGGTGGGATTCTATCGACCTGTTGATTCTTCTATTTACATAGGGAGCGAATGCGGTCTATGAGTCTATTCGATAGCCATGACTTTGGACATGGTGCGGCAGGCCGCACCCTACAGGGTTCTAATCAGTCGTAGGGTGCGGCCTGCCGCACCGGATGGACCGTTAGTGGGCTGTGCTAAAATAACAACCTCTATCCGTTGCCAAGGAATGGCGATATGTCGAACTACAAACGCTATCCTGTTGCGGGTGGTATCTATTTCTTTACCGTCGTCACTTTCAATCGTCGGCCCTTGTTTGCTGATCCTTTGGCGCGCCAATGTTTGCGTAATGCGATATTGGAAACAGGTCAGAAAATGCCTTTTACCACTCTTGGATTTTGTCTGTTACCTGATCACCTGCATTGCATCTGGAGCTTACCTGAAGGGGACTCGGATTTTTCACTACGATGGAATCGGGTGAAAGGCAAATTCTCAAAGCGCTACTTGGCTGCTGGCGGTATCGATGGTGGTGCATGTCTATCCAGGCGCAAACGTGGCGAGGTTGCAATTTGGCAACGGCGGTTTTGGGAGCATTCGATCCGTGATGAGTCGGATCTCACACGTCATCTTGATTATCTTCATTACAACCCGGTTAAGCATGGGTTGGTCGGGGGGGTTGGGGATTGGCCTTGGTCAACATTCCATCGATTCGTTAGTGACGGGACTTATCCGGTGGATTGGTGTGGCATCTGAGCACTGCCTGCGAGTTTCCTCTGTTACTCTGGCTTGGACATGGTGCGGCAGGCCGCACCCTACGAGGGTTCATATCGACGGCACTCTACGGGATTCAAATCGGTTGTGGGTGCGGCCTGCCGCACCGGGTTTCTGTCAATTCATTTCTCGGAATGGGTTGGCTTCATATGTTTCTGCATCTCTGCCGCCATAACGCTCAATCCACCCAATGACCAGCCCCCATCCACCGGCAGTACTGCACCAGTGATATAGGATGCCATCGGTGAAGCCAGAAACAGCGCCATATTGGCTATATCCTCAGCTCTGCCCAAACGTTTCAGGGGCACAGAATCAACAATCATCCGTTTCGCCTCCTCGGTTGGCGCCAGACGTTTCATTCCCTCGGTATCTGCAATCGGACCTGGTACGATCGAGTTTACCCTGACGCCCGCCTCACCCCACTCCATTGCCAACACCCGCGTCACCATATCAACCCCCGCCTTGGCAGCACAGACATGTACCTGCATCGGCATCGGAATAAAGGCCTGGGGCGCAGAGATATTGATCACAGCGGCACCGGGTTTATTGAGATAGGCAAAAGCGCTACGCACTACATGGTAGGTACCCAGCAGATCGATATCGACAACCGCAGAGAAACCGTTTGGGGACATATCAAGAGCAGATGCGGGGAAGTTGCCGGCTGCACCGGAGACTAAAATATCGATGCCACCAAAGGCATCGTTGATTTCAGACATTACTTTTTCTATCGCTGACAGCTCCCTTACATCAGCACAGCGTCCAATGACTTCCCCGCCTCTTTTCGACAGCAGTTCGAGAGCACTCTCCATCTTTTTTCGGGAACGACCGACAACAGCAACAGCTGCACCCTGTGCGGCAAACGCGTCAGCAATACCAAGATTGATGCCACTGGTACCACCGACAACAAGCACTGAGCGTCCGCTGAAATCCATTCGCTGATTCATATCCAAATCCTAAGGAACCCCTGTGGTGTTGGTGGCTGGTGAACCTTAACCAAGAACCTCTGATCAATTTCTGAATCAATCAGAGGTTCAGTGACTTTATAACTCACCAAGCATGCGCTTTGCCTCCACGCCGACACTGTTATCCGCGCCTAACTCAATCGCCTTGTTGAGTGCATCAGCTGCGCCTTGCTTGTCGCCAGTCTGTGCCAGCACAAAACCCAGGGTAAGCTGTATGCGCTGGAATTGAGGGTTTTTCTGCACGCCTGCCATCAGGACAGTAACCGCCTGATCAGATTGTCCGGTATAGAGCAGAGCCAAGCCTAAATCGTTATAGGATTCAACATCGTCTGGATTGATCGTTATGGCACGCTCATAGAGGTCGATAGCCTGCTGGTAGTTTTTCTCTGCGAAGTAGTTGTCTGCCAGGCGAGCGATCAGTGCGGGATCGTCCTGACTGAGATCTTCGGCAGCTGGCGCGAGCCCGAGTTTACCAGGTGTTATGTTTGCACCCATCGGATTGGGCTTTGGGTGCGGTGCGGTGACACCGTTATTGCCAGATGCAGCTACTGCCGCAGCCGGTTTTTGTTCATAGTAGCTACGGGTTACGGCGTAGACCATCAAGCCATAGGTGATCTGAGCTATGACAATGACCACCCAGGTCAGAGCGCTAAATTTTGGCATATTAGTCAATATCTTAGTTGCAGGTGAAAAATCTTGGCGAGTCAAATTATCAGACCCGGTAGAGCTTGTTGTTTGAGTCCATTCTAGTCCGGGATATATATTCAAGCCAGTTTTTGGAGTGACTTAGAGTGCCGCTTGGCCTGCTTATATGTCAATAAAGATATCCCTAAGCTTTGTGCTCCATATCATTTTTTGCCGCTGAAAATTCACCAGTTAAAATCGGCTAGATCGAACAGCAAGGTAGCCTGGATGAAGCGAAGCGGAATCCGGGAAGATTGGTGCGCTGTTCTCCCGGATTCCGTTGCACTTCATCCAGGCTACAGGTTGCCGTATTCAACGAGGAAGTGACTCGCCGGGGGGGCATCGGAATATCTCCCGAAACAAATTCACCTGTAGGGTGCGGCCCTGCCGCACCATGCCCAACCAAAACCAAACCACCCGACGCGCCGGTGTAGAGACGCTGCTGGCAATAAACAAACTATCTGGGATTTTTTGAGAATTCTCACCCTGATGGTGCGGCAGGGCCGCACCCTACGATTCACCATTGCCATAGCCTCAAAAAAATCATCAAGATCTAAAAGCAAGGTAGCCTGGATGGAGTGAAGCGGAATCCGGGATGATTGGAGCACTGTTCTCCCGGATTCCGTTGCACTTCATCCAGGCTACGGGCTGCCCTATTCAACGAGGAAGTGACTCGCTGGGGGGCATCGGGATTTCTCCCGAAACAA
>NZ_JBSYOO010000013.1:0-53883 GCF_058244675.1 Candidatus Thiodiazotropha sp. AKIB8 | reverse complement strand
TGGCGGTATGACTCTCCTGTAGCTCAACTGATGGCCCTCGACTCTGATACCAGTTATAGCGAACTATCGATCCGTCAGGATCACTACTTCCACTGCCATCCAGCTGCACAGTCACACCTGAATCCACTGCCAGATCCGCACCTGCACTGGCGATCGGTAGTTGGTTATTATTTTCCGAGCTCTGAATCAACACACTATCTCTGCTGATCGATCCTGAGTTATCAATAACCACCAGGGTAAACGTTAACTCCGCATTGGCTGGCATTGAAAAGCTTGGCGTGGCGGTATGACTCTCCTGTAGCTCGACTGATGGCCCTCGACCCTGATACCAGCTATAGCGAACTATCGATCCATCAGGATCACTACTTCCACTACCATCCAACTGCACCCTAGTACCTGAATTAATTGTCTGATCAGCACCCGCATCTGCAATTGGAAAAGTATTTAGGTTAGGATCTGACCGAACGATCACCTGATCTGTAGCTACTTCATCCGTATCACTAACCAGATGAAGCGCAAAAGCCAGCTCTGCATTTTCAGGCATAGTAAAACTGGCATTGGCACTATTTGCACTGACGATACTAACCTGAGGGCCACGCAATTGTTGCCAATGGTATGTTGCGATACTTCCATCTGTCTCAATGCTTGCACTTCCATCCAGTTGAACAACTGTTCCAGGGGATACAGTTTGGTCTGGGCCAGCATTTACAATCAATGCAGCATTAAGCTCGCTTACCGCGAGCAACATACATAAGACATTTATCAGCTGTAGTGATAAAAAGGGAAGAGAAAACAATCGCCTGGGATGTATTGGCATCCTTGTCCACCTACCATTAAGACTTAAAATAATATATAGCTGTTACAGTTGAAAGAGATAATTAACTAATGAATTTCTCTTCATTCGAGCACGTGACCCATTCTATCCAGACAAAATAAGCTATCGCTTATTGCGGATACAATATCAGCTAAAAACACACTGAGAGATGACTAGGTAAGACTATGAAAAAAAGAATATTGACGACGACGTCATCAAGACTTTTGCTTCCATGCCAATCTAACATTATTAGCAAATTGCTAATATTAAGCTTTCATTAGGCCGATATCCATGGTATTCCTAACTGACTACTGGTAATTTCGTGCATCCATCAAATAGGGCTTCCCAATAACTAGCTTGCGATTATTCCAAATCGCAATAGTTTAAGAAGCTCTCTCCTAACTTTACAATTGTTCAATTATCCCGTTTTTAAAAAATAAATCAAATCCAAATAGAGCTAGAATCACTGGAGAGGCAAGCTAAATTAATAGATGATATTAGTGAAATCGTAGAATTATACAAAAATTGACGGCCAACTGGCCCCCAAAGGCATCTACTTGTATCCCTATGATAAATTGCTAAAAAAGTTAGCCTTATAACCTAAAACTAAAAGGATTTTTCTGGTGATTGTGTCTCAGGACATCAGCCACTCTTCCTTCAGTAACGCTTTGTTCATTGCCAACCACTGCAGTGCAATGATTATACTGGTCGAATTCGCCCTACCCTGATAAAGCTCAGCAATCGCTTCATCCGCATCCATCACCACAACTTTAATATCCTCTCCCTCATGATCCAATCCATGCACTCCATCAGCACAGGTTGAGTCCACCTCACCACAATAGAGTTTAATGCGATCTACTGAAATGCCTGGACTGACCATAAACTCACATATTCGTTTCAATCGACCTATTTCACAATTTGCCTCTTCAACTGCTTCACGTCTGGCAACTGACTCATCAGACTCCCCATCACTCTGCAGGCCTCCAATGGTTTCCAATAGCCAGGGGGGATTCTCAAAACCTGCTGCGCCAATTCGGAACTGCTCGACTAAAACCACCTTGTCGTGTTGAGGATCATAGAGCAGTACAGATACAGCACCAATATCCTCAAGGCGCTCTCTGACAATTGGCTCACATTGACCTCCTAAAAAGAGATCATGAATGATCTTGTACCGATTGAGTTTTAAGAATCCACGAAAAACTTCTGTTGTTTCCTGGATTTTATAGCGATATTTCATAACCATGTCGTTTCACTGCCGTTCGTTTGCCACTTCTTTCTGGGAGAGGATTGGGTGCGGAGAGCTGAATAGCTAATATTTACTAACCAGGTCATAGATATTAATACACTCAGCCCTTCTCACAAAGGAAGAAAGGATGCTCTTATATAAGTATGATAACTCTTGAGTGGATTGGCAAAATGATCTGGATTTCGATATATCTAGTAATAGAACATTTGCTAGGGCCGTTAACACTAATCCTTACTGCGGAACCCTAGTGGGCCGCCCGGATAATTCAGTAACCCTCAACCGGCCCACTAGCTATCGTATGGATTTCACACATGGGTAAGAGAGGATAATCGACAATTTTATAATATCTGACAGGAAAACCTGTACGGTTACTTCAAATATTCTGCTCGATTCGGACGACTTCTTTTATTATGGTAATACTTGTATTTAATTCGTGTTTCCAATCCGTGGCACTCAACACAAAACCCGTCTTTGGTATACTTTTGCCTGAGGAAGCTATTC
Organism: Candidatus Thiodiazotropha sp. AKIB8; assembly: GCF_058244675.1. NCBI lineage: Bacteria > Pseudomonadati > Pseudomonadota > Gammaproteobacteria > Chromatiales > Sedimenticolaceae > Candidatus Thiodiazotropha > Candidatus Thiodiazotropha sp. AKIB8. The sequence continues at coordinate 51,322 of NZ_JBSYOO010000013.1, read as the reverse complement.
AATGTTGTGCCATCATCTTCATTTTTCCCTGCTTTTAACACAGCATGATACTCAACTTTATCAGCCTCCCAGGGTGACCAGTCATGCGGATCATGGCAGGTAATACAGGCGATCTGACCTGCATCTTCGACATTCTCATCTGAATCAAGGAGTGGCATATGCTCTGGATCTGAAACCATCACCAGATCCTTATAGGGATGTGTGTAATCAGTTACAACCCGCTTCTTGCCAATGCCCTCATCATGATGGCAGTTCTGGCAGAGTCGATCTCGTTTAAGATGTGAGCTTTCACTCTCTTCAGGTAACTGACCAGCGATGCTTAACATAGGTTCTTCAGTTTCGTTTCGATGCATACTGTGGCAACTACCACATAACCCAGCCTGCTTTGGTGTCTCCTCGAGTAAATTTTCACTCTTGGGTGCACTATCACGTAGGTCATGGTCTGTATTGACTACAGACATTTCATTTTCATGACAGCTCTCGCATAGCTGCCCATCAGAAATATTTTCTATCAGACTTGGGGTCTGTTTATGACCGGCATGCACTGAGTGACAACTCAAACAATCTACTCTGGTCAGTTCTTGATCTTGAATGGTTACAGGTTCATCCAGATCAATATTGACCGGATGAACACCTTTATCTCGTGCCTCTTCCAGACTCTCAGCATGGTGACGGGTATGACAGGCGGCGCATAATACGTCTACTTCTTCCTTGGACACAACCAGTAATGAACTATTTTCCCCTCCGCCATGAACCTTATGACAGCTTTCGCAATTCAGACGATTCAGTTTTCTACCATTGATCTCAACCGGCTCATCGAGATCAATTGAAACTGGGTGAATTCCCAACTCACGGGCTTTTTCCTCTCCTTCGGCATACAGTGATTCATGACACTGCAGACAAAAATCGCTATCTTTATTGCTGTCTCTCATCCATAGATTTTCATTGTGCTGGGTTAACCCTGTCTCCTCATCATCAAATCGATGAGGTGTATGGCATGTACCGCAATATGGGATTTTGTCTTCAACAAATGGATAGAGTTCAGGCAGTGGATCACCCCGATCATCTATTTTTTCGAAATGCTGATCCTTTTTTGAGTGGTAGTAGTCAGGATGCTGCTCCCCCTCACCAAGTGTGATGCGAGAGTCGATTACTGCACCGTGGTGACAACTCATGCACATCGCTTTACTACCAACAGGAGGCATTGGCCCTCTTTGCAGAAGATCTTCCTGATAATCCTCAGACCAGCTGAGATGGCAGGTTACACAATCCTGGCGGGTAGGTTTTGAAAAGTGTGTTTCCGTTTGATCCGGTTTTGGGTTGTCATTTGATTCATATAGTTGCAAGACTCGAACGCGATGTTTTGCCATTTCAACAATATAAACCCGCTCATTCCACTGAGCGATGCCTACAGGTTGGTCCAAGACAAGATCTGCGCCGTTCTCATCCTTAACAATATTAATAAAACTACGCCCACGGAAATGTAGAATTCGCCCCGTGTATGAGTCAGTTACCAGCATCTGATCGTTCTCACCAAGAGATAGGCCGTTTGGTCTCAGTAGACTTTTATCGGTTACGCCAAAACGTGCCACGGCGCCGAATGAGCGTCCCCGCTCATTAAAAATCTGTATCCGTCCATTGAGCACATCGACAACATAGAGATAGTTGTCCCGATCTGTTGCCATCATAAATGGATAGCGAAATTCCCCTTCTTGAGTACCAAAACCACCCCAACACTTGACCTGCACTCCAGTCGATATATTAGTTGAACAGACTCTTGAGTTGGCACGGTCACTCCAATAGACAAGATCATCAATGACTGTCAGCCCTGTCGGACTGGGTTCTACCTTTTGCTCACCTTTGTGTAAGGGTATGGTTCTACTGAAATCACCCTTTCTGGAAAACAGTACCAGTCGATTATTTCCACTGTCGGCAACAACAACCTCATTACCATAGAGGGCTAGATCCATTGGCAGGCTTAATGAATCCTCACCAGGAATGGAAAAAGAACCTAGAGCCTCTCCCTCAGGACTAAACATAACCACACGACCATTTACTCCATCAAGGACATATGCCACCCCATCATCAGAGACTTTGACAGCGCTAGGATAGTTGAATTCAGCTTGCAGGTCATATAAATATTGGGCGTTTACAGTGGCTTCTACCTCCCACGACACAACTAACAAACCCAGCAATACCGTCACTATCCCCAAACTATTGGCTAAAGCAACAAATTGACTAACCAGCTTCATTGCAGCAGATCCATCAGCTTGATCGGCTTATCCTTGAACGCTTCGTCGTTTAGAAACCTGGAAATACGGTTCTTGGTGATCAGCTCTATCTCCTCTTCACTGAACCCAAGTTTGACGTAGTCGAGTGTAGGATTATCCTCAGTATGACATGTACCACACAGCGATCCTTCCGAATCTACAGGAAAATGAATTTTAAGGTGTAGCTCTGCTCTTTTTTCCAGATCACCCGCTTCCCATTCTTTTAAAAGGGCTGATATTTCCGGATGATCTTTTGAAAAAGTCTCAGCCCTCTGCTGATAAAATGGCAAAATTTGTTTTGTATTTAATTGCAGATTAGATGTTGAGTCTGATGACCATTCATACCAACGATATTCAAAATCTATATTTTCTGGATTGAAATGGCAACTGGTGCAAGCGAGGAAGTTTACATGCATATTTAAATAGCTGCGGTATCTTTCACTCTCCCTGTGTGGAAGATTTGTATGGCAAGTAACACAAAAATCCCTTTGGACATCATTATTCGGCGTATTCTGAAAATGGAAGGGTGATATCTTGAGTGGTTCAGCGAACTCTATCTGTTTATGCTTTTTTAACTTCTCGACACGCTTATCGAAGGCCTGACTATCCCAGTGAGCCTGCTTCATCTGAGAAATATAGAGTGACTCTGCATGTGTATAGCCTGTAATAAACATCAGCGCTATCAATGCTACAAGCCGGGTAAATAATTTCATCTCTTCTTCTCGTTAACTAGTTGATTACTGCTTTCATGAGTTATTCTCTTTTTTTCTATAGAGCCGTTTCAGCTGTTCACCCCAGCGTCGGTTTTCACTTCGTTTGAATATTCGATATTTAGAAACCTGATCTGTTTTTGAATTAGTTTTTTTCGGACGTTTTTTTCTAGCCAGAAACACTTTTTCAAATCGTTTGCCACCCAGAATGGGTAAGGCATCTGATTTGGAACCAGCAAATATTGACCAGATAACACCAGCCGAAATGAATAAGATTGTCAGTGGAGCAAGAAAGAACAAGGCCTTATGCCACTGTGATTCCTGCCATAACTCAACCAGGGAGTAGTTCATAAAGTACCCAGGTACCCAATCGAGATCATGCATATCACTGACCAGAAAATCATCATTAAGGGGATTCTCAACATATCCGTGACATCCAGATGATCCACAGAGTTCTGGCAATTGCTCTGGATTAACAGCAGATTCAGGGTGCTCGGTAGGCAGTATGCCATGATGAAATCCTGAGGGTGCATGACACTCATTACAGGAGACACCATCACTGTTCCCCTCCTCTACCAACCGTCCATGGAGGGTCATGTCATAGCTTTCTGAAGCATGAACAAAATGGCTATCACTTGGTTTTTGTTCATGTGTTGAAGCATCATCTGCGCGCTCAGTCTTAGCCATTGCTTCACGATCAAGATGGCAATCATTACACATCCCCACCTCTTCCTGCTTGGTCCAACGAACACCAAGCAGACGACGCAGAATATGCCCACCCATCTGTCCATTCCAGACCTCTCCCTGATGACAGTTTCCACACACCTCCTCTTCGTGATCAAATATTTCCTTAAACATCTCTCGCTTATCCAATGATATATAGAGTGTGTTTGTGTGACATCGACGACATGATGGGGGGTGGTCGTTACGACTCTCATCCCAGCGGTTGGCAGCAGTCAGACCATCGACCGCACCTTTTCCATGAATAGACTTGACAAACTCCTTGGCAATGGGTTCGTGGCTGTATGCGACGCCCTGGGATGGCTCTTCAAGATGGCAGGACGCTGCACAATCAACCTCACCATTTTCAGGTTTGTGGGGATATTCACGGATTTTTCTGTGACAATCCCTGCATGGCACATTGCCATGTATGGAGGAGAAATAGTGATCAGAATTGATTGAAGCGTTGCGAATAACCCCGTTTTCACCCACATAGGCGAGCCCTTCAGCCGCATGACACACCAGACAACCATCCGGATCCGATTGGCGTTCAGCAGCCTTAGCTTCATCCAGATTGAACCATAGCAGGGCAATACCTGAGAGTAGTCCAGCAAATATCCAACGCCTGCGTTTGTTCTGTTTAACCGTTTTTTCGATACCGGGGGTTACGGCAGTCCAAACCGGAGGGGGGGCAACCTCAATGCCTTTCTTGAGCCTTTTTGGCATCTTGTGCGAAGGCATAGGTAACCAATCTATCGCCCCCCATTCACAAGTAACAATACACTCACGACAGGACATACAGGAGAACTGATCAACCACTGCAACTCTGTCGACCATCCGCACTGCACCACAAATACAGACCTCAGCACACTCCCTGCAGCCGGTGCAGCGACTGCGTTCCACTCTGACACGGCGTACAAAGGGCAACTTGGCGCCTATCCGGTTGACCAGCCCATCAATTGCACCAATCGGACAGAGAAACTGACAATACCCTCTTCCCAACTTGGCAAAAAAACCAAGCAAAACCAGTAGGCCCAGATTTACAGCGCCAATGGTGGAGATAAGATAGGCAATACCCCGAAGATCGCCACTAAAGGCTTCGAAGAGTCTCGGTAAAGTAATGAAGTTGCAAAGCGTACAGGCACTGAACCCTAGTGCCGGCAGCAGAATAAGATAGGTGATGAAGTAACCGTACCGGATCGGCACCTGAGGGAGTGAACGATAGTCGATTTTCCAGCGATCATGAAATAGTTTACTGACCATTTCAGGAAAACCACCCATGGGGCAGAGATAGCCACACCAAAGCCGTCCAAAAAAGAAAGTCACCGTCAAAATAGTGAGCAGGATACCGACCCCAATCGCAGCAGTTTCAAGTTGGCGGGAAAAATCATCCCATCCCATACCTGGAAACAACAGAAAAAAGCGTCTCATGCACATACCGCCACACAGATCACTCTGCTCAAAAATCCGGGGAATAAGCAATAGGGGTGCAAAAAGCAGTAGCGTCATCACTGAAATGGTTGCGTATCGAAACCAGCGACTACGAATAAAAGTTTTTAATTGTTCTTTATAACCAGGCGATGACACTTCTAATCCTCGAATTCATGGCAGGAGAGGCAGAGTGTTCCATCCTTTGCAGGCAGCCTGAGCAGTATCTCCTTCTCAACACGCTGATACTCAGATAGTGTAAATTTACTCTTCTGTTCAGCCTTCCACTCTTGTAATCGTTTTGCCTTATCTTCTGAAAACACCCTACTCCACGCAGTGCGTTTGTATAAGATCCCTTCATCAACAGGGTTCTCTTCCACCACCCGACCCGCGGGCGTATCAGGATCGATAACGCCAGCCTGATGAGGAGAATGACAAGTTATGCAAGCTATTTGACCCTCTTCATCAAGCGGGAGATTCACGTCGTGTTTTTTTTCTGCGAGATGTTTTAGCTCAAGAAGTTCTTCTTCAGGCTCTCTCATATGTACAAGAGCATTCAGATGGGGTGTTTTCAAATGGCACCCATAGCAGAGTTTTTCTTTAGATAAACGAAATTCCATTTCATTGGCTTGATCCGTAATAGTAGGATCAGGCGTCTCGGTGTGACAGTAGATACAGCCTGAATCAATAATCTCACCTTGCTTATCTATCATCAGGTGCAGATTGTAGCGCTCGTGGTCTTGTTTCTCATGGCAGTGGTAACAAAAGTCAGTGAGATCCGGATAGGGCCCTAAATGTAGAAAATTGTGCTCATCAATGTCGACTTCATCCAGCGGTATCTCCTCAAGGTTTTCAATACCATGACAGGTATCGCAAACCAACTCTTTTTGATCCCCTAATGCAAACTCACTAGGTAATGTCATATCAACAGGGATTGGAATCTCCACAGGATGGTGTAATGGAGGTAAATCATATGGCTCATCACCAAAGACCAGACTGCTAAAGCAACTCACGAAAACAAACAGGAACAGATAAACTAAATACTTCATAAGCCTGCCTGCGAAGCCTCACCATGGGTATGGCAGGGTCTGCAATCATCACCAACCAGATGAACACCACTCAGTCCATTACCGGTATCCAATCCACCTTCATCAACCTCAAACTGCATTGCATGGCATATAACACAAAGCTGTGAATAGTCACCCTGCTCACTCACTTCGATTAAAAAAACCTCTTCCAGAAAAGGAGATTCCGAAAGCAGCCGACCACCCTTCAAGGTGTTATCGATGATCAGTTTTTCATTACTTGTACCATGTAAAGCATGACAATCGCTGCAATCGACAACCTGGGGATAGTGATACTCCCCACGCAGTCCGTTGTAGGTCCGCTCCCCCGACCCATCCCGCCAGCCGTGGTAATCGATATGCTGATAGTCATCTTCTAGAGCAATCAATGGATCAGTAAAACTTTCACCTTCGATCTCAAACCCGATCTGTTGATGATCGCGATTATGGCAACGCAGACAGAAGTCGGCCTCTACACGATAGTCTGAGGGTTGAGCGGTAACATCATTAAACTTGGTCAGATCGAGATTGAGGTCAAACTCACCATTCATATCTGAGTGTTCGTGACACACCAGGCAATCTTCATCGCCCATGCTGCCTTCAGGTCGCGGAGTGAAAACATGTGCATGGTTCCCATCAAGATAGGGTGCACTTGGAAGGTCTTCACCATTATGACAAATCAGGCATTCACGGGGTTGGGACGAGCCATTGTCCCCATGACATCCAGTGCAACTCTCGTAACCTTTATCTCTCACCATATCTTTGATGATGTCAGAGGTTTCCTGGTGAATGACGGTCATGGCATGACAGCCATCACAACCTTCCAATCCCCAGGCGAGACCGTTGTCACCATGACTCTGATCCAGCAGTAGACCACCGGGCTTAGAGGCATTCATCTCAGATTGATCTTCACCTCCACAGCCAAATAAAAAGAGTGAGAGCAATATAATTAGCCAGCTTTTCATCGTGCACTCCCTGCATGGCATTCACTGCAATAGCCAGATTGGTGACAACCGGCACAATCAGAGGGGTTGATTCTGGCGTCAAGGCCGTGCCGATCCCGATAGCCCAGTGGATGAAGCATGCGATTTGAAGCGTTGCGCCGGAAATGACAATCGGTGCAAAAGTTCAAGTCTATGTGACACTCTCGGCAGGCTTGTTCATCAATCCTGGCGGCTTCAGTATGAAACCAGGTGTAATCCCCCCGGTGATCAGGAGGACGAATTGTTTGTGGGTCAGTATGGCAAACATCACAGGCCAACGGTGCAGTGCGTGTTTTCATATGACACGAGTGGCAGATGGCTTCGAGCGGTTCGTTATAGATCGTCTGCACATTTTCAAGCACTTTCAGATCAGTGATTTTGTTATTGTTAAATGGGTGGCATGCCATGCAGACATCCTTACTTTGCGACATGACTTCCATATGTGCATTATGAGGAAAATAGATATCTGATCTTTGGTGGCGTTTTTCCCACCAGGTTTTCTCTTCTGCTTTATCAACCATATCTTCCGCAAAAACCTGGCTACAAGCCGCTAATATGAGCAGTGCCAAAATCAACCTCATGGCAACTCTCCCACATTGGTTTGATAGAAGTCATATCGGAGCGATAGTCCGAGTCTATACTCATCATCCCGTGTTGAGTGATCCAGCCACTCACCACTTAAATCAAGTCTCAATTGGGATAAAACCTTATGTGCCAGTGAAAATGAGAGACCTTTTAAATTGTTATCTCCAGAAAGGCGTGTCTGTTTTTTTTGATAGACACTCTCCAGTTCAACAGTTGACATGGAAGTTATTGGCTGTCGATATCGCAGATAGATTGAGGTTGCGTAATCGTCATCTGATTCCATGTAGTCAACTCTGCCATCAATTACGGGACCAAAATGGGTGAAATAGATCAGCTCTGTTGCCAAACCAAACCCACCATTCCCCTGCTCTTGCCTGCTGCCGTTCAACTCAAAATTGGTTTCCAGACCAGCACGCTTCGGCAAGTGCCAGACCCCCTTCAGAATCGATTGCCGTTCCATACTGAAAAAGCCGTGATAACGATCACGAAAAGTTTCAGGCTCTTCGTTCGGCCTGTAGTATCGATAGCCCAACCTAAGATAGCCCTGAGTTTTTAGGTCATAGTGGCTATCAACCACCACTCGTTGCAGGCTTTGATCATCCAGATTCATATCTGCTGCCAGATGGAAATCGTTTAACTGTAAATCCTCATCCAGCTCAGGTCGTACACCCGTAAGGCTCAAATGGAGATCCATCTGTTGACTATGAGCCCAACGCCGTTCCAAACCAAAATTAAAGTTCAGCTGTTTAAACTGTTTGGTCTGAACCAGAGATAACAGATCGTAGTTAGATGACAGCCCAATAAGCAGGTCAGCATCCTCCTCCCAATAGGCTTCGATGCGTCTTGGCTTTCCTCCATAGACTCTCCAGTCGATAGCAGACAACTGTTGAGAGATTGAAATACCATCAAGGGTATTGAATCCGCCATTCTCGATTATTTCAAAGCGGCCAAGAGTAAGATCCGGTCGTTCACCCTTGCCATCACTGCGGATATAGCACTGATAAAGTTGTCCAGATGTATTAGCTTCTCTAGCTGCAACAGCGAACTGAACCCCCATATCAAGACCAGTGGAGAGATCTTTGTAGTAAATTGCACTCCATTGCTCAAGGGAGGTCTCTGTCTCGCCAAAGTGAGTGTTATCCACCTGCAACCGGAGTTCAGTGTCTCCAGATATCCCCGCCCTAGTATCTGTTACGATCGGTATAAGCAGGAGGTTGCAGACAATCGCATAGATTGTCGATCTATTCATCTCTACCTTGAATCATCTTTTTAGGGGACTTTTCCTTGAATGCCCCCCAGCCAACCAGTGATACCAAAGCGACTGCACAACCGGCACAACCGGTACAGATGCCGAGCGTCACAATGGTACATTGTGACGTCAGCATCATATGCCCGGTTGCGAACCCAGCACCAGCAGTCCACGGCAACAGCGCTGAGATGCGCTTAGGTTTACTTTCCATGAGATTGGTTGAGTGTCGTTAGCTAGCCTTTCTTCTCAACAACCGGAACCCAAGCAATATAAATGGCAGGAGTAGCAAAGCGCCACCACCACCTCCACTACTGCTGCTATCACTACCACTATCTCCAGCCGAATCACTTTCACTCTTTTCAGCTACGGCAAAAAAGCTCAGGTGGTCTGTTCTGATTACCACATATCCATCTTCATCTGAAGTTGCCGGTTGTGCTATGACAATCTGGTCAGACTGTAGATCACTCCAACTCTCACCAGTTTCAGATGAGATCACTGTTAGGGCGTCACGATTACTACCGGTCCAGGGAAGTTTGATGAACAGTGGTGTACCAGGAAACTGTTCTACAGATTGACCATCCGCATTCTTGGCTTCAATCTTATAAACCTGTGATAGATTCATGCGTCCAGCCTGACTTGCTGCCTCAACAGATGCGCCATCTTCTACCCGAATCTGAAACCGATAACTCACCATCACCGCTTCAGCCTGACCATTCTTGTCAGTCATTATCGCAGTATCCTGAACCATCGGATCTCCATAACGGGGTTTGAATGCATAGATGGAACTGGACGATGACATCATGCCTCTAAGTAATGAAACCTCATCATTTGCAAGACCCAGGCTAGATAGTCCTGACTCCGCTTCCGACTCAATCATGTAACCAGCAAAGACAGGTACATTTGCCGATCCCAAGATAGATAACGAGGGATTCAAGGCTGTGTAGTAGAGCAGGTCTTCAACATTTTCAGTAATAGTTCCTTCATCATCAACTTTCATTGAAGGAAAGGCCATTTCGACAATACCTTCGTCGATGAGACGTTTATCTGGAAGTTCCACTACCGTTTTACTGTTAGAAGCGCCAAATACACCAGACGTCGAAACCAACGAACTAAAGGCTCCACGAGATGTCTTTTCATGACACTCCTCACACTGAACAGATTCAGTTGCAGGACGTGTATTGTGTGAAAGGATATAGAAGTTTGATGCTCCCCAAACCAACACAGCGTTAGGATTCTCAAAGCCTTTGGATCTAAGCAGGGAGTCGTAGGCACCCTTCTGTGCCACAATGCCCGCGTAATCGTCTGGATCGGTAAAACGCCAACTTCCATGGGACATTCTCACTGCAACGTCGCCCAGAGTCTCACCGGATACTGGATCGATCAAATAACCAACTCGGTTGCCCTCACTATCTGTCTCCATTTTAAAAACGCTGTTGCGTTCTGTCTGATTGAGAACGTGGTTATTGTTTCTATCTCTCCACAGTGCACGATATCTTGCGTTGTAGGGCTTAATCTTCAAAGTGCCGTCTTCGGTGGCTGCATAGCGATACATGATTTGCATCGGTGTTCCACGAGAGGCTTTGTCAGTGATATGACAGGTTTCGCAGGCTAGAACGTCCAGATGTGTCTCAGTGATACGATTCAGAGAATCCTCCGTGTAACCAGCCATATCACCTGCCAGCTTCCAACGCTCACGGTGCGCACTCAACATATCCTCATGACCAGATGGGATCGCGGGCGTTTCGGCTTGTTCATGACAGTAGACACAGGACTTCGCTGGTGGTTCGTAGTCTTTGTCATTTGCAATATCCATATCAGAATTGCCCTTCAGGAAATTATGATCGGCATCCAGGTCTGCTTGATAGCCAAAACTCTTGTTAAAGTAATTTCTACTATGACAGGCATTACAGTTTTCGATATTTCGCTGTTCGCCATTAGCTTCTGTCCAGACTTGTCCCTTATGCACGTCATCCTGGTAATCCCGAACCTGAAGACCATCTTCATCGAATATTGCATCAGCCCCCTCGCCAAAGCCGTAAAAGCCACGTCTTGAATTAGAGGTGCGATGACACTTCATACAGTTGTCATTACCGGGATAGCGAACCATCGGCAGGGTCACAAGACCCTGCTCGTTAAATGCATCAGCGTTCCATTCAACAATCGGAAGCCCACTATCGTTCAAATCGAAATCAGAGACCCCAACAACGCCATCACTATCGTCATCATTTCGTACAAAACTGACCAGTGACTGATCCTGTTCACTGTCACCACTCATGTTGAGATTCATAAACTCAAGCATTGCAGTGGCCCCATAGCGAAACGCCCCTGAACTGATCAGGCTCCTACGCAGAGTGGAAGCATGTGATGATGCAGCGGTTTCAGTAGAAAGTCTTGAATCATGAGAGACCATCTCTGAAAAGTTTACATGACAGATCAGGCAATCGTTTTCCGCAACACCACTCGATTGCCAATCCCATAATTCTACAGTAGGTTCCCCTTCTTCATTGATACTGCGACTGTAGTAATCACCATCAAGATAATCAACGGTAGCAGGATCTACATGATCATACCTGCGGCCATTCCGATCTAATTCCATCCAGCCGCCACCTGAATGGCATCCATGGCAATTCTTAACCAAATCAGCTGCACCCTTATCGGAAAATGCATCAATGGAAGCATTCTCTTTTTTAGCTAAATAGTATGAATTATTGCCACCCATACAGTTATATCCACCAAAATAACCTGGCGAAACAAGGTGTGGTAGTCCGTGATCCTCACCGAAATCATCTCTTGCTTCATCCCTGCCCTGCTCGATGTGGTATGCATGGGTAATCTTGTCGTAGTCGTGGCAACCACTACCAGCACAACTCGCCTTTGGGCTATAAGGCATTCCACTACCTAGTACATGCTCGCCATCCTCTGTCAATAGAGGTATTTGAGGATGAGCAACTGTTTCATCCAATACACCTGCCGATGTACAAGTCATATGCAAACTGAGTAAAAGTACCCCAATAGCTGTCTGCACTATCCGGCTTTTAAATCGAAACATCAATAATCTCCCTTCATTGGTTTTTCTTATTAGCTAGTAGGCCGTGGTGTAAATTAGGCAACACTCAGTCGGATCACTAGATTTAATCAGTACTCACCATCAGCATCATTCGTGCCATATACAGGATCATCAATAATTACAATCAATTACATATTTCTTTCATCCATTTGCAACTTGGTTTTTGGCGTTAAATAACCTACCTCTCAGGGATATAACCTACTTCTGAAAAAAATAAAGTAGGTTATATCGCCCACCTTGCGTTATATGACACATTTTGATTTATATTAGTCACATGATTACTTCTAATAATTCAACAAGTTAACCATTGGCCTCATATTTGCTTATTAACAGGGCGTCTGCCAATGGATACGCAGCAAGCTGAATACTGATTCAGGATCAAACAGCCAGGGATGGATTAATTGCAAACTAGAGAGCCACAGATTGTCTTCTGGATATCGATGCCTCGGCACTACGTTGGCCTCACTTCCTGCAATGATTTGATCCTGTTACTTCTTAGGGAATGAGAGCTGGCTTGTCCATCAGGATTTAGTGTGACAACTTTTTTTTAAACCCTAATTAGCAGATAGAGTCGTATGAAGACCTCGATAAACTATAAATTAAATCTCGCCCTCCTCCCTTTTCTCTCAATCTACTGCCTCTCTCCGACATTTGCTGAAGAAGCAGAGAAAGCTGTTTCTGAAGAAGAATTCGATGTCATCAGTGTTACCGCCTCACGGGTAGAGCGTAAAACAAAAGAGGTAGCTGGCTCTATTGAAGTTATCGACTCTGAGCGAATTGAAAGCGAGAAGATGTTCAACATCAAAGACGCCATCCAGGGTACCCCTGGTGTGCTTATTAACTCCAAAAACTCGGCCTATGACACGCGTTTGATTATTAGAGGGGCCGGCCAAAAAGCCAACTACGGCGTGCGTGAAATCATGGTTATCAGAGATGGTGTGCCGATGACTGATCCTGACAGTTTCTCACGCTTCGACTTTATCGATACTCAGGACATCGAACGAATCGAAATCACCAAAGGCCCAGGTTCGCTCTTCGGTGCAGGTTCCGCCGGCGGTACCATACAAATCATCTCAAAATCTGTGTTTGACACAGACAGTAACCGCTTCAAGCTGGGTGTAGGTGAATTCGGACAGCAAAACCTGCACGGTCGTCTTGCCGGTGATATCAACGACAGCAATGCTGTTTCAGTAACGGCTTCATATAGAAAGTCAGACAACGACTGGCGTGACTGGAATGAGTTCGAGTCCAAACAACTTGCTGTCAAACACGGCTATCTGCTTGATAACGGCGGCACTCTCGAATCAGAAATCAGTTATCACGAAGCTGATGTACAGCTGCCTGGCAGCATGGATGAAGTTGAGTTTGAACGCTATCTTGACACCGGCGAACAGAAGGACACTAGCAGTAGCCCCTGGCAACATAGTGGTCGCTATTCAACGATTTGGTTCTTCAACTCCCGCTATGAACAGGAGTTAGAGAATCTCACCATCAAACCTCGTATCTATGCCAATCAATGGGACCACTACCACCCGGTAACCGGCGCAATCAACGACAACCCAGGCACGACTGTAGTAGGCACTGACCTTGAACTTGCCTACGCACATCAACTCTGGGGGGAGAGCACCCTGGTCGCAGGCATAACTGCTCGACGTGATAACACTGAGGATTCCAAAAAATATACCTATGCCGATGTGGAGACATCACCACCCCCGGCCTGGAATCCGATGGGCCCTGAGACTATTTTACATACCAACTCTGATGAAGCCGGAGAGCTGCTTGAGGAGGAGGATGCAACTAATACCCTATATGGCTTCTTCATACAGGAGACGTTACGTCCAACAGACAAAGCCACATTGGATATCGGCTTTCGCTACGACCGAAACAATTTTGATATCGATAACACCGCCTATGGTGAATACAGCTACTCTGCTGGCACCTATACCTACTTCGATTCACCGGAATACACCAAGACTGATAAAACATTCAATCTCTTCTCACCCAAGTTGGGGCTGACTTACAAACTTAACAAACTTATGAATATCTATGGCGTAGTTGCACAGTCAGGGCAGGTTCCTTCTGAATCAGAGATACAGAGCAATCCAAAACTGGATGCTGCCACCGCACGTAATGTAGAGATTGGTTTAAAGGGTCGCGAACAGGATTGGTCATTCGATCTCTCAATCTATCGCACCACAGTCAGTGATGAGATTGTCTCAGTCCTCGATGAAGATCTCACCACTGAGTTTCAGAATGCCGGTGAAACCTTAAAGAAAGGTATAGAACTGAGTGGACGCTATGACATCACCCCACGCATCTGGCTTGAAGGCAGCTTTGCCTATAGCGACTATACCTTTTCCGATTTCGAAGAGTTAGTGCGCACTGGTCGAACTCAAACCCCTGTTGACCGTTCCGGTAATCAACTGCCCTATGTTCCCCGTCAGCAGTATGGACTGGGAGTGGGTTACAGCCATCCACTGGGTATCAAAGCCGTGCTCCGCAGTAATAGCTGGGGCAGTTATTACCTCGATAACGCCAATACTGAAAAATATAATGGCTATGAGTTTTTAACCAACCTGTTGCTCAGTTATCAGACCGGCGCTCACAACCTGTCACTTAATGTCGAGAATCTGTTCGATAAGTATTACGCCACTGAAGTGAAGAAAAGTACCAGTGGTGATAAGACCTACTCTGCAGGTTCGCCCCGTAGCGCCATGTTGAGCTATACCTATCTATTCTAAGGCTCTTTACCAATGAAACGTCAAATCTTAGCAATGATTCTTGGCTCCGCCCTGCTATCACCTCTTGTTGTGACAGCAACTGAGCCGCAATCCATGAGCCCTAAAAAACCAACTAACGCCCATAACCACCGGGACCCCAAGTCGTTCCTCATTGAAAATGGTGATAGTGCAACAATCACACTTTTTAAACCGGATCTCTCCTCTGAGACTTTAACCGCTGAGATGGGCAAAGTGACAATGCCGCGAACCGGTGTCGATAACTATCATGCCCTGGTTGTAGAAAAGGATTGGGGGAATTATAAAGAGGCGATCATCCATTATCAGTATATGTTTGGTCGTCCCAGTCATCAAAGTCCTGACAAGTTGATTGCTTTAGAAAAGACTGAGTTTGAAATCATACCTGAACCGCTACCGAGAGAGCACTACCGATACCACAGTATGCAGGAGTGGGAATTCCGGCTCCGCTTTAACGGAGCGTATCTCAGCGGACAACCGCTTACCCTGAACACATCCAACGGCTCGCAGCAAACCCTGACCACTGATGAGAATGGACGAGTCACATTTACGATTCCCGATGACTTTCCTGATCTGGTGGATGGCGTACGGGATAGGCGGAACGCTCAATTCACTATCATCAGTGAATATCAGCAAGACAAGGTTACCTACTCCACTCAGCTGTTTGCAGATTATCAGGTTAACCCTAACCATTGGCAATCGACCCAACTCGGCTTTCTGGTGTTGGGCATCGGATTTCTCGCCGGGGGCTATCTGGGACATAGCCTAAAAAGCCGTGGAGAGAAAACATGAGTGCATTCAATCTTTCAATTGTGCGTAAACTGGTACAGATCAGCGCCTTTCTATTTTTCGTCTATGGTGGTGTCATTACAGGTTACTACCTTGAGGATAAAATCAGTGGTGCATTGCCGGCCCTGAGTTGTGCTTATGACTTTCAGGGTTCCGATCTCTGTACCTTGATTCCAATCCAGCATCAGATGGATCATCGACTTGGTGAGACGATCGTCAAAGGTGGCAACCTGATGATGGGAATCATGCCAACTGTGATTACACTGGGCACTTTTCTGGTTCTGTTTGTTCTGCTCAATAAGGCTTTCTGTGGCTGGATCTGCCCACTTGGAACTTTTCAGGAGTTGTTGCAGATAATCGGCCAAAAAATAGGTCTGCAGCGTCAGCACTCTCTTGCAAAACCTCTGGTTTCCCGAATTCGCCCAGTGAAGTGGTTTATTTTACTCATCCTCGTTTTTGGCTTTCCCCTACTGACAGGGATGGGACTATTGAACCATGATCTGGGCGATCCTTTCTGTAAAATCTGCCCCAGCCGGATACTCACAACCCTGGCCACGGGTGATACCAGCCAGCTCTATGTGGATACAGCCAACACAACCACCATTGTGCTATCTCTGGTTGCAGATTTTCTGTTCGGTCTGATGATTGCCCTGGGACTTACACTGCGTCAGCCCTTTTGCCGAATCTGTCCAATGCTGGCACTGCATGCTGTGTTCCGTAAGTTAGGACTTCTGCGGCTGATAAAAAATGCTACGCCCCGCTGTGAGCGCTGTGGTCTTTGTGCCAAGGCCTGCCCGATGGATATTCACGAAATCCACACTGACATGGAAAATCGAAATGTAACTTTCGAGGATTGCACACTCTGTGGACGCTGTGTGGAGTTTTGTCCGGATAAAGATGTACTGCAGCTTAAATATGCATTTATCCCTATCTTCAGCGCCGATCCTCAGTACTTTAAAAAGCGTAAAAAATCACAGACTACCTGGGAAAAACAGAATCTCATCAATTGGTTTAAAAAGGATCGCCCAAAAGGAGAGGCTAAAACTTCATGATCCCGATTGAACCTGTCAGCCTCAGCTTTGGTTCTGCCCTGCTACTCGGGCTCAGTTTTGGCTCCGGCCCCTGTACCATTGCATGTCTGCCCTATTTAGGGCCTGTATTTACCAGCAGTGAGCAGAACTCCTGGGGAGCCTGGCGTACACTACTCCCCTTTTCTCTGGGTCGTGCCTCCGGCTATACCTTACTGGCGGGGGCAGCGGGATGGGCAGGGCTCTGGGTAGAGGACCTGGTTGCCGGCCCTTGGGTACGCTGGCTACTGGGAAGTGCAACCGTATTGGTGGCACTCTCAATCATCTGGCGGCGCCACAATAAAAGCTGTAGTTCGAGTTGCCAGACCACTACAACTGTTAAGCTCGAGCCAACATCACCAGGCTCATCCAACTCTCTGGTAACAAAAAGTCTTCCTGGAAGCCTCTATATGATGGGGCTTGGCATGGCCCTTAACCCCTGCGCGCCCCTCACAACACTTATTCTCGCTGCTGCAACAAGTGCCAGTATCCTCAATGGCGCCTCCCTCGGTGCAGGCTTTGCAATGGGCGCAGTTTTACTACCAACTCTGATCTTTGCCACTGGTCTCGCCCATTTTGGCCAACAGATCAGAATACACCTTAACCGTCATCGTACCGCTCTGGAAAACACCAGTGTCGGACTACTCATCTTGATAGGATGCGCAACTGCTATGGGATGGATTACACCATGAATTTTGCTGAACTGATCACTCGGGGAGGACCGGTCATCTGGATACTCGCCGCCTACTCTTCAATCGGTCTGGCCATCGTGCTAGAACGCCATCTACTCTTTGCACGCTTACGTAAATTACCCAAAACCTGGTTACCAGAACTGAGTCAGTTGCTTGACCAAAAAGATTGCCAGCAGCAAGTCAGTGAACTGAAGGGGCCGGAAGCCAGGGTCATCCGCGCCATGGTTGAAGCCCATGCTGAGGGGGTGAAAGATCTGCAGGGGGTTGGAAGTCGAGTACGTAATGAAGAGATTCAACGTATGGAGTTCGGCCTGCGTACACTCTCCATTCTTGGTAATACAGCTCCCCTGCTCGGACTGCTTGGAACCATCACCGGTATGATCAAAGCCTTTATGGTGATAGAGAACGCGGGAGGCAAGGTGGACGCCCAAGCCTTGGCAGGTGGTATCTGGGAAGCGATGATTACGACCGGTGTAGGTCTTGCTGTAGCCATTCCGTTGCTGTTAATGCTCCACTTTCTTGAAGGCAGTGTTGAAAGAAGAGCACTGTCGATGAATCGCTGCATATCACTGCTGCTTGAACGCCGCTCACAGCCCGCAGCAAGAGAGGATAGTGATCAGACCCACCATTGGGAGAATATTACAGATGGAGTATGAGTACAGGAGACGTTCCAACCATGTGCTGAATCTTACTCCTCTGATTGATATCATATTTCTTCTGCTGGTCTTTTTTATGCTCACTGCCCATTTTATTGAAGATGAAGCGATTGATATTCAGCTTCCTGAAGCAGTCAGCAGTACTCCAAGCAGTGAAGATGACACTGTAGAGGTCTCTCTTTTGCCTAGTGGAGATATCCTGGTAAATGGGCGACCTACAAGAGTCGATCGACTTGAAGAGGCGCTTCGCGGGGCGTTACACGCTTCCAGCAAGCGCTTCGTACGACTAAAAGGCGATCAGACCGCTCATTTCGGCACTGGCATCAAGATCATTGATGCGGCACGCAGTGCTGGTGCAGAATCCCTGGATATAGTAACTGAGAAGCCATGATTCACTATTTCTCGGGACGTCATATTCTGGCGATATCTATCTCCCTCATACTGCATCTTGTTATTTTTACCTCCTGGTCTGACGCCAGGATCAATCAAGCAAAATTGGATCAGCCGAAAGCTGACCCACTATTTGTTCAATTAAACTTAAACCAGACCAGGCCCAAAGTTGTTCAGCAGCAAGCACCAATTGTTAAAAAGGAGAGTGAAACTCCCACCAAACCAAAGCCCAAGCCCAAGCCCAAGCCCAAGCAAATTGTAGAGAAGAAAATCCCGACTAAAACCAAACCAGTGGAGAAAAAAACTGTCCCTGCTGAAACAGCACCTCAGGTTGTTGAGGAACCTGAGCATGTAGTTGTAAGTCAACCCTCTCCACCCAAAGCAGAACCAAAGGCGAATATACTTGAGCAGTATATGGCTGAGCTACTGGCGAGCATCGAAAAAAAGAAGCGCTACCCCGCCCTTGCCAGACGTAAAAACATAGAGGGGAGAGTCCAGGTTCATTTCATGCTCACCTGCGATGGTCAAATCTCCGACCTGGATATCAACGGTTCCCACAGTCTGTTGCGCAAAGCTGCCAACAAAGCGATCAAAGCCGCACATCCCTTCCCGGAGATCCCAGCTGAACTCAGTTGTCCTCTACCTATAACCTATGCCATGGCATACACACTGGATCAATGATTAAGCGTAATTGATTTAGCGAGTCAGGAATGACACCATTTTCTCTACTGGAATATTTAGGCCATTGGTGTTTTATTGTAGGTCGCTTTTGCAGTAGTCTGTAGTGAATAACCACAACAATCCGGCAGAATTCCTGATGATACCTTTTCCAGTCATTGGCGTGACCCGACCGAACTTTCTGATACTCACTCCGGTGTGTGTCTCCTTGGGAGTAGGAAGCGTTCTATTGTCTGGACACCCGGTTTCATGGCATCTGCTTGCAATAGTGATTCTGGGTGCTCTGATGGCCCATATCAGTGTCAATGCCCTCAATGAATATACAGATTTTCATTCTGGTTTGGACGCAAAAACTGAACGAACACCCTTCAGCGGTGGCAGTGGCACATTAGTGCTTCAACCCAACCTGGCCCCCTATGCCTTAAGAGTCGGGGTGGTATCACTACTGATAACACTGGGTTGTGGTCTCTATCTGATCCAGGTAATTGGCTGGGGGCTGATTCCCATCGGACTGCTGGGTATATTGATCATCATCACCTATACCAGCTGGATCAACCGAAGTCGTTTTCTGGTATTGATCGCGTCAGGTTTCTGTTTTGGACCACTGATGGTAGTAGGAACACATTTTTCGTTGACTGGACAATTCAGTAGCACAGCACTTTTACTCTCGTTAGTACCTTTTTTCTTTGTCAATAATCTACTACTGCTCAATCAGATACCAGATATAGAGCCAGACAAAAGTGTTGGTCGTGATAACTATGCAATAGCCTTGAAATCTAAAAAGAGAGCTCTGCTGTTTTTGAGCTTTTGCGCAGCTGCCTATGTTTCAATCATTGTCGGTGTTCTACTCGGATTAATACCATCAGCATCGCTGATCAGTCTTATTACAGCCCTGCTCGCTTATCAAATCTTTAGTGCGATCAAGGATCACGAAGGCGCCACAGATCTTCTGACACCCAGTCTGGGCAAAAATGTATTGCTGACGCTAATCACCCCTGTTCTGGTATTTCTCGGCATATTAATTGATATAGCATAGCGATAAGTCCAGTCACATAGAAGTCAATATACGCAATACCGCTGAAGCTCTGCTTGGCCAGTGGCCCGTGTGATAATTTCGATAGGGTAATCCCTAGCTTATATTTTTCAAAACTTCCTGGAATGATATTAAAATATCAAAAGGATAAGTGATATGTTGGCGGATTAGGTGGGAATCCCGGCCAACCCTCTACTTGGTAACAGTGAATCTGATTCATATCCTGCTGCGCGAAGCCCTGGAGGAGTAGCAAAACCCAGAAAAAGCAGTATTCGGCGTAACGGCCTGGAGTAGACGCCCATGCGCATTGATACCGAGCATGATGATACTTATGCCTTCTTTATGCTATGTGATATCTTATCGACTTCGCCGTTTTTCATAGATACGGATATAGTAAGTACATCTTTTCCCATACCTGACAGCGATACGCATGAAAAAACAGCCCATGTGGAATTACGATCATCAGAGACACTGCCATGATCAAACCCATATGGCATGTCATTAACATTAGGGTTATTTTCTCTGTATTCGAATATTTCTGCGGCAGCAGGTGACTCTTTCCAAAATTTGTCATAATCAAGATTGAACAAGTACATAGTATTTGTATCCTAACCGTTAATCTGATTCTGGTGCAGGTTATCATATCCTGTATAACTAACAGGTGCCTATCGGACGTTGGATTGCCTTAGTAGGCTTTTAGTTATCTACAGGCACATTAGTTCCATCTACCTTTTCGTGAGTTGATGGGAGGGCAATGGTCTCATTAGAGGGATTCGCTGACATAGAGGAAGATTGAGATTTAGGAATTGATTTGGTGGTGATATTTTTATAGAAAGGCGTCTGTCCGATATATACACCCGCAAAGAAGATTGCCACCAAAACACCTACTGCCGTAAGCCATAGACGGATTGGAACATAATCCCTTATCCAACGATATGTTACTTTTTCGGGCAATCTCAGATTATCCGTATTATTGGCATCATTGATAGCGCGCGTAGGTTCACCATAAGTATTAAATCGGGTTACGATAGTTTGGAATTCATTTATAGTATCCTGAAGATCCCGATTGTATTTAGCTATACATTCTCTAGGAGTTGGCGCATTCCCATATCCCATACGGATATCGAATACTCGACTATTAATCGCTGAATTAACATCATACCCTTCTCTTGTGATCCTACGGATCAAATCCGATGCACTATGACGCCACGCTCTAAATACCGGATTATTATCGCGCTCCTTAAAATCGAACATTTCATTAGCTTGATCTATTAATGTTATAAGTTCTTGAATAAATTCTTCGTATTTCATTTTAATTAATCTTCCCAGGCATCCGCTACCAGTTGTTGCTTTTCCTCACCCAAGATTTGCAAATAGACCCAGCTATTTAGATTCGGACATATTCTGTAATTGAATGTCGTTTCGACGCAGTAGATATGCTTGACTATATAGAGCATGACATACTTACCTCATCAATGATCGATACTTGCCGTAATTATATAAAGTCGTGCGCACGACTTCATGCAGCACACGGCCATGTTTTGATTCAAAAGCCATCTCCTATTTGAGCGTCTTGTTCAAAATATCCAGCATAACAGTGAATCTGATTCATATCCTGCTGCGCGAGGCCCTGGAAGAGTAATTACATGTAGTAGTTCAGACTTGATTTGACATTCAATGTCAGAGTGTTTCAAAACATAATTCCGCTTTCTGCTAAAGAAGCCATTCAGCAACCAGGGGAAAAAGGCAAATACTAGTCATACAAACTCATGCTTTTTAAATAGAACAATAACTCCATCTCTAGAATGTACGCACTTTAATAATCTGTGATCAAATCAAGTAATCTGTTCGCAGTGAATGTCTCCAACTTGGTAAGATACTCCACAAGATTCGCCTTATTTTCTTTGTTGTTTGCGCCAAGTCTCTTTAAGAAGAGATCACCTATGAGTTCTAGTTCCTCTGACTTTGGAAGCCAACCCTCTTCAAATATAAGATCTTCGATTTCATCCAGTTCTGCCCGGTATTTAGTGGCATAAGAGATGAACGTTTTGCGGCCATTTTCCTCTCTATAGCCGCTTCGTGGGCTCTCGTCTTCGACAACACTGTTCAATCGATGCTCAATTGCCGACTTGAATGTGCTCCAGTAGGAGTCATGAATGAAATCATCCATGTGCATCCTCGATACGCAAGTCACAGCAAAAGTAAGCATCTCGGAAGTCAGATTCAGATTACTTCCGTCTCCCAGTGTGGGGTTGAACAGTTTATTGTCCACGATGAATTGCAGGGAGACTTCAGCCGCTCTATCTAACACCGGGTGCCAGGTGCGGACTCCTTCTACAGCATAATCGTCAACTCCTGAGAAAGCTGGATCTATGTCTCCCTCTGCATCTGTATTATCCACTCCGGTGTTGTCATGTTTGCCCATTTCTTGGATGTAATTGGATTCCGCTGCCTGTAAGAAGCAAATCGCAGACTGACGACCTCGAACTTCATATTCTTTAATGGCATCCATGGAGAGTGCAGCAGCCACCTTTGGATATGAGCCGGCATCGAAAGCTGCCAGGTGCATCGCAGAACATGCTCTGGCGAATTGATCATCTGAAGCTTGTAGCGAAGCAACTCGGTCGGCATAACCATGAAATTCGTAAAAATCATCTATTTCCTGAAAAAAATGCTGATGTGCTTCGCTCCAGTGGTCATTGGCCTCCTTAACAACCAGCTCAACAATCTCGCTTAGCTCGCTTTCCGCATGTTCCCCGGCGTCCGTTGCTAACCATCGCTCTAGTTCTACAAAATTTTCAAAGGGCTCTCGTCGCCAAGGTTTTATCAAATGCACGTTCTTGTGTTGGAACGAGATCATCGCTTCCATGCCTTCACGTCCCAGGACATGGTTTCGATATCCATCTTCCTGCTGGAAACGCACATGTAGCCAATTCATGTTCGCGCCTTGGCGACCCAAAACTACTGCCTTGTCAACATAGGCTTGCCACATTGACCTAAGTATAAAAAATAAGACAGCACCAGCGCCGATCCAAAGTAAAGTTTCCTGGCTAAACATTACATCCACTCCTCCCTATGCGGTTCTAATTAGGATCACAGGAAAACGACACGTTTACTTTGAATTTACAAGTGTGCGTGTCATATGTATTTTTGACATCCTAATTGACCCTGTACCATTCTATCTACACCCGTGTATAGCCTGTATTCAGGTAGCATCTTTAGAAGAATACGTACCAGCCCACGAAATTACCTTTGTAAATATTTCCAGCCAATGGATGGCGGTCATCCTACTCGCAGCACTACCATTGCAGCATTTCTTAGGTCTGCGTCTTTCAATCATTACCTGATTTTTGCCGAAAACGGAAGGTAATGAGTGAAACAGCAATATCCTAACAAACCAACAAACGCAAACTGACACTATCTACCAGATCAAGTCCAGCCTTTCACAGATTACACCAGGCGCGGCACCGGCGTGCCAACCTGTAACCCCTACATTCGGTTGAAATGCTTTAATGAATCAGCACCGGCCTCCCTTTCCGCATCTCTGCGTAGCATTCCGGCATCGTATTCTTTCAATGCTGCACGCTCTTCAGCATATTCCCATATGTCGGCAATGACACCGCTTGGGTGCTTCTCATCGACGATGTTGGTGTCCGTCCTAAAGATCGTGACACGTAAACCATGCTTCAATGCCAGCTCGATCATACTGCGTGTCCCTCTACTTTTACCATCCCACACAGCAACGAGACCTTCAGCATTTTTCGCCATTTGTTCGTTTCGTATTGGACCTGCCCTACGTCCATACTTATCCCAGTCGGCAGGAAATCGAGTAATACTTTGGAGATTTTCTGATTTCCAATAACCTGCTCATGAGCAACCAACTCGGTGAGCGTTGGGCTGTTTTAACTATTCAAAATCGATCTTCTTCTCAAAGGCTCCTCGACAGAGAACATATAGTCGCTCTTTTCGCCAATGGTGAAAAAAGATACCCAAAATATGCCGAATATACGTTCTATGGAAAAGAACATAAAACAATGACCATAAATTTTGGAGAGAGTAAGTTCCCGGTAGTTAAAGTGGAGATGAGAAATAGATAGCTATTCAGTTGGGTGCTTTACTTGAACCGCATAAAGGCTCGAATCATTACCCATACAAATATAATACCGCCAATGACAGCCAACAGCCCACCAATCCCCATTACGCCCATCGCAACCTTTGCCCACAGGCTATCCAGCCCCTGAGCAGCACCAGCTGTCTTACGCTGGATTCCCATGGCGCCAGAGGCTGCCAATCCAAGAATATGGAGCAACTGCCCTATTCCGTATATCCAGGGCTGTATCTCCACCAGTCGACCTTGAGGTGCGGGATATCCGAGCTTGGTTAGAACAAGATAGGCCATTCCCATCAATCCGATTGTCACTCCCACAATCGAACCATGATAGTGGGCTGGGATAATGGTATTCACTCCAGATATGAATAGCGCTATAGCACCACCAGAGAAAAATAGCAGGAGTGACATCCAAAGCGAGGCTCGCAGAGGTTTTGATACAGTAGCAACCTCTCTGCTTCGCAACAGTCCCAGGACAACTAGAACACCTGCAGGAATCACAGCCAAGCCACCGCCATATTTCATTTGTGCTGTGAATGCATCCTTTGCTGCGAGACTGACACTCTCATACAACAGATAGATGAGTGGTGTAGACAATACTGGAACAACCCCTAATATCAGAATAGCGGCATACCAGCGGGCATTACCAGGCAATGTTGCACCACTGTTAACAGCCAGCAACAACCAGGCAAGAATGACCAATTGGGTATAGGCAAACTGGAGTGTATGCCCTGCCCCCCAAAAGAGATACTCATAGTAAGCCTGACCATCCACTTCGGCAGGCATCTGTAGCCAGGCCAATAGTAGCGCTATGATCGATATTATGATGGTAAGAGAGAGGGTCCAGGTCACCAGGCTTGGAAGGTGTATATTTGCCCTCTGAATAGCAATCGATCCTACTGCAGTCAGACGGGTAAAAGCCTGTAAAGCAATGCCGAAACCAAACAGGCCCAGCGCAACAAAGAATTCTGGACGTTGTAAGACAGGCACGTAGTTATTCATCAATGGCGCGCCGTCACCAGTAAATGCAGACAGCGCAATACCCAGAGCACCTCCCAAGGACGAATAGAAGGCAATACGTTGTAGAACCAGTCGCCAGGTTTCAGCAACTGAGGTCAAACACCATGCAACCCCGCTCATCGCCAAGAACCAGATCAGCACAGACTGATCCACATGCACCACCAGTGCTGTTCGAAAAAAATCGATCCAGGGAAAAAAGCGTTCACTGCCTGGCGCTCGGGAAGCAACAAGTAACAGTGCAAAAAGCCCAGCCAAAGCTAAGGCAAGTACCCCCAACTGCAGCCATCGCAATGCCAGTATGCGTTGCCGCTCATCGCTGACATTGATAACAATGGACTCACTCTCAGCATGAATCAAAACAGTATTACCCCCGTCGAACATTGTTGACATTTAACAGTATCAGATACGGTTCCGGACGCTCGCTACGCCGAAAGCCATCATCCTGAATAGTAACAGATACTGTTTGACTCTTGATTGAAACTCATATTAGGCTGATTCCTAATGCATCGAGCTACTGGCGGAATGAGCTGACCGCTGCTGTTATTAACCCGGTATCCATCAGTTTTTCAGACAATTCGGGACGGAAGTGGCAGCATCACCCATTGCCTTGAGAGAACTATGCCTAAAGATCCCTCTTCCCTGTTTAGAATTCAATACCGTCTCGCCTTTTTGACTTGCCTGCTGGCTTTTTGTGTTGTGCTGCTCGGAGCTTTTGTCAGACTCTCAGACGCCGGACTCGGCTGTCCTGACTGGCCAGGTTGCTATGGACAGATGGTGGTACCCAGTGACGCCTCAGAAGTGGACTCAACCATAAGACCTTTAGATCAGGAAAAAGCCTGGAAGGAGATGATTCACCGCTACATGGCAGGCAGCTTAGGACTCTTTATCCTACTTCTCGCCCTGCTCGCCTGGTCGAACCGGCGGATGGCAAGACAGCCAATAATACTGCCGGGCATACTGTTATTACTGGTGGTGTTCCAGGCATTGCTTGGCATGTGGACTGTCACAATGATGGTAAAGCCAGCCATAGTTACCGCCCACCTGCTTGGCGGATTTGCTACCTTGGCCCTGTTATGGTTATTGACGCTCAGGTTAAGGCCAGTGGATTATCTGCACACTGTTTCAACATCAATCCCGCTCCGACGCTGGATACACTTCTCACTCGTTATCCTGCTGATTCAAATCATGCTGGGTGGTTGGACGAGCAGCAATTACGCCGCCTTGGGCTGTATAGACTTTCCAACCTGCTACGCCAATCAATGGTGGCCTGAGATGGATTTCAAAGAGGCTTTTGTCATCTGGCGGGGCCTGGGGATCAACTATGAATTTGGCGTTCTCGAATCCGAAGCAAGAACGGCAATTCATGTCACTCATCGTCTTGGCGCCCTATTAACCTTAATTATCTTAGGTACTTTAGCGCTTTGGTTATCAAGAAATAAGGCTGAACGTGGATTGCAAAGCGTTGGATATCTGCTTACATTAATCCTCACCATACAGATCGCTCTCGGGATCACAAATGTGTTAGGACACCTCCCCCTATCCGTTGCTGTTGCCCACAATGGTGGTGCCGCGATTCTGTTATTGATTTTGGTGACTCTGATCTGGATATCAAGACAACGGGAATAGAACATGCCTGAACAATCACCACCCCGTCTAGGGTTTACCGCCCTGATCGCTGTAATCGCTCTGGTCGGTGGCGTTATGGCGTGGGTATATCTAAACAGAGCGGAACCAGTCAGTTCGCCTCTCATGGTAGAGACCAAGCAGGCAACTTTACTTCCTGAATTGAAATCGCTGAACTCTTTTTCCCTGACTGATCATAACGGCAAAAAATTCGATAATCAGAGTCTGTTGGGACACTGGACATTTATGAGCTTTGGTTACACCTATTGTCCAGATATCTGCCCAACCACCATGTCACTCTTCAGTGAGATGAATGATCTGATAAAAAGCAATGAAGCCCCGGCCCCTCACCAAATTACATTTGTTTCCGTTGACCCTGAAAGGGATAGCCTGGAGCGACTATCTGAGTATGTAACTTACTTCAACCCTGAGTTTCTTGGCGCCACCGGACCGGAACCCTCACTACAAAAGTTAACCAAACCCCTCGGCATACTTTATGAGCGGGTGGAGACCGAAGATAGTGCAATGGGCTATGTTATGGATCACTCTGCTTCGATTATTCTGGTAGGCCCCAAGGGTAGACTTCACGCCTATTTCACACCCCCTCATGATGCCGAGATGATGGCAACTGACTTCCTCGCCATCAGTGATCATGCAAACAGAGGCGAATAAGCAATGAACGATCTGATCATGGGAAAATGCTGGCACTGTGATCAGGCATTACAGAGTGCCGATTTTGGTCGGGAGACCAACTGCAGCAGTTGCGGAAAACCGACTCGAGTCTGCCGCAACTGCCGCTGGTATGCCCCCAGCAGGCCCAATCAATGCGAAGAACCGGCAGTAGAAAGAGTTCTGGAGAAAGAGAAGCCAAACTTCTGTGAGCTGTTCGAACCCACGCCTACCCCGCTGTCAGATGATACAGACAGGTCTGACGACACTTTGCGCCAGGCTGCTGAGGATCTATTCAAGATTTAGCTGCCAGCAACCGATCCAATTGATTAGCGAAGGCTTGTCTATCTGCGTGACTGAACGCTGGCGGCCCCCCGGTATCCACACCACTCCCGCGCATGGTATCGAGAAAATCACGCATTGTTAGACGCTGACGAATATTCTCGACCGTATAGCGTTCACCGCGAGGAGTCAGCACCAGACAATCTTTTTCAATCACTTCTGCAGCCAGTGGAATATCTGCGGTTATCACCAGGTCACCTGCATCGGCCTGTTGCACGATGTAGTCATCCGCCACATCGAACCCTGCAGAAACCTGTACCGATCGGATCATCTCTGATGGTGGCACTGGTAGTGCCTGATTGGCGACCAAAACAAGGGATACACCTGCTCTATCGGCAGCGCGAAACAGAATCTCCTTGATGGGCTTCGGACAGGCATCCGCATCAACCCATATCCTGTTTAGTGTCATATTTACTCCAAAATTGCACCAGATCACCCTAAATTAACCCACCTAGTGGGCCGCTCGCTATCATTATCGGCTATTGTAATCAATAGAGAGACCATTATACTGCACCGTCCGGACATGCCTATGGCCGTTTCGCTCCCTCCCACCAGGAACCTTTAATGCCACAAGACCTTCCCGCTGCAAGCAGCTTCAAAGACTTTGATTTACCCAACCAGCTGTTGACTGCACTGGATAAGGTGGGTTACGAAACCCCCTCCCCGATTCAAGCTCAAACCATTCCGTATCTGCTGCAGGGAGATGATCTGCTGGGCCATGCACCCACAGGCACAGGCAAAACCGCTGCCTTCGCGCTCCCCCTTTTGGCGCGTCTGGACCTCAAACAGCGAGGTGTGCAAGTCATGGTACTTACTCCCACAAGGGAGCTTGCCATCCAGGTTGCAGAGGCATTCCAGCGTTACGCCTCTGAAATGAAAGGTTTTCACGTTTTGCCAATTTATGGCGGACAAGACTACTCTGGACAGATTCGTCAGCTGAAACGAGGCGTACATGTCGTGGTTGGCACACCTGGCCGGGTCATGGACCATATGCGTAAGGGAACGCTCAAGCTCGACTCTATTCAGACACTGGTACTCGACGAAGCAGATGAGATGTTACGCATGGGCTTCATCGATGATGTGGAGTGGATACTGGGTCAAACTCCTCCTGAACGTCAGATCGCCCTCTTCTCGGCCACCATGCCTAAAGAAGTGCGTCATATCGCCCGACAGCATTTGAACAACCCCAAAGAGATCGCAATTAAGAGCCGTACCGCTACTGCTGATACCATCAAGCAGCGCTATTGGCTGGTCAAGGGACTGCATAAACTGGATGCACTGACCCGAATACTCGAAGTTGAGCCGTTTGATGCCATAATCATCTTCGTACGAACCAAGACCGCCACTGCAGAGCTGGCTCAACGACTGGAAGCCCGAGGTTACAGTGCAGCCGCATTGAATGGTGATATGGTTCAAAAGCAGCGAGAGCAGATGGTAGAGCGTTTAAAACGTGGTGCATTGGACATTCTGGTAGCCACGGATGTTGCAGCACGGGGATTGGATGTTGAACGTATCAGTCATGTCATCAACTTCGACATTCCATATGACACAGAATCCTATGTACATCGCATAGGCAGAACAGGACGTGCAGGTCGCACCGGTGATGCCATTCTTTTCGTGGCCCCGAGAGAGAGACGCATGCTTGGCGCGATAGAAAAGGCGACCCGGCAGAAGATCGACCAGTTGACCTTACCCAGTACTGAGACTGTCAACAATAAACGCATTGCCGACTTCAAACAGCGTATCAGTGACACCCTGGCCGCTGAGGAACTCGACTTCATGCAGGGAATTTTGGAGCAGTTTCAACAGGAACACGATGTTCCTGCACTGGATATTGCTGCAGCACTTGCAAAGATGTCACTCGGTAGCCAACCCCTGCTACTGAAACCTGAAAAGGAGCGTCCTGCCAGCCGCGAGAGAAGAGAGCAACAGTCACGATCAGATAAGCCCCGGGAGAGAAGCAGGCAAACGAATCCCAGATCCCCGAGAGAGCCCCGTGCACCCAAAGGTCTGGAGCGGTTTCGCATAGAGGTGGGGCATGACCACGATGTAAAACCGGGAAATATCGTTGGTGCAATCGCAAACGAAGCGGGACTGGACGCTGAGCATATCGGCCATATCGACATACAAGATAGTTTCAGTCTGGTTGATCTGCCTACCGGCATGCCTGAAGAAATTTTCTCAGATCTTAAGAAAGCATGGGTCTGTGGCCAGCGTCTCAATATCTCACGACTTGAGCAAACTGAAAAAAGGAATGTAAAGGCGACCAAAGATAAACCTAAAAAAAGGAAGCCTAAAAAGCATACTGCCAGAGCAGGCAAACCTAAAGCGAAAGAGTAAAGTCAGCTGGAGCTAGCAACCAGAGTTGGTAGCTCCAGACTTATTCACTGGATTAGTGTTAACAGACCCTAGGAGCTATAAAAAGTCGACACGTAGATTAACCCGTCGATTTTCTGCTCGACCATCAGCATTTGCATTGTCAGCGACGGGTTGAGAATCTGCATAGCTCACAGAACGCAGATGCTTTGGAGAGAACCCCTGCTCCAGTAAAAACCGGGTTACTGCATTGGCTCTGGCAGCGGCCAACTCCCAATTGGATTGAAATGGCCCGCCCAGGATTGGCCGATCATCCGTGTGTCCCTCAACGGCGATATCTGCTTCACCAATCTCCTGCAATATCATGGCGAGTTTGCCCAGTACAGGCTGTGCCTCAGGGAGCAGTTCCGCTTTTCCGGAATGGAACAGAATAACGTCTGCAATTTCCAAAGAGACACCCAACTCTCTCTGTACCACCTTCACTTCATCATCGAATCGACTCTCTACTGCAGCGGTAAGTCTTGAAACCGCTGAGTTGTCGGCCATGCTCTCTGTCAGATCCTCAGGTGGTATAACCTGAGTTTGCGGAGGTACTACTTGTGGTATGACTTGCGAAGATGGTGCAGCAATTCGATTCTCTTCCTCAATGGGTTGCAGTTGTCTTACCGCCATTTGACCAAGCAGAACAACCAGCATGGCCAGAATCACACTCAGCACATCGACATAGGTCAATAACCAGCTTGGATCATTATTATCATCCTCCCAGGTGTACCAGGAAATACTGTTCAAAGGACCATCACTGTTTTGGGAGACCATGAGACACCTCCCTATTGCGAAGCAACCAGTTTCAACTGAACCGCTGCCTGCTCGATATCCTGATTGGCACTGGCCTCATCCATCATCTCCCTGATCAGCTCAGAGTGTTGTTTGTCACACAGCATCATCACGGCCTGGAGATGTGCCACACGACGACTGATCAGTTGACGTCCACGTTGCTCAAACTTACTTGCCATCGGTTTGAACACCAGATTCGCCAGCACCAGACCATAAACGGTGGTCAACATGGCAAAGCCCATCGCTGCACCTATTGATGACAGATCACCTGAACCGAGACCGAACAACATCTGCACCAATCCAAGCAAAGTACCAAGCATTCCGAATGCCGGGGCATAACCACTCATTGCACGCAATATATCCGCTGGACGGCGCAGATGATCCCGATCTTCTGCAATCTGTCTCTGCAAAGCCAAACTGACTTGATCCCTTGGAAATCCATCCAGAACCAGCTGAGTTCCTCTACGCAACAAAGGTGCTGAAATCTCTTGAGTTACCGCTTCAGCCGGCCGAATTTCTCCGCGGCGGAAAAAGTTTGCCGCCCGTAAAAAGCTCCTGAAGGCCTCATCTTCCTCATCATTCTGGTCGACACTGGGCTTTTTAAAATCGCTGACCAGTTGCCACATGGCGATAACAGCCTTGAGCGAGTGACTCATGACAGTAGTCAGCAACGTCCCTCCAACTACGAGAATCAGCCCGGATATAATGGCAATAATCCCTGAACCAGGAGCCATCAGCTGAATAGTCACCGATAAAACAACAGAAATTGAAAGCAGTACGATCCAGATATAAGCAGCCAATGCAGCTCTCCCGGTAATTGTTTAGGTCATCT
The DNA here is from genome assembly GCF_058244675.1 of Candidatus Thiodiazotropha sp. AKIB8. Lineage (NCBI taxonomy): Bacteria > Pseudomonadati > Pseudomonadota > Gammaproteobacteria > Chromatiales > Sedimenticolaceae > Candidatus Thiodiazotropha > Candidatus Thiodiazotropha sp. AKIB8. The sequence continues at coordinate 19,441 of NZ_JBSYOO010000013.1, read as the reverse complement.
GAAAACATCTGCCACTTATAGGCAGATATTCATGACCTAAACATTGCAAAATATAGGCCAAGCCCTCTACTGATGAGCAATCCAGAGCCACCTCAGGCCACCAGCATAGAGAGATTAGTGTGATCGAATCCAACTATCCGATGTGAATCACAACGCGACTGAGTCAACTGTTAATTCACTTTGACCCTTACTGAGGTTAGTATCCTCCAAACACCTCATGGATAGAGTGGCTGCTTTCGATCTATTTCCAGGGCTATCACCTGGGTGTCAGAATCAGAAATGGAATCTATGAACATAACTTTTTTGGGATAACCTAATGAAGATAAAAACAGTCGTAATTATCTCATCGATATTAAGCAGTAGCTTAACGACGCTCTGTTCAGCATCAGATGTCAATATGAATCCAGGTCTATGGCAATGGACTGCTGTCATGGATATGCCTGGTATGCCGATGCAACTGCCACCCGCCACCTATACAACTTGCATCTCTCAAGCAGATTTTGTTCCCAAGGACAGTGAGCTGGGACAAAAATGTGAAACCATTGATCTGAAGACTGAGGGGGACACAGTCTCCTGGAATATCACCTGCTCTCAAGATGGAATGAATACCAACAGCCAAGGGCAAATCACCTATTCTGGTGACCAGGCTGAGGGCACCATCAATATCAACTCCCAAGGCATGCAAATGAGATCAAAGACCACCGGAAAAAGAGTTGGGCCCTGCAAGAAACAGGAATAACCGCTATCACTCCTCTATCGTTATTGGAGTCAACCAAGCGTATCCCAACTGCTTCATTTGACTCTCAACCCAGTGGGAACGCTCGGCAACATATGGGGTTGGTGGGTTAGCCTGGTAGCGCCATGGATTAGGCAATACTGCTGCCAGTCTTGCTGCTTGTTGTTCAGTCAGGCGATCTGCGGTGGTCTGAAACCAATATTCACTGGCCGCTCCAATACCAAACACCCCAGGCCCAAACTCCACAATATTCAGATAGACCTCTAGAATTCTCTGCTTGTCCCATAACAGTTCCAACATTAGAGCAAGAGCGACCTCCAGGGCTTTCCTAATCCAATCTCTTTGTGGCCAAAGAAACAGATTTTTAACTGTCTGCTGTGTGAGCGTGCTGGCACCACGCAGACGCTTACCCCTGTCGGCCTCCTCCAAAGCATCGACAATCGCTTCCATATCGAGCCCATGATGAAATGGAAAGCGCTGATCTTCTGAAGCTATAACCGCAAGTTGAACAGTGGGAGCAATTTGACTCAGGTTCAACCATCGATGGTGAATTTGCGCTGGGTATGCTGAGGGAGGGTTTAAATCTCTTTGTAATTTCCACGACCAGATAGGCGGATCAAAAAAGCGTAATAAGAGAATTACGCACACCATTAATAGCACCAATCCAAACAGGAGTTGAAACATCAAATAGAGGGCAGTATTGAAAACACCACGTTTCTGTTTTTTTCTGGATACCAATGTCGTTTTCTGGCTTTTAGATAAATATTCAGCGAGTCAGGCTTTTCAAAGCAGGTGCTTTCCATCAAATAGAGCAGTTGCAGCGCAATCCCCGCTCGATTTTCTCGCCCTGATAGGTGAAACGAACCGCACCGCAATGGCAGCTACCCTGGTAGTGCTCAGTCATTCTATTCTCCCTGTGAATTGATCACTAGTTTTTGAACAAGGTAAACAGAAAATGCCAGACTCTTGCATAAAAAGTTGATAAAAGCGCATCGTGCACAAACATACCCAGCAAGGCCATGATCAGCGTAAACCAGATTACAGATTCAAAAGGTAGCCAATAATCACCTTGAGAAAACAAACTGTTAATACCCAACCAAAGAATTAAGCCAGTAAGAAAACCAAGTATAGCGTTCAAAAAACCTAATGCTAAGCGATCCAGTAGTGAGGTATCTTTTTCTAATCTCATTATCCAATTCCGTGAAGCACTCTGAAAACTGTCACAGAGGTTACTTTTAGACAATTGATTCTACTACTTACTTGCAGCGGAAACCTATGAACAAGCCACAGACCGGCTCCTCACTTCCCTAAATATTCCACTTTGCATTATAAATTTCGCTTTAGTGCAATTCCACGCTTGCCACGCCTTTAATCCGCACAATACGACTGCCCTTGTTGAAACACGCCTTCGCAGGATGCCAATTTAGTGATTCATACAAATAACCCAGAATATATAGAGGAAATTGTGCCATTAGAATCTGGAACTATATAATATCCTCTACAGAGATTTTCAATATCTCATTGATAATAAGAACAATATTCTATTTCCCTACACCCCTTCCGTTAAAGAGTTTCCGTGACACTGCTATAAAGAAAATATTGGGTTTTTGTTAACAGCGGTAAAAAGAAAATGATTCCTCTACCGAGCGGACTAATTGTTGGCATTTCAAATATCAGGGCTCGTTATCATGCCTTGCGTCTCAACCGATATATAGATAATTCCACTGCACATCATGAGCTTTATGACCTGGTTGATATTGTGGCAAACCCTGTAGAGACTGAGGATCTACCCTACCACTATCATCCTAGAATTCGATTTACCGGCCACACCCTTTCTGAGTTATCCAATATAAGATCCTGGTCTGTTGACGACAGACATACCTTCAAGGAGTGGCTATCTCAAGATAATCAGGTGCAACTCATTGAACAGACCAGACATCGTATTTTCAGTGAAGAGTTACCTCTGATCGAGCAACATTTCAACCATCCTGACAACCTCTACAGTTTACTCAAAAGAAGACTAGAAGCCCTACCCATGGGGCGAGCTTCAATTGCGCAATGGCGTAACACGCTTCTGAATATGAAAAAGCAGGGCATTCGTGAAGAGGAGATCAAATGGTCTGGGTTACTTGCCTATTTATCTAAATGTGAAGAACAGCAAAGAACTTCGGCTACCAGGCGGGAACTACTGGCGGCAATCAATTTCTCAGCAATTCGTCTCTCTCTAACCAATGAATTAGCTACTGAGAAGAGTAACAAACTCGACTTTTTCGAAGTCCCTCAATCTCGCATTCATAATTCATTTCATTCTGAAAAAAAGATTGCACAGGCAGATGAAATTTGTGTCATTCGTTATGTAGAGCTTATGCACTACTATAAAGTTGGTTTCATAAAAAAGCTCAAGCTTAACCGAAACGAGAGCATCAAGGATCAATGGTTTGTACTCGATACTATTGGAAATCCTGTCAACAATAGCGTATCAAATAGACCGCGTTTCCAATCAAAACTGGAAGCCTTTGAGGCCGCAAGTCGACACGCCCTTCAGCATGTCGGAGTACCCGTTGAGTACTCACCCTGTCAGCGATATGAACACAAGACGCTCTGCGGCGGAGAGGATTATCGTGAGTGGCTGGTGACCCTACCCGACTACCCTATTTCACACTTCACCAGTCACTACAATGCACGTAATGTGCTACTACATTTTCGAACTAAAAAACGTACCGATACCCAGGGCAGAAAACTCCTGTTCATCGAGGAGATTCAAAGCGACTGGCATCAGTCAGGTGCAATGCATGGATATCAAAACCGCTGGCCCGGTTCTATTCCACCTGCTCCATTTAGAAAAGAGTGGATTGGTCTATCACTGAAGCTACTACTGCAAGAGGCTGCCACAAGCGAAGTTGATGGTATTGCATGGACTAGTAGTGATATTCAGGAGTCTCATTACTCAAAGCAGATGAAGCCCATCATGCGCCTCTACGATGAGGAGATACCCCGCTACCTTGAGCGTTTATGCAGGCCTTGGGGGGGAGTTATTGAAACCTGCCAAATATCGACCAAAGAGCCCCGTTTGCATATCAGCCGAGAGATGAATAAATGGTTTGTTACAGACACTCGAGGCGAATTTTCTACCCGCCCAAGATACTCCCAACAGGAAGCGATCAGAGTTATGGCCAGACATTGCAAGCAGGTTGTACTTGACGTGCCGGTGATATTTCTGGATCAGACGATGAAGAGACAGATAAAGAATAAGGGCTTTCCCATATTTGGTGAACAGTCAGACCACTGATGAGTAAGATTGATGTTATCCTATTCAATGACACATAATCATCGAATAGTGCTAGACTTTTTCTCTTAGGCATCTGACACGATGCCTTTGATAGAGACAGCAGCGTTACGACCAATTAAGGGATTAGTGTCAACAGGCCCTAGTGGGCCGTAAGGTAAATTCGGTAATTCTCAGTGGAAAGCTGACATCATTCTAATATGTCTATAAGCAGACTGATCAGAAATATAGCGAAGCCTATCCTTAAGTTGGATTCAAAACGATGGCAATGGTTTTCTAAACCATTTCAGAACAGATGGGTCTCTGGAGAAGCAGAGGATGCCACCACTGGCACAAATTCACTGCTTGCAGGGTATATTCCTGTTGCCTTGGTGACAGTAATTGGTGCCCTGATATCATACGGCCTGTTTATCCAGTCAATAAATTGGGAAAAGCAGCAGGTTGAGGTTGCTTTCAAGGAGGCCGCTCAAGACCGAATATTACTGATACAGCGGGAAATCAAGTTTTCATTAGGTATTGTTAGAGATATTGCCAGTTTTTTCGAAGCATCTGAATCCGTAGGTCGCAGAGAGTTCAGAAAGTTCGTCGGGCCTGCGCTAAAGAACCATGCCGGTATCAAGGCACTGGTATGGGCACCAAGGATAGATGCCAAATACTATAGCCAATTTCTCAGCTTTGCTCAGAAAAGCTTCCCCCCCTTTCAAATCAAAGAATATGATGCTGTCGGCCTTTTAACTGCTGATCATCCACAACGGGAAGTCTATTATCCCATCCTCTATGTGCAGCCTTATCAAGAAAACAAACAGATGCTGGGTTTGAATATTGATTCTGACACACAAGTACAATCCCTTTTTCAACGCTCGATCAGTGAGAATAAAACACAGATTGACACAAAAAAAATCTACAAGCCTCAAAAATCAGCTACGGGTATTACAATTGTTGTACCGGTTTTTTTAGATAGTGATTCGACACAAATAAGCAGTGAAATGAAAATCCCGCGTGGCTTTGCCCTGGGAATTTTTTTTCTTGGTGACATCGTCGAAAGAGCATTGGATAGCTTAAGGCCCGGATCAGTTGATATACATCTATACCGAGGTGATAAAGGGTCTGAGGGGACTCATCTCTATACCCATTTTTCTCGCATCAGAAACCAGGAACAGTCTGATGTGAGTGCTTATGAAAATCCGGGAATCTCCTATTCACAGAAAATAGAAGTCGAAAACATGACTTGGACCATCCTCTGTGAACCGGCATCGAACCGTTTTGAGATAGAGAACCCGATCAGTTGGGTTATCTTCTTTGGTGGTTTGGCTTTTACAGCCCTTCTCACGATCTACACCGCCAACCTGGTAGGTCGTACTAAGCAGATAAGCCTCAAAGTAGCGGAGAGAACTGCTCAGTTACGTTCACTCGTCGAAGAGCTCAACCTGGAAGTGATGGAAAGAAAATATGCCGAGACAGAGTTACAAACCCTGAATGAGACCCTTGAATATCATATCGCCTCCCGCACTGCTGAAGCTGAACGCAGAGCCGAGTATCTGGAACAATTCGCCTATGTAACCTCTCATGATCTGAAGGCACCTTTGAGAGCTGTGAGTAATCTTGCTGAATGGATCGAAGAGGATCTCGAGGATAAACTGGACTCTTCATCTAGAGAGCAACTGGCCCTGCTTCGTGACCGAGTCAGAAGAATGCATGATCTCATAGAGGGCTTATTGGAATATTCAAGAGTAGGCAAAACCTCAGATAATGTGACCCCGATTGACACCCGTGAACTGATCATGGAGATAACAGACTCACTCTCACCAGAAAAAGGATTCACAATTAAAATCAAAGGCGATATGCCGGTTCTTGTTGCAGACCGTCTGCAGCTGGGTCAAGTCTTCTCCAATTTGATCAGCAACAGCCTGAAGTACCATGGTGGTAAAAAGGGTAAAATTCACATCAGCAGCGAAAAGATTGGTGATTTCTATGAATTTACTGTGCGAGACAACGGTCAAGGCATAGCCCCAGAGTATCACGATAAAATTTTCAAAATGTTTCAGACATTGGAGTCTAGAGATTTTGGTACCAGCACCGGTATTGGCTTAGCACTGGTGAAAAAAATAGTTGTTGAGCATGGAGGTTCCATACGCGTAGAGTCCGCCATTAATGAAGGGGCCAGTTTCACATTCACTTGGCCTTTCAAAGGAACAGAAATCAAACCCAATATCCGTCGTAAATCAGGTGATGCCATATCTATTAAAGCGTCAAGCGAATAGTATACATTCAGGGCTTGAAACATATCTTGGTCAAGGCGTAGCTCATAGAGAATGGTTACGCCCTTCAGGTGGGCCACTCGGTAAATTCGGTAACCCTCGGCCACAACACCGGGCAAGGGTATGCTTGAAGCCCCTAACAATTTGATTATTATAAAGGCAGGCTCACTGTGGCTGAACGTAAACTATCTGGTCGCCGGGTTAATACTACTTAGAGTAGCAAGCTATGTTGAACAACAACGATTCAATTTTATTAGTTGAAGATGACCGGGTTGATATCATGACGGTACAACGCGTCCTACAGAAAAACAGAGTCTCAAATCCTTTGCATATCGCTCGTACCGGTCGAGAAGCACTGGATATGCTCCGCGGTGAAGCTGGCCAAACAAAAATCGCACCCGCACTTATTCTCCTCGACCTGAATCTGCCAAAAATGAGCGGCATCGAATTTTTACATAAGCTACGTAACGACTCAGGTCTTAAGACACAACGGATAATCGTCCTGACCTCTTCCAACGAGCCTAAAGATAGGGACGCGGCATTTGAATATGATGTTGATGACTATATCGTAAAGCCCCACTCTTTCAGTGAATTTGCCCGAGCAATTGCCACTGTGCTCTCACTTTGGGATTAGTTTCCGCAATTTATAGGATAATTGGCGAGATAAAAGCGCGCAGGAAGCTACCAGATAACGATCTATTGAGATGAAGAGAGATTGTTGCTTTTTCCCCGCGCAGGAACGCGGGAGCAATAAGATGGTGGGTTGTGCAGGGATCGAACCTGCGACCACCTGATTAAAAGTCAGATGCTCTACCGACTGAGCTAACAACCCGAAATTTCGAACGCGCAATACTACCCTAGAATCCCCTTCGAGTGAAGCCCAATTGCATAACAAAATCGACTTTATTCATAAACCTCCTATTCCATCAAATCGACCAGCACTCCTCTAGCCCTCATTTCCTCGGCTCTGGCCTGCACATAGCGTTGAAAATTGGGTTGCTCTAAATAGCTACCGCTCAGCACATACGTCATTGCTGCATGGGTGTGGAAGGTCCTTAAATAGGCTTCGGAGCGAAACACCTCCTGCCCTTGTTGATCGAAGAACAGTAGACTGGGCGCATATTGAATACCCAGGCTTGCTGCCCAATCTGTTGACTTAAGCTCCTCTCCAGCTGGCGTAACCACCGGTTCCGAGGACCAGATGTCCACCACTGCAACATCAAAGCCTTGCATGGTTCTGGTCAATTCCGGTTTACTGAGAACCTCCTGATGGAGCTCATCACAGGGGGGGCACTGCTTCATCTCCATCAGTACCAGTAAGGGCTTCTCATTTGCTCTGGCGCTCTGACGCAGATCAAGTGGCATCTTCAGATAATCGGGTTCTCGATGCAGCTTGCCACTGGCTACAGTTGGCTGATGAGCCTTGGCATAGTCTCTGTATGATTGCTTTCGCTCCTCCCTGCCGGAGACGTAGTCGAGGGCTGTCATGAATTTGTGGGGAGGATAGTAACCGTTTAGCCGCAATATACTTCTACCCTGCTCATCGAGAAAAATCAGTGTTGGGGTGTATCTCACCTTCAGTTTTTCAGCCAAGGCTTTTTCTGTGGTCTCATTTCCATTGATGCCAGTGACATCACGGTCACCCCACATGTTGATGGCAACCAGTTGAAAGCCCTCTCTGGTCTTATCTACAATCTCTTTAATAGAGAAGTTCTCATTCAGCAGTTTGGCACAATATGGGCAGCCATCCTGGTGGAAATAGAGGATTACCCTTTTACCCACCTCTGCCGCCTCTTCGATATCTTCACCAAGATCGAGAAAAGAGTTTTTGAACCATGCTGGCTTTTCATGGAAACCGGGGTTGACCAACCCCTTATCCAGTCCAGATGATTCATCGGCCCCATGCGAGGGCAATACCATCAATAACAGGGATATCAGTAGTACTGTTCTTGGCATGTTTGGCACTCAGAGAAATATTGAAGATTGGGGGAGGCAAGCTCTACTCTTGGCTCCTTACAGTTGAGACAACCCAAAACCCGTTAATCAGGTTTGAATACTGGGATATTAAAATAGTAGCAAACTTCAAAACCATCTCTATCACTCGCTGCACTATCTCCTGGTTTGAGGAGGAATTTTATTCATATTCAGTAGCTTAACCAGTGACATTTTTTTGTCTCTTTGACTGACCTGGAAAAAATCACCCGGTCAAAATAGCGACGCCATTTTGACACCATCGCGACCCAGACATCCTATCTTTTTGTTTTTACTTACTTTTTATATATTGGCACACAAATCGCATTAGTATCCGTGAGTTTCAGAAGTTTAAGTGAGCAATAAAAATGACTGGTATCTACAGCATACATCAAGACAGCTTAACTCCGGTAAATGGTCCGATCCTGGGTCGCTTGGCCGATGTCGTCAATGATGACGGCACACTTGGTCTGATCATGGAGCTCAGCGGTAAACTGCAGACCACCCTCGAGGTGGACACCCTCATTGAGTTGTTCGCACAAGTTCTGAGTGACCAGTCACTCTACGACAGCCTGCACTACTGCAGCCCTAAAGGTGAATTCGAACTTCAAACAGGCATAACTGAACAGCGCAATAAACTCAGTTATAACCTTAAGGTACTGGATACCGATCTTGGTGTGGTCAATGTCAGTCGCAAAAAGAGATATGAGAAGGGCGAAATCAGTCAGGTCGAGAACCTACTTGCCGCTCTACTCTATCCATTGCGAAATGCTCTGCTTTATCAAGCAGCTATTGAAAGCGCCTTTCTAGACTCCCTCACCGGGGTCAAGAATCGAACCGCTTTTGATTCAAATTTCAGCCGTGAAATCGAACTCAACCGACGTAAAGATTCAGGTCTGTCAGTGATCGTTATGGATATCGACTTTTTCAAACGTATCAATGACCAATATGGTCATGCAGTTGGCGACCTGGTTCTGAAACAGGTAGCAAAAACTGTCGAAGAGAGCATTAGAAGCAGTGACGCTCTCTATCGCTATGGTGGTGAAGAATTTGTGGTTGTACTCAATGGAACTGACCAGCTTGGCGCCAATCTTCTTGCGGAAAGGATCAGGGAAAACATTGAGAACTTAAGAATCGAATCTCTGAAAAAGCTACAAGTCACCCTGAGTTTGGGTGTCACCATGATGAGTAGTGGTGATACCACTGAGTCCCTGTTCAAACGTGCAGATAGTGCGCTCTACCAAGCCAAAAATCAGGGCCGTAACCAAGTGATTATGACAAACTGAACACTAACGACTCAGTCACTATTTGCGCCATAGTCACAGATTGATCTAAGTGTACATACATCACACTTGGGCCTGGTCTGACAAATCGATTTTGCGTGAATCACAATCAACGCATGGAACTCGTTAAAAAACCCTTCATCACCATTGAGCTCGCAGGTTGATTTTAGGTTTTGAATGGCCTTTTCGACATTATTCCATGCCGTATTCTGGGTAAGAACCGCTCCAACCATCACTTCAAAATCACTATCTGCAGGCCACCAGTGTTGAGGCCCATATTCAGCCAACAGTTGTTGAAACAAAGCCTCCAAAGAAGCCTTGAGTGAGTTCACTTCTAACGACCACCGCGGGGTTTGGAACGCTTACCCTTCCAGGGACTTGAATCAGACTTACCTGCTGGGCCAGAGTGGCTCTTTTTCTCTCTTGAAAGTTTTTCTCGTGGTGCCTTCTGCCGTGCTGTTTTCGGACGGGATGAGCGATGCTTAGCCGGTGCGCCTTTGTCCGCAACTTTTCTCCGGCTCGGTGTCAGCCCCGAAATAAGGACTAACTCTTTGATCTCAGAAGGATTCAGATTGCGCCAGCGCCCAATACTCAGAGCGCTCTCAAGTATTACGCTGCCATAGCGAACCCGCTTCAGACGGTTTACACGACAGCCAACCGCTTCCCACATTCGCCTCACCTCTCGCTGCCGTCCCTCCATGATGACAACGTGAAACCAGCGATTGATCCCCTCCCCACCGGATTCAACGATCTCTTCAAACCGGGCAGGACCATCATCCAGCTCAACACCGTGGGTCAATTGATAGAGTTGCTCTTCTGTGACTTCCCCCATCACCCTGACGGCATACTCCCGCTCAACCTGCCGGCTCGGATGCATCAACTGATTGGCAAGTTCCCCGTCGGTGGTCAGCAGCAGCAACCCTGAGGTATTGATATCCAACCGGCCAACTGGAATCCAGCGACCATGTTCCAGTCTCGGCAGTCGCTCGAAGACTGTGCGGCGTCCCTCAGGATCATTCCGGGTCACCAGTTCCCCTTCAGGTTTGTTATAGACCAACACCTCTCTTTGGGGGGTCTCAAGTCTGCGTTTGGCGACCGGTTTGCCATCAACCCGGATGCTATCTTCAGGTAGTACCCTCACGCCGAGTGTGGCGATCTCACCATTAACCTCAACACGCCCCTCAACGATCCACCCCTCAATCTGCCGACGGGAACCCATACCTGCATTAGCCAATACTTTTTGCAGTCGAACACCTACAGGCTCTCTACCTTTATTCATCAATTTCAGACTTCAATGTGGATACCCCGGTATCGGATGCTTCCACCATTTCGGCTTCTGTCTCCGGTATCTCTTCGGAAATCATTTCCTCAGACATCGTGGTAGATTGTTGCAGTTCCTCCTCTTGAGGAATGGTCTCTTCATCCAATAGAGGGGAAACCTCTGGGTCTTCGTCTTCTAAGGCACTATCTGTACTCTCTTTCAGCTCACTCTCGATATCGGCTTCAGCCACTCGTTCCGTCTCTTGATCCTGCGGAGAATCCTCGGAGTGACCATCTTCCACAGGATGAACGCTCTGTTCTGACTGTTCAGAATCGTCATCCATCTCACTGTTATCTGCGTCCTGTTGGGATTGAGCTGACTGCTCTTCATCCAACTTATCCGGATCCTGCAATTCCAGTTCCCGGTTGATTGAGTCGAGATCACGAATTTCAGCCAGAGTCGGTAACTCATTGAGACTTTTTAAATTGAAATAGTCGAGAAACTCTTTGGTGCTGGCGTAGAGCGCCGGTTTTCCAGGCACATCCCGGTGACCAACCACACGTACCCACTCTCTTTCTGTGAGTGTCTTAATGATATTGGTACTGACAGAAACCCCTCTGATATCCTCAATCTCACCCCGTGTTATTGGTTGGCGATAGGCAATCAATGCCAGGGTTTCCAACAGGGCTCGGGAATATTTAGGTGGCCGTTCAACCCAAAGTTTGGATACCCAGGGAGAAAATTCAGAACGAACCTGTATTCGGAAGCCACTTCCCACCTCCGTAACTTCGATACCCCGGCCCTGGTACTCCTCCTCCAACTCAGCCATGATCTCGCGCAGCTGCTTCTTTTCCGGTTGCTCATGCTCAGGAAACAGGGAGATAATCTCATCCAGGCTCAAGGGTTTGCCGGCGGCCAGAAGCGCTGCCTCAACAATCTGTTTCAATTTGTTGTTATCGGTCATTTCAAGAAACCTTCGCTTTAGGGCCTGTTAACACTAATTCAATCGACGCTGCTGGGCGGAAAAATAGCCGCAGCCCTTCGGGTTACGCCTGAAAAAGCGCCACTCGTTGTTGTTCGTCGCTTATTTGGAATAACCAAACTGTGCTCCTCACGCCTAGATTGGCGCTTTTTCAGACGCAACAGCGTCGATTGAATTAGTGTTAACAGGCCCTAACATGAATGGCGGCAAAGGCCTCTGCCTGCACCAATTCGATGAGCGATGCTTTAATCAATTCCAAAACTGCCAGGAAGGTAACCACTACTCCCAAGCGGCCCTCCACAATATCAAACAATTCGGTGAAGCTGACAAACTGCTCGCCATCGATCCGCTCTAACACATGAGACATCTTCTCGCGAACAGAAAGCGGCTCCTTCTCAACCCGGTGACTGGTGAACATATCAGCGCGATGCAGAACATCCGACAGTGCAGACATTATCTCACGCAAGGAGACATCAGGCTCCTGGGCCTCAACATGACGATCAACCAATTCAGCATGCGCTTGAAAGGTGTCCCTGGTCATGTGTTCCAATCCATCCAGATCCTCTGCAGCCTGCTTATAGCGCTCATACTCCTGTAGTCGCCGGATCAGTTCTGCTCTGGGATCTTCAACATCCTCCTCTTCACTCACCGTTCGCGGCAACAACATGCGGGATTTGATCTCGGCCAACATAGCGGCCATCACCAGATACTCCGCAGCCAATTCAAGCCGTAGCTCATTCATCATTTCGATGTAACTGACGTATTGTTGGGTGATTTCCAGAATCGGTATATCGAGAATATCGAGATTCTGACGTCTGATCAGATAGAGCAACAGATCCAGAGGCCCCTCAAAAGCATCGAGAAAAACCTCAAGTGCATCGGGAGGGATATAGAGATCAGTTGGCGGTGTCGCCAAAGGCTCACCCATCACCACAGCAAAAGGCATCTCCTCCTGCTCAGGGTGGTGATGAGGATGGTTTTCAGTAGGTTCCATGGCGGGGCATTATATGTTTTTGATTCCTCTAAATCCGAGCCTGCTATCTCAGACTCTGCAATGACATGACCTGTCGAACTTCCCGCATCGTCTCCTGGGCCACTGACCTGGCCTTTTCGGAGCCTTGTTCAATAATACCCTTCACCAGCTCAGGTTGGGCCTCAAATTCTGCCGCCCGTGCCTGAATTGGTTTAAGTTCATCCAAAACCGATTCGATAACAGGTGCCTTACACTCAAGACAACCAATGCCTGCAGTCGTACAACCCTGCTGAACCCACTGACGGGTCCCCTCATCAGAATAGACCAGATGAAACTGCCACACCGGGCACTTTTCCGGATCTCCATGATCTGTGCGGCGTACCCGCTGGGTATCTGTAGGCATACGTTTTAGTCTATTTTCAACTTCAGCTGGATCATCACGCAGCGCCAGGGTGTTGGCATAGGATTTCGACATCTTCTGTCCATCCAGCCCGGGCATCTTTGAGGCCTTGGTCAAAAGAGGCTGAGGTTCAGCCAGAATCACCCGTCCGCTCCCCTCAAGATAGCCCATCAGGCGTTCTCGTTCTTCTGCATTGATGTTCTGCTGAGCAGCCAGCAGTTCCTGCCCTTTCAGCAGTGCCTCACCATCCCCCTGCTCTTGATAGGCTCTCTTTAACTGGTCGAACTGTTTTGCCGCCTTCTTGCCCATCTTCTTGCGCGCAGCTTCAGCCTGGGCTTCGAAATCAGGGCCACGACCATAGATATGGTTGAAGCGTCGAGCAACTTCTCGCGTAAGCTCAACATGGGCCACCTGATCCTCTCCGACCGGCACCTGAGAAGCACGATAGATAAGGATGTCTGCAGATTGCAGCAAGGGGTAGCCGAGAAAGCCGTAGGTGGCCAGATCCTTCTCTTTCAACTTCTCCTGCTGATCTTTGTAGCTGGGTACCCGCTCAAGCCAACCCAGGGGGGTGATCATTGAGAGTAACAGGTGCAATTCCGCATGCTCTGGCACCATGGACTGAATAAAAAGGGTTGCAGACTCACTGTCCACCCCGGCTGCCAGCCAGTCGATCACCATATCCCAAATACTGCCCGGAATCACACTTGGGTCATCATAGTGGGTTGTCAATGCATGCCAGTCAGCGACGAAAAAATAGCACTCATATTGATCTTGCAATGCCAGCCAGTTCTTAAGAACCCCATGATAATGTCCAAGATGCAGTCGTCCGGTTGGACGCATACCAGATAGCACTCGGTTTGCACTTAGTGGCTGATTCAAAACTAGCTCCTTACGGGACTGAGAATGACAGGAATAAGCTGATTAACAATGTCACTTGCAGGCAGAATCTTGATCGTCAAACCGACCAATGGCCAGAGTACAAACCCAAGAATGCCGGTGACAAGTAATACCAATACGATGACAAGCCCATAAGACTCGAGACGAGAAAAGATCTGGGCCTGTTTTGCCGGTAGTAGAGAGAATAGTACCCGTCCTCCATCCAGAGGGGGAATTGGCATCAGATTCAGCACCATCAATACGGCATTGATCAAGACCCCAGCCACTGCCATCAATACCAGAGGCACGCCCAACCACTCGAAATGCTGTAGAGACAGGGCACCGGCGTAGACCAATATTGCCCAGATCACTGCCATCAACAGATTCGCAGCTGGTCCTGCCAGAGCCACCAGCCCCATATCCCGCTTTGGATTATTGAGATTATTCCAGTTGACAGGAACCGGCTTAGCCCAGCCGAACATAAAACCGGTAAGCAGATAGGCGCCAAGAGGAACCAAAATAGTGCCCACGAGATCGATGTGTTTTATTGGATTGAGGGTCACCCTTCCCAACATCTCAGCGGTTTTATCCCCCAGACGTTTGGCCATCCACCCATGAGCTGCTTCATGCACAGTGATTGCGAATATCATCGGCAATACAAAAATTGCCAGCTTTTGAATGAGACTGAGACCTTCCATCGGAAAATTATACCTCGAACAGAGAAGTGTCGCCTTTTCCTGCACGGACGACCTCAGGCTGATGGTCTGACATAACCACCACCGTGGTAGGCTCTAAACCACAATAACCCCCATCTATGATCAGATCCACGTGATGATCCAATAGGTCCCGCATCTCATAGGGATCGGTAAGGGGCATCTCATCTCCCGGCATGATCAGGGTAGTACTCATGATCGGTTCCCCTAGCTCCTGCAGCAATGCACTGACGATCTCATTGTCGGGAACACGTATACCGATCGTCTTGCGTTTAGGATGCATTAGACGTCTGGGTACCTGTTTGGTTGCCTTATGAATGAAGGTATAAGGGCCAGGGGTAAGGTTCTTCAGCAGTCGGTAATCCTGGTTATCGATCTTGGCATAGTTGGAAATTTCGGTCAGATCCCGGCATACCAGGGTAAAGTTGTGTGAATCGTCGACTTTACGAATACGCCGAATACGCTCCATAGCGCTTTTGTCACCGATATGGCAACCGAGGGCATAACTCGAATCGGTAGGATAGATCACCAGGCCGCCATCACGAATGATAGCCACCGATTGTTTAATCAAACGGGACTGGGGATTATCCGGATGTATCTGAAAAAACTGCGCCATACTAAGATCCAGCCTAAGCCAACTCGCATTGACGATCAGTCTGTTGAGGCAGATTCCAGTGACTCCAGATGGGCTGACAACTATCGGGCAGCTTTGGCAAACGACCCAGCTCCAGCCAGGGCGTCTCCGGAGAGTGGAAATCTGATCCGGCAGAAGCCTTCAAACCAAAATCTTTGGCGTGTTTAGCCATGGTGAAGTAATCATCCCGGCTATGGCTGCCAGACACGACTTCAAGAGCGTCTCCTTTTAACTCCACGAAGTCCCTGAATAGTCTGCGTAATTTAGAGCGGGTCATTCTGTAGCGTGCGGGATGAGCGATCACCGCCTCGCCACCTGCCGAGTGTATCCAATTGACAGCCTCTTCCAAAGAGGCCCAATCCCCGCTCACATGACCAGGTTTTCCATTCACCAGATAGCGTTTAAAAACCTTTCGCTCGTCATCCACCACACCACTTTTAACCAGAAAACGTGCAAAATGTGTACGGCCAATTAAATTACCTTCAGCAAATCCAGAAGCACCTTCATAAGCCCCATGGATACCCGCCTTTTCAAGCTTCTCTGCAATCTCTCGCGCCCGCCACTCCCGAAATGCTCTCAGGCGGCCAAGCCCTTCACTCAGCAGAGGACTCTCTGGATCTACATTCAGCCCTACCACATGTACAGTTTGTTGATTCCAGGTGACTGAGACTTCCACGCCTGGAATCAGTATCAAGCCACAGGTCTGAGCAGTCCGGTAGGCCTCATCTATGCCTGCAGTGGTGTCATGATCGGTCAATGCCAATACTTTGACCCCAGCCTCCGCTGCACGCAGCACCAGCTCTCGGGGCGGAAGTGTCCCGTCCGAAGCTGTGGAGTGGCTATGTAGGTCGTATAAGCAGAACATGGGGGCGGATTGTACCCATTGTCCTGCCTCACGGATAGAGAAATCATTAATCTGTAACCTTCTCTTATTTCCTGATGCTATGGGTAAGAAAAAATTCAAATTGCAGATATTGATCACAACAACTGACAGACGCTCTTAGAACAGCCTGATACAATTGGCGCCATGCTATTTCACAATCTTACTCTTGATACAATCAACAGCCGTTTCGAAGAGATTGCAGCCACTGTTATCAACAGTGGCCGAACCAGTATCCGTGTCGATCCGGAACGTTCTCCTGCAGCACTTCGGGATGCCATGCATCGCCTGGTTGAAATCCTGCAACTTGTCGATAAACAATCGAAAAGTGGTGATAACGACCCCCTCTCAAGTGATGAATTGAATGAACTAGGGGATTATGGCATCAATCTGCTGATGGACTTTTCTGCCCTGGCAACTGATCTCAAACTAACCGAAGTGAGTCATGAATTTGAGGATCTCTCCCTACCCCTGGCACTTTGGCTGGGACGCCATCTGGGACAGATCAGGACAATCGAACCAATAGTCAATGCATTGGCACGGCTTGCCAACACCTATAGCGAAACAGCCGAACTTGAGCAGCTCTATGAGGTGGCGCAAGAACTTCTGCAGGCCATAGCCCCTGAACTTAAAACCGGCAAAAGCGGAAGTACCTCATCAGAACCATGGCGTATTTTATTGATTAACCAGGCAATTATTGCCACCCGCAGCCACCAACCAGGACTGATCGATAGCGCCTATGAAACACTCACAAGATACATACCTGATGAGGCACCCAATTTTTTTAAGGAAGGAATGACCCAGATGGATGCCCTTAATTACCCGCAACAGGTACGAGAAGTCGTTGAAAAGTATTACAATCTCTGGCGCTTACCCAGAACATTGCATTAATAATCAATTTGAGATCGCATCAAAGCTGCTCACACATCAGGTTTAACCACAGATTCCAATATGAAATTTCTCGTAGACTTCTTTCCCGTCATCCTGTTTTTTATTGCCTATAAGCTGTATGGCATCTATATCGCCACAGGGGTCGCTATCGCCTCGTCGGTAATCCAGGTCGGCTATGGTTGGTTTCGTAAGGGCCATGTTGAGAAAATGCATCTGATCACCCTCGCTATATTGGTGGTGTTCGGAGGATTAACCATCCTATTGCAGGATCGCACCTTTATCATGTGGAAGCCGTCAGTGATCAACTGGCTATTTGGACTTGTCTTCCTGGGCAGTCTGTTTATTGGTAAAAAACCTATAGTTCAGCGCATGATGGAGAGTGCTATCGATGTACCCACACCCATCTGGAAACGGCTCAATCTATTCTGGGGACTCTTTTTCATCATCTTGGGATTCCTGAATCTCTACGTGGCAAGTGACTTCTTCGCCGCTGAGCAGTTACTCATCGATACCACCGGCTTGCAACAAATCGACTTCGATAATTGTCACACTCAGTTTCAGGGGAATGAACTGGAGATGTGTCATACTGCCCACGCCCTGGAAGAGAGCTGGGTCAATTTCAAACTGTTTGGCATGATGGGGCTGACACTGGGCTTCGTTATTCTGCAAGCCTTCTATCTTGCCCGCCATCTGCGCGAACCTGAACTAAAAGCTGAGGAGAAGTGAGTGCTGTACGCCATCATCGCTGAAGATCGTGAAGACAGTCTTGAGCAGCGCCTGAAAATACGTCCGGATCATGTGCAGCGGCTACAGCTGCTACAAAGCGAGGGGAGACTCCTTCTGGCCGGTCCCCACCCGGCGATTGATGCAGAAGATCCCGGTCCTGCAGGTTTTTCAGGCAGCCTGATCGTGGCGGAGTTTGACACCCTCGAAAGCGCTAAAATGTGGGCCGATGAGGATCCTTATATAAAAGCGGGTGTCTATGCACGGGTCATAGTTAAACCCTTCAAAAAAGTACTGCCGTAAACGTTACGGAATAAATAGTTAATAATCACCACAAGGTAAGATCAAAGATGAAAAAACAGATAATTCTGGCTACACTCTGCAGCGCTGGACTGGTTGTAGGTTGTAACCAACCTTCTGAGACTGAGCCGACTGCAGTCGCTGCAGCGGAATCACAACGTTCTGCCACGCTGCCAGCGAAAACAGAAGCCGGTTCTGCCGATATGGATCTAAACACCCTGCTGACGGTGAACGGTAAGCCTGTGACCAGAGCCATGTACAGCCTCTACTTCCAGGACAGGATGCGTGGTGTTCCCGATGCGAAGACCTCACCTGAGATGCAAATGGGCGTACTCAATGAGTTAGCCAATATCCTGATCGTGTCACAAGAGGCTGAAAAGTCCGGTTTGCTGGAGCGTGAAGATGTCGCCGCTTCTCTCGAACTTCTGAAAGCGAAACTGCTGACACAGGTTGCCATACAGGAGCATGCCAATAATAAAAAACCATCCGATGAAGAGATTCAGAAAGTCTATGATGCTGACTTTGCCAACCAATCCAATACTGAATACAAAGCCAGACACATCCTGGTAAAAGAGGAAGATGAGGCAAAATCACTGATTAAGAAGTTGGATGGAGGCGGTGATTTCGCCGAGTTGGCCAAAGAGCACTCCACAGGCCCTACTGGTAAAAACGGTGGCGATCTGGGATGGTTTGATGCGGGACAGATGGTTAAGCCATTTGGCGATGCGCTGGCCTCCATGGAGAAGGGTAAATATTCAGCAGCCCCGGTTAAGACCGATTTTGGCTGGCATGTAATTCTGTTGGAGGATAGCCGTCAGAGTGAAGCACCTACCCTGGAGAGTGTACGCGGTAAAATTACGACTGCACTACAGCAAAAATCCCTCACCGACTATATGCAGGGACTGCGTGATTCCAGTGAATTGGTATTCAATGAGAAAAATGCGCAGCCTGCCCCTGAAGCCAGCAAGGGCGAGCCTGAAGCACCTGCTCAGCAGGCAGCCGAGTCAGCGGCAGATGCGCCAGCTGCTGAGCCTGCTAGTGCTGATACTGAAGAGAAAAAGGAAGGCAGTGAGTAATTTTGATGTCAGGTCTCACTCCTGCTCAAAGAGGGGTGTTGTTTAAGCAAGCTGCGAAAATCCGCAGATAGGTTTTGAGTGCATTACTGTAGCCTGGATGAAGCGCAGCGGAATCCGGGGAAAGGTGCAGGTTATCCTGGGTTTGCTGCAGTCCGGTTTAGTGGTTTGGATGACTCTGTATGGGTTTTGGTGGGG
>NZ_JBSYOO010000024.1:0-36610 GCF_058244675.1 Candidatus Thiodiazotropha sp. AKIB8 | reverse complement strand
GCTTCCAAGCTCACTAAAGATTGACGGGCTCTTGTCATAACAACCTCCATGTTGTTTCTGATATTTCAAGATAAAACTTATCTTATTCGCGGATATGTTTCAATATTTTTACGGGTGTCCTTCATTTCTGACTTGAATTTATCAATATTTGTTGGGGTGTCCCATATCTTTAGTAGCGTGAGGAGAACAGACCGACTACTTAACAGACTCAATAAACGAAGGGGCCGTTGGCCCCTTTCGTTCTATGGATGACCCCGTCTATTTATTTTTTCTTTTTCATCATATATAGCGATACAGCAAGGAGCAGTGCATAAACACAGGAAAACAGGTATTTCTCGGTATATAAATGCACAAACAACAACAAAAACATCAGTAATGAGAGTAACGTGTATTTCTTCATTTTGAATTAATGCACGGATACATCATACAGACATATGAGCAGTGGACATACGCCCCACCAGGCGGCACAAAACCAACAATTGAACCAATAGTCGATACACTCCCAGTTCCAAACACTCCAGCTGCACTACCACCTAATGCTGTAACATTTACATTCCAACTAATAAGCCTATCAAAACATATTTTTGTACATTCTTGATGCGAAGGCGGTTCCTCACATTCATCACACTCCAGATCTGCATAATCGTTACCTCTCTGACTAGGCGGAAGACCCATCGATGAAGGACCAGGCGCTATGGGAGCACCATAGTCACCCCCACTGAAAAGTAACCCTTTAGGATCAATTTTATTCAGAGGATTCCCTTCCACATAAGCATAGGTATTCATGCCGCCATCAAGACCGATGGGATCAGACTGTAGATAACGTCCCGTGCTTGGATCGTAATCCCGGAAGTAGTTGTAATAGTTATTCGTTTCTTGGTCAAAGTATTGCCCAGGAAACCCCAACAACATCTCAACCTGCCCAACCAAACTCTCCCTCTCCCCAAACGGCTTCCGATCCACATCCCAGACCACCGCTTGCGCTTCATCCGTCGCTTTAACAACAGCCCCAAGATGATCCGTATGCAGATAAGCCAGACTCGCACCCGGCGTTCCACTCACCACCGTACTAGATGTCGCACCAACCCTTCTCAGGGCAAAGGGGTCACCTCCCACAAAACTCACAGCCTGAGCAAAAGTATGCCCCTCGATCCTCAGAATATCCACTGTTTCTGTGGCATGACCGGTCTCTGCTTCTCTAGATTGCTCTTCCTGTAGCCTTAACTGTTGTTCACCTTCGGTAATCGTTTGACTGAAATTACGCTGACTTAACTGATAGTTAAAACTGGCATCATAAAAATGGGCTTCGCCACTACCTGTCGGATTGTAGATCGCCAGATAACCAACGGTCTCTTCTCCATGACCATTATTCAAGGTCTCCTGCTCATAGAGCGCTGCTTCAAAACCGCTGGCTGAGAGATTTCTCACCCTAACAACCGTCACTTCAGGATCATTCTGACTCTGTTGCGTCAGGAACAGATAGGGGGTGGCAGTAAATTCCGACTCGAAACTGACATCTTGCCACTGCCGGGTTCCGCTCACAGTTAACCGACCTATTTCCCACACACTGCCATCTGCCTGAGAATAGCGACCTGGTGGTAGTGCCAGTAGAGAGATATCTTCTGTGGCGTGGGCACCATCAAGGTAGTCCCACTCTTTGGCCTGCACACTAACATGGCTCTTCTGGACACCACTCAAGCCAACAACTGCCCCCTGTCCACCATTCAACGTCAATGGGCTGGCGATCACTACAGGTGTAGCTGGATGCTGACCCAGATTCACATTCAGTGATACATGATTTGTCTGCACACTTTGTAGTAGATGCGCGGGCGCTGTGTAACCAGTTATCTGAGCAACCGGTTGCCCCTCCAGATAGACATATTCTCTTAGTGGGTCTCCGGTATGGTTATATTCTCCAAGCAGCGCACCACTTGGCCCGTAACGGAACCGAGTGATTGCACCATTGACAGTTTTACGTACCCGCTCCCCCTTACCGTTGTAGCCATAACTCGCCACGGTGCCGCCCTGGGTAAAGCTCACCATCCGATTCTGATCATCATAGGTGTAACCACCGATCAGGCTGCTGAGGGTATTACCCGCTTCATCATAGAGACGGCTGTCGGTGGTGCTGCCGAGGATCTCCTGCAGTCGATGGCTGCCGGTTTCGTAGTTGTAGGTTTCTGAAACACCATCTTCTGTTTTGTTAAGACGATTTCCGATTGCATCGTAGCCGTAGCCCAGGTCACCATAGGCACCGGTCGCGCTGGTTAATCTGTCCAGTTCGTCATAGCTGAAGCTCTGATCTCTGGCGGTCTGCAGCAGGTCCTGCCAGTCGGTGATATTGCCCACCGGGTCGTGGCCGTAGCTGTCATTGAGTACATTGCCCAGGGTTTGGGCGATGAGCTTGTAGTCCTGATCGAATGATCGGCTGAGTTGCAGACCGTTGCCGAAGTCCAGGGTGTTGATCGGACCGAACGGCAGCCGCTGGATCTGGCTGACGAGGGCCTGGGTTGTGCCATCGGGTTTTTCCAGGCTCAGGCCGGTGAGTTGGCCCTGGGTGTAGCTGTAGTGGACGATGTGCCCTGAGGGGTAGGTCTGACTGATGAGTTGGCCTTGAGGGTTATAGGTGTATGTAAAGCTTGTGACCACTGCATCCTGGCTGGTTCTGGTCTGCTCGATCAGGTCGCCGAAGGCGTTGTAGACGTAGTCGGTAGTGCCTTCCGCATCGCTCATTTGTGTGAGCTGGCCTATGCCGTTTACACCCTGGTCGTAGGTGTAGCTGACATTGAGGCTGCTATCGGGGTAGCTGATGGTTGTCAGTCGATTGAGAACATCATAGCTGTAGCTGGCGGTGACCCCGCGTGCATCGGTCTGGGTAAGGCGATTACCTGCTTCATCATAGGTGTAGGTGGTCACCCCGGTGTCGGGGCTGGTAACGCTGAGCAGGTTGCCCAGTTCGTCATAGTCGTAGATGGTGGTGAGGTTGGTGGGGTCGGTGACCTCGATAAGGTTGTCCTGGGCATCGTAACTGTATTGGGTGATGCCGTTCTTTGCATCGGTGGTCTGTTCCAGTCGGTCTAAGGGGTCGTAGTCCTGGACGGTCGGGTTGAGGTTGGCATCCAGGGTTCGGATGAGGTTGCCATTGGCATCGTAGTCGAAGTCGGTGGAGTGGTTCTCACTGTCGATCGACTGATCGAGTTGGCTGAGTTGATCGTAGACCTTCTGCTGGGTACGGGTGAGTGTACCTTGGGGATCACTCACCTGTTCATTGAGGCGGTTACCCATATCATCCAGGGTGTAGTCGATGCGATTGCCCAGTTGATCTTCCAGGCCGGTGAGGCGGTGGGCGGCATCGTAGTCGTAGCTGATGCTGTTGCCATCCGGGAGGGTGACCTGGATGAGGTTACCCACTGGATCGTAGTCGTAATCGGTGGTGCGGGTGGTTACGCCATCGCTGATGCTCTGTTGGGTCATGCGACCGCGCAAGTCGTAGCTTCTGGTGGTGGTCAGGCCGTTGGGACTGATGATGGTCAGGGGGCGGCCTGAGGCATCGTGGGCGGTGATCTGGGTCGCCTGGTCGAGGGCGTTGGTGACGCTGGTGCGATTGCCCTGTCCATCGTAACCGTAGGTGGTGATGTCAGTGACATCAACCCTGGGACCATCGATGGTCTCAATCTGGCCTAGAGTGGTGTAGGTATAGCTGATGGTGCGATCTGCATGTGCCGCTATTGGCGCTATCAGACCCAGGCTTAAGCCAGTCAATAGGCAGAGTGTTTTGGCGTTAATTGTCATGGTGGGTTTGCTCATGTCCATGTCCTTGCTTCTAATCCTGTCCTGATGGTTCAGTTGTAGGTTACTGCAGTGCGCTCTGGCTTTGGCTCTGTAGCCTGCCTTCAGTATCGTAGGTGTATTCTGTGATCTGCTCGGGTTCGGTTACTGTCAGCCGCTTGTTCAGGTTGACGTCCCAGGTTGTTGTTATCGTTCTGGCTTGGGGGGTGCCTGAGGCTTCGGTGCGGCTCAGTTCCCTACCCTTATTATCTCTGGTGTAGGTTGTGGTGTTGCCGTTCCAGTCGGTTTTGCTGGCGATAAAGCCGTTGTTGTCGTAGGTGTAGGCTTGGGTGTCGCCTCCGGCACAGGTGGTACAGCGATCGCCTTCGATGTATTCGACCTTCATCTGACCCCGCTGAACGGTGAAGTGGTAGATGCGTTCTGCGCCTACAGCAACGGTTACTGTGGTGGTGCCATCCGGGTTGTAGATGAATGATACCTGCTCAGCACTGTTGGCATGTTCAGAGAGGATTGCACGACCCTCAGCATCGTAGGCCCAGGTAGAAAAGCGGTCACCATTTTCATCGGTTATTCCTGAGAGGTGGTTTGGGAAGCGTGTATCTTCGTAATGATATTGGCGAGTACTATTGTCAGGATAGGTGACGTTGACCAAGCGACCAGCTGAATCGTAGCCGTAGTCTAGATCCCCATCCGGTGTATTAATCGTTATCAGGCGATCTGTCTCATCGTAGTGATATATCAGGGTATCGCCAAACGGGCCAGTTACGGTATCAAGATAGCCAAATTCGTTATAGGTAAACAGTGTGGTTTGACCTGAACTAATTGTACTGGTATTAAGTTTACCTTCGGAATCGTATGTCTCTACAGTTTTATCGCTAAGCGCGAGCGACCATCCAGTTGCAGTTTCAGAAAAAACTGTATTATTTTGATAAAGAGGCTGCCATTGACTATTTAGATACCGGTAAGTGTAAGACTGACCATTGGCAACATTGATATTTCGAATATTGAGACTGGTGCCCGCATTCTTCGCACCATTCATGGTGTTATGTATAGTTAACTTTGTTACATAAACTCCATCTTTTCTTATTTCACAGGCACCATCTCGATAATATGCAGTTGCGTTATCCAGCAGTCCCCCATAAATTTCATTTTTAATTGCTGTCCATCCGCTATAGCAAGCTTCACGAGGGGATGTGTAAAGAGGTGACTTGTTGCCTTTGTAGTCAGTATACGCCGGCTCCTTGTAACCATCTATACGATTTGCATAATTATGGCGCCACTGTGGACCCATTTGATCAAAGCCATCACCAATTGCTTGTGATGAGTAGTAGCGCTGTACTTTCAAGCTACCACCTGCTTGAGAATAATCAGTTTCTGTCTGAGTCTTATTGCCTGTAGCTGGGCTGCAGGGATTACCCTCTTCTGGACAGATCATTGGTTTTGGCGATAAATAATAGTATGGCTTGCCAACCACTTTAGCGGTTGTAAAGTTTTTGCAGAGCTTTTCACTATTAGAGAAGAATGTAGTTGGGTATTTGCATCCTATCTCACGTTTTCGGTAGTTATTTGTATTAATTTCAATAACATGACACCCCAAATAATTAGATGATGACGGAGGACGCGTATCAAAATGATATACTCTTGCATCTAAATAACGGAATCCGTAATTATCGACATTTATCGCACGTGGAATTGTCTTTGTCTGTGAATCTGTCCAACTTCCGCTATCTCTATCGACTTCATAATAAGGTGCACATTTATCAGGGTCTTGTAAAAGATTAATTTCGCGTTCTATATGGCAATCCAGTAAGTCAGAAAGTGACTCAGCATTAAGGCAGCCATGAGAATTATTCATGTTATATATCCATGGCCCAATATCCACGGGTGCATCTGGCACTTTAAAATTTATTACCACGCTATCTAAATTATTTATTTCTGATACCGGTTCAGTATAGAGATAGTCACCACCAAGATTTTTGAAGTCATTGATAGCTTCTATCTCGGCACCAAAAGTGCCACCAGATTCTGAGGGGTAAGCCTTCCAGCGCATGGGCTCTGCTGCATTCAGAGGTAGCCCTATTGCGCTCAAAGAACAGAGAAAAACAGCTGGCAGCAAAGAGAATAAATGATTTGAATAATATTCAAACCAGTACTTACATCCCTGATTAGTTGGCATAATTTCTTCCCTGCAAATATTGATTTTTAATTCTAAACTACATAGTCTTAAAATTACAAAAACAATTAGAAAAAGATTATTTTTTATTGTATTCAAGCAATGCTTACAATGTAACCATTCTGTATATTTCTTTCTCTTAGAGATAAACACTCTTTTTACTTTGGTGCGGCAGGGCCGCACCCTACACTTTACAGTTTCACTTTTTCTTGCAATTTCTCTTTAACATCACTCTCTTTCGACAGTATATCTTTGATTCACTCAAACCACTCTTCTAACATTTTTATTGATTTTGCCAGCCTACAATTCTCATGCATGAATAAAGATAAGCTATTTTGTGATATTCCTTTAGA
This sequence comes from Candidatus Thiodiazotropha sp. AKIB8, assembly GCF_058244675.1. Taxonomy (NCBI): domain Bacteria; kingdom Pseudomonadati; phylum Pseudomonadota; class Gammaproteobacteria; order Chromatiales; family Sedimenticolaceae; genus Candidatus Thiodiazotropha; species Candidatus Thiodiazotropha sp. AKIB8. The sequence goes on along the minus strand of NZ_JBSYOO010000024.1, from coordinate 30,295 downwards.
TTCAGTTTCTCATTGTGGTGCTCGTTGCTTTTGGTTGAGCAGTCGACCTGTTGGGTCGTAGCTGTATTCGGTAATCTGATTCGGTTCTGTAATGACCAGTGGTTTATTGAGATCTGTATCCCAGGTGGTGGTGATAGTTCTCGCCTGGGGTGTGCCTGAGGCTTCGGTGCGACTCAGTTCCCTACCCTTATTATCTCTGGTGTAGGTTGTGGTGTTGCCGTTCCAGTCGGTTTTGCTGGCTGTGAAGCCGTTGCTGTCGTAGGTGTAGGCTTGGATGTCACCACCGGAACAGGTGGTGCAGCGGTCGCCTTCGATGTGATCGACCTTCATTGCGCCCTGTTGCACTACAAAGTGATAAATTTGTTGCGCTCCTTTGGCATCCGTTACAGTTGTAGTGCCATCCGGGTTATAGGTAAACTCTGTTCTTTCAGCGCTACCTGCATGCTCTGAAACAATTGCCCTACCCTCCTCGTCATATTGCCAGGTGGCAAAACGATTACTACTTTCGTCTGTAATACCGGTCAAATGGTATGGGTAATCACTATCTTCATAGTGATATGTCCTTTCACTATTATCTACATAGACAACTAAAACCAACCGACCTTCGGGGTCATACTGGTAGTTAATATTGCCATCAGGCGTTATTATTGTATCGATTAATTCTTGACCATTATATTGATACTGCAATTGGCCACCGAATTGATCAGACACGCTCAGTAATTTATCATCACTATCGTAGGTATAAGTTAATATCGTACCGTTCTGGTACTGCTTTGATATAAGCAAACCATCAGCATCATACTCCAAGGTAGTACCATCACGATCTGTTATGATCAAACCTAATCCATTCTCTTGCAGCGTTTCCAATCCCTGATTGACATTTTCCCAATGCTCTTCCACTTTCACAAAGGTAAGAAAACTACCATTTGATCTGTTGATCTCAAGAACTGGTACTGATGCTTTATAGTCTTTGCGCGTATCAAGCGAGTTATGTATAACCAGTCGAGCAACGATTTGTCCATCCTGTCTTAATGAGCATATACCGTTGGAATATCCGGCCACTGCACCACTTAAAACGCCACGATAAGCAGTATCTTTAATAGAATTCCATCCAGTTGAACATGCTGATTGTGGTGTATTGTAGAGTGGCGAAATAGTTGTTACGTCTTTTATATCATTCCATTCCCAAAGGCCATCTACACGCTGAGAGTAGTTGTGACGCCAACGGCGTCCAATCTCATTTGTGCCATCCATGATATCCTGAGATTTGTAATAGCGTTTTACTTTTAAGATGCCATTTGCGGCAATATAGTCTGTTTCTGTCTCGATTTTGTTACCTGTTGAAGGTACGCATGGATTAGCAACCGTGGGGCACTGTTGTGGTGGAACTCCGATAAAATATTTTCGTTCGCAATGATACCAATTATCAGAGTTGCTTACCTTGCATATATGTTTTACCCGCTCATCATAACAATATGGAATAGGCATAGGTTTAACTGTTTTTAAAGTATTTGATGAGCCATCACAAGCATCACAAGCTTGCGTTATACTCGGATCGCAATGTCCTGGCCCGCCATGCGGGCATGCCTGATAGGCATCTCGATAGCAACTAATAACCACACTTGGATCTGGATTTGACTCGGTTGGGTCTGTAATGTAGCGCCACAAACCAGTGTATTCATAACTTGCAGGACATGCCCCAGTAGCCAAACTTTCTATAGTCGGTGGCAGATCTGTTTTTGTGAACGGATTAAAATACATTTTCTCCGCTTCTGGTAATAAAAATGGATCTGAACATAAAGCCATAGAGTTTTCTGAAATAAAAAGTGCATATATAAAAACAGAAAAACTTAAGATATTCTTGTAAGGTATTTTACTCAGAAACATATCTAGTCCTTGATCCCTATAATGTACAGACACAGCAATACTCAGGCTTTTCTGGTTTAGAGAAAAGCGCAGTAGCATCTGTTGAAATAGGGAGAAAAAAGGGTGTAATCTGATTTAAGAGATATGGATATCGATACTTTTTGCATCCCTGCTTTTTCTGCATGACCACTTCCTGTTATCTGTCGAATCGCGGTGTTTAAACTATATAGCCTGTTTCATTAAAAGACAATCGTAAGATCATTTTTTTATTTCTTGTTTAAATATTATAATTACAAGTTTATTAAAACCTATGATTGTTCAGTGGCATAGCTGGTTTTTTTGGTGCGGCAGGGCCGCACCCTACATTTGAATTAACTATCGTGAGTGGTTTTTTGGGGAGGTATTTTTTTATGCAAATAAAAAAGGGGCCTGTCGGCCCCTTTTCTCTGGCTGATTACGGGTCTGCTAAGAGACCCGGTAGTAATCAGGCTTCAGCTTCATCAATCGCCTTCATGCTGAGACGGATGCGGCCTTGCTTATCAACTTCAAGCACTTTAACCTTGATCACATCACCTTCAGACAGCTTGTCGCTGACCTTCTCCACACGTTCGTTGGAGATCTGTGAGATATGTACCAGGCCATCCTTTCCAGGCAGGATGGTGACAAATGCACCGAAGTCCATCAGCTTGGCTACCTTGCCTTCGTAGATGGTGCCCACTTCAACATCAGCGGTAATCAGCTCAACACGACGCTGCGCCTCTTCACCGGCACTCTTATCGACAGAGAAGATCTTGACCACGCCATCATCGGTAATGTCGACGGTGGCACCGGTCTCTTCTGTGATTGAGCGGATGGTAACACCACCCTTGCCGATAACATCACGAATCTTGTCTGGGTTGATCTTGAACTCGATGATCCGTGGCGCATGCTCTGACATCTGATTGCGATGGGTGTCGATGACACTGTTCATCTCATTCAGGATGTGCAGTCGTCCCTCTTTCGCCTGATCAAGTGCGATCTCCATGATCTCTTTGGTGATGCCGTTGATCTTGATATCCATCTGCAGTGCGTTGATGCCTTCGCTGGTACCGGCCACTTTGAAGTCCATATCGCCAAGGTGATCCTCGTCACCCATGATATCGGTCAGTACGGCAAACTTGTCGCCATCCTTGATCAATCCCATGGCTACACCGGCAATCGGTGCTTTGATCGGTACACCGGCATCCATCAGAGAGAGGCTGGTGCCACATACTGATGCCATTGAAGAGGAGCCATTCGATTCTGTGATCTCTGAGACCACACGAATCGCGTAGGGGAAGTCACCGATGGTTGGCATACAGGCCAGTACACCACGCTTGGCCAGACGACCATGTCCGATCTCACGACGCTTGGGGCTGCCTACACGTCCGGTCTCACCAACACAGAAGGGAGGGAAGTTGTAGTGCAACATGAAGTGTTCACGACGTGAACCTTCGAGGGCATCGATAATCTGAGAATCACGCTCGGTACCCAAGGTGGTCACAACCAGGGCCTGGGTCTCACCACGGGTGAAGAGTGCTGAACCGTGAGTACGTGGCAGTACACCGGTACGTACACTGATTGGACGTACTGTGCGTGTGTCACGTCCGTCGATACGAGGCTCGCCATCGAGGATGCGTCCACGTACTGTGGTTTTCTTCAGCTTCTCCAGTTGACCTTTGATGCTGTCTTTATCCCAACGCGGAGCGCCATCCACCTCTACGGCAGAGAGTTTCTCTACAGTGGCGGCAACTACTGCATCACTTGCTGCATAACGATCCAGCTTGTCAGCGATTTTGTAAGCATCGCCAATACCCTGTGCAGCTTCGGCTTCAACAGCGGCTTTCAGCTCTGCATCTACCTCTGGTGGGTTGAATTCAGTGACTTCCTTGTTGACTTCTGCTGCGAGCTCTTTGATCGCCTGAATCGCAACCTGTGACTGCTCGTGACCGAAGAGTACTGCACCCAGCATTACTTCTTCAGAGAGTTGATTGGCTTCTGACTCAACCATCAGCACCGCATCTTCGGTACCAGAAACAATCAGATCCAGATCTGATTTGTCGCTGAGGCCGATTGAGGGTGAGTTGAGAGTATATTCGCCATCCTTGTAGCTGACTCTGGCTGCACCAACCGGGCCCTGGAATGGCAGACCGGAGATGGCCAGTGCCGCAGAGGTACCGATCAATGAGGGAATCTCAGGATCAACAGCTGGATTGAGTGACATGACAGTGATAATCACCTGTACTTCACTGGTAAAGCCCTTTGGAAAAAGGGGACGAATCGGACGATCGATAAGACGTGCGGTAAGGATCTCTTTCTCGCTGGGACGCCCTTCACGACGGAAAAAACCGCCAGGGATCATACCCGCAGCATAGGTTTTCTCTTGATAATCGACGGTGAGCGGAAAAAAGTCGCGGGGTACGCTACTTTTCGCTTCGACCACGGTTACCTGTACGACGGTGTCATCCATGTTGACCATGACAGCACCATCTGCCTGCCTTGCGATCTCACCAGTTTCGATGGAGACCTTATTGTCTCCCCATTGGAATTCTTTCTTTATTAGTGTCACGTTGAATCCTTGGATACTCTGTAAATTGGCGGGGACGGTTTAACGACGCAGACCTAAACTAGCGATCAGGTCTTTATAACGCTGTTGATCTTTAGTTTTCAGATAATCCAGGAGCTTACGGCGTGAATTGACCAAACGGACCAAACCCTGACGGGAGTGATGGTCTTGTTTGTGCTCCTTGAAATGCTCGGTCAGCTGGGTGATTCTGCCAGTCATCAAAGCGATCTGCACTTCTGGTGATCCTGTATCACCTGGCGCGCGCTGGTATTCATCGACGATGGCTTTCTTTTCTGCTGCACTCATTGACATGACGTGTCTCCTGTAGGTTACGTCTATATACAGTGGCCACTTTTCAGGTCTACCCGACAATGAGTTCAGGCTGACCGGACCGGTTTAATTAGACCTGAACCTAGTGGTTCAGGTTAATAATTCACTTCGGGCAATCCCCGAAAGACCGCGTAGTATGCGCGTTCTAGGCTGATACGGCAAGTCAGCCCACTATTGTTACAGAGTCATTAACCAGCCGATAACCCGCAATGCTCAGCTATTGAGTTTGTGTGCTGAGAATATTGCTCGATTTAAACTATCTCCAGGCCTCTTTGAAGTCACTCACTTGGTGATTTTAAGGTCGAATAGTGAGGCCTCTATTCAGCTGTGTTTGGTGGGGCATGGCCCCACCCTACGCATTTTGCGACATCTTCCGTCTAGGGAGAGTGCTTGTGTGCGTACGGTAGGGTGGGGCCATGCCCCACCAAAAGGTGCTGAAATCCAAGCTAAGAAGTTCTAGTTAACTTCAGGTTTTTTAAAGCTTTTCCCTATTCGGCACTCTACGTAACTGAGTTAGCTGCTAGCCTGCATCAGCCGCTTTGGAGCCACTCTCCCATCTTCCAGGATCTGTCCAACACCGAGAAAATCGGTCTTATTGGCATAGAGCCGCACCCAACCACTGGTGGGCGCATTGGGCACCAGTATCGGTTGACCCTGCTTCATGTAGAAGGCGGCATCTGCAGAGAGAGCAACCTCAGGCCATTCGGCAAGGGCACTCTCCAGAGGTAACATCCACTCATCCATCTCTGGAAACTGCCGCTCGGCAAAAGCTTCCTGAATCTGTTCCAGGGTTAACATGGATTGGTCATCATAGGGGCCGACACCGGTACGTCGCAATCCTGTGACATAGGCGCCACAACCCAGACGTTTACCGATATCTTCTGCCAGGGTGCGGACATAAGTGCCTTTGGAGCAACGCACATCCATCTCAAACTCAGGCAAGTCAAAGCTCAACAGATCAAGTCCATGGATATGAATCGTTCTCGGTTCACGCTCTACCTCGATACCCTGGCGAGCCAGCTTATAGAGGCGCTCACCTTTATGCTTGATCGCTGAATACATCGGTGGCAACTGCTGTTGCTCCCCTTGGAACTCCGCCATGGTTTCAAGCAGGGCAGCTTCAGTGACACCACTGGGATCAGCGGTTTCGATGACCTCACCCTCTGCATCTGCTGTGGTGGTGATTTCACCCAGCTTTACTCTGACCTGATAACGTTTATCAGCATCGAGCAGGAATGCAGAAAGCTTGGTTGCTTCACCAAAGCAGATCGGCAACAGTCCGGTCGCTAATGGATCAAGGCTACCGGTATGTCCGGCTTTGGCCGCCTTATAAAGAAATTTAACCTCTTGCAGGGCCTTATTCGAGGTCATGCCTTCAGGTTTGTCGAGCAGCAATACACCATTGATATTGCGCCCTCTATTACGACGACGTCCCATACTTGTTCTCTAAACAATCATTAAAAAAATATTAAGAAGGGAAAAGACCCAATCAGGTCTGTTTCTCAGTAAGCGCTTCGTTGATCAGGTTGGATAGATGCTCCCCCTGCTCAACTGAAACGTCATAGACAAACAGAAGTTTTGGTACTGAGCGTATTTTCATACGCTGCCCAAGCAACCATCGCAGATGACCTGCAACCTGGTTGAGATGCTCTGCACTCTCTTTGTGGGAGAATGTTGCACCTAAGGTTGTGAAAAACACTTTGGCTTGGGAAAGATCCCGAACAACTCTGGCCTCCTGGATGGTCACCATCCCCAAGGCTGCGTCTTTGATCTCTTCGCGAATCAGCTCAGCCAATTCACGTTGCAATTCAGCCCCGATACGATCTGTGCGCTTAAAGTCACGTGACATTTAACGCACCTCGCTCGGAATCAGGACAATGATCACCTTGGAAGCTGGCTTGGATTTGCTGCGCCAGATCGAATAACCGCTCATCATGGTGCCAACCAAACCTAGACCGTGCGCGCAATTTCTGTGCGCTCGAAGACTTCAATGTGATCGCCAGGCTGGACATCGTTGTAGTTCTTCACACCGATACCACACTCCATGCCATTCTTTACTTCATTGACATCATCTTTGAAGCGACGCAGTGACTCCAGAGCACCTTCGTAGATAACCACGTTCTCTCTCAGTACACGGATTGGATTGTTACGCTTGACCATGCCCTCGAGCACCATACAACCGGCAATGGCGCCCAACTTGGAGTTGCGGAATACATCGCGAACTTCGGCCAGTCCAATGATCTCTTCACGAATCTCTGGTGACAACATACCGGAAATCGCTTTCTTAACATCATCGATAATTTCGTAGATGATGCTGTAGTAGCGCATGTCGATGCCCTGCTCTTCAACCACTCGACGAGCACCCGCATCAGCACGCACGTTAAAACCGATAATTATCGCATTCGAGGTGACTGCCAGATTCGCATCTGACTCATTGATACCACCTACACCTGAAGCGACAACACTCACTTTCACTTCATCAGTCGAGGTTTTGATCAAGGATTCCTTAAGGGCTTCCACACTACCCTGCACATCAGCCTTTACGATCACATTCAGGCTTTGAGTCTCGCCTTCCGCCATCTGCGTAAACATCTCATCCAGCTTCGCAGCTTTCTGTGCTGCCAAACGAGTCGAGCGCTGTTTATCATGTCGAAGCTCAGCGATCTCACGTGCCCGACGCTCGTCGCTCACTGCGCGCACATCGTCACCGGCTTCCGGCGTACCCGAGAGTCCCAGAACAACCACAGGTATCGAAGGACCAGCAGTCTTGATCGAACGACCATTCTCATCAAACATCGCACGAACACGACCAAACTCTTTACCGGACACGACCATATCGCCGCGATTCAAGGTTCCGGTCTGAACAAGTACAGTAGCCACAGGGCCCCTGCCTTTATCCAGAGAAGACTCAACTATGGAGCCAGTAGCAGGCCCGACTTCCACTGCGCGTAACTCCAGTACCTCAGCCTGTAGAAGGATTGCATCCAGCAACTCATCAATACCAGCACCGGTTTTCGCAGATACCCGTACGAACATGGTGTCACCACCCCAATCTTCGGGTATGACCTCTTCCTGTGAGAGTTCCTGTATCACTCGATCAGGATTTGCATCTTCTTTATCGATCTTGTTGATAGCCACAATCAGCGGTACACCAGCTGCCTTGGCATGCTGAACTGCTTCCTTGGTCTGGGGCATCACGCCATCGTCGGCTGCCACAACCAGGATGACAATATCGGTCACTTTGGCGCCACGGGCACGCATTGCAGTAAACGCGGCATGTCCCGGTGTATCCAGAAATGAGACCGTACCCTTATCGGTATCCACATGATATGCACCGATGTGCTGGGTAATACCACCCGCTTCGCCGGCGGCTACACGACTGGTCCGGATATAATCAAGGAGTGAGGTTTTGCCGTGATCGACATGGCCCATGATGGTGACCACTGGGGGACGTTGAACCATCTCGCCCTGAGTTTGGGCATCTTCCTCAATACTCAGCAGATCAGCCTCGACATCCTCTTCACGTTGCACGACGGGTACATGGCCCATCTCTTCAACCACCAGTGTGGCGGTATCACGATCCAAGGTCTGGTTGATGGTTACCATCATGCCCATTTTCATCAGTACCTTGATCACCTCAGCGGCCTTAATGGTCATACGCTGCGCCAAATCGGCTACTGTGATGCTGTCAGGGACTTTCACTTCATGGACAACTGGTGCTGTAGGCCGCTGAAAACCGTGTTGCGCATCACTGGCACTGGCAGCCGCTCTGCGTTGCTTACCCGGTTTTTTCTTGCGCTTACCGCGCAACCCTTCAGCCACATGCAGCTCTTTGCGATTGGAATGAGAACCTTTCTCATCACGCCTGCTGTCTTTACGTCCCTTCTTGCCTCGTGCCGGTGCTGGCTTTGCGTCAGGCTTGGCCTCGGCGACAGGCGCAGGTTTTGGTTCAGGCTCGGGTGCAGCCTGTGCTTTCTGCAACTCCACTTCTCGCTTCGCCTGCTCTTCTGCTTCTCTGACCGCCTCTTCCTCAGCCAGACGTTTTGCCTCTTCCTCGGCAGCTTGTTGAGCCGCTTCCTCTAGCTGGGCCTTTTGGGCTGCTTCATCTTCTTCACGTTTGGCAGCTTCAGCTGCTTTGCGAGATTCTGCTTCTGGATCTACAACTTCAATGGATTGTTCCTGTTCCTCAAGCGCTTTAAGTGCCTCTTCAGCTTCTTTGGCCTTACTTTCAACCGACTCCACGTTGGCGCGCTTAACGTAGGTGCGCTTTTTACGAACCTCAACACTGACTGTTTTGGCAGGTGCAGTGGAGGCGCGACTCAATGTACTGCGTCCGCTCGATGTGGGTTGACGTAACTCGCTCACCGTTTTACGTCTGAGTGTTACCTTACTGGGGGCGGCAACGGTAGCCGTCTTCTTTTTGCCATGGCTCTCACGCAGATGCAGCAACAGCTTCGCCTTCTCTTCATCGGATATCCTGTCATCAGCGTTTTTAGCCGAGATACCAGCATCTGCCAACTGTTCCATCAACAGATCGGCAGGAATGCCAACGACATTTGCAAGTTGTGCTACCGTTACTTCACTCATTCATCAGCCTCTCGAATTTGCCTTATCCATCTGTTGCTCTGTTTCACATTCACGCTGGAACTTGATTACTTGTTAAGCACTAGAGGAGTGACTTATTTTGCCTCTTCAAACCATGGGGCTCGCGCCGTCATGATCAATTGGCCTGCCCGTTCTTCATCCATGTCATCGATCTCCATCAACTCATCAATGGACTGCTCTGCCAGATCCTCCATGGTTACCACCCCCCGGCCGGCGAGGGTGAAAGCAAGTTGCTGATCCATTCCATCCATGCTCAACAGATCTTCAGCAGGCTCGCGGAACGCCTCTTCATTGGCGATAGCGCGGGTGAGTAAGAAATCCTTTGCTCTGCTACGCAATTCATTGACAAGATCTTCGTCGAACTCTTCAACGGTAAGCATCTCTTCAATCGGTACATAGGCAACTTCATCGACATTGGTAAAACCTTCCTGTACCAGAATCGCCGCCACGTCTTCATCCACATCCAACTGATCCATGAAAGCATCTATAAAACCTTTCGCTTCCGACTCACTCTTCTCGGATGCCTGAGCTTCATCCATTACATTCAGTTCCCAACCGGTCAATTGACTGGCCAAGCGGACATTCTGTCCGCCTCTGCCGATTGCCTGGGATAGATTCTCCTCGCTGACCGCGACATCCATTGCATGGGTGTCTTCATCAACAACGATGGAGACCACATCTGCGGGAGACATGGCGTTGATTACAAACTGTGCAGGATTATCATTCCAAAGAATGATATCGACCCGCTCACCGTTCAATTCATTAGAGACAGCCTGTACCCGGGAACCACGCATACCGACGCAGGCCCCAACGGGATCAATACGCTGATCCAGTGCTTTGACAGCAATCTTGGCACGCAACCCCGCATCCCGCGCAGCGCTCCTGATATCGATCAGACCTTCACCAACCTCAGGCACTTCAAGCTTGAACAGCTCGATCAGCAACTCCGGCATGGTGCGACTGATAAACAGCTGCGGACCTCTGGGTTCGGACCTGACTTCATAGAGATAACCGCGAATACGGTCGCCTACCCGAATCGATTCTTTCGGAATCATGTGCTCGCGACCGATGAAAGCCTCAGCATTTCCACCCAGGTCCATGAAGATATTGCCCCGGTCGATGCGTTTTACCACACCGGTGACCAGCTCACCTTCCCGGCCTTTATAGGCCTCGACCACTTTGGCCCGCTCAGCTTCACGCACTTTCTGAACGATGACCTGTTTAGCAGCCTGGGCAGCGATTCTTCCGAACTCGATTGATTCAATCGGCTCTTCGACAAACTCACCGACCTGGATATTCGGATTCTCCTCACGAGCGGCATCCAGAATAATCTGCCGCAAGGGGGCATCTGGCTCATCTTCCGCATAGGATTCTACAACTTCCCATTGTCTGTAGGTATCGTAGTCTCCGGAAGTGCGATCTATCGCCACTCGAACCAGAATATCGTCACCATTTCTCTTTCGAGTGGCAGATGCCAACGCGGCTTCAATAGCCTCAAAGATGATTGTCTTACCGACATCTTTTTCGTTGGAAACCGCATCAACGACCAGCAGTATCTCTTTACTCATCAAATGTTTCCTAATTCAAAATTCCGGTATCACTCGAGCCGAATCGATCAGATCGATCTGAATTCGATAGAGCGTTCCATCTTCTTCAATTAAAACCTGATTATCTTCCACGCCACCCAGTTCACCAGTGAAACGGTGACGTCCATCAATCTTTGTTTGGGTCTTGACCCGCACCTTACTGCCTTTGAAACGCTCAAAATGAGCCTTTTCAAACAGCGGCCTGTCCATTCCAGGTGAAGAGACTTCCAGCTGGTAGCGCTCTTTGATCGGATCTTCCACATCAAGCACACCGCTTATCTGATGACTGACTTGTACGCAGTCATCCATGACAATGCCCTCTTCGTGGTCGATATAGACCCGTAACAGCGAACCACCTTTGCCCTGGCTAGTCAGTTCAATGCCCAGCAGCTCAAACCCCAGCAGTTCAACTTCCTGGCGTACAAGGGTTTTAAGTTTTTCTGGCGCAGACCTCATTTTTCCCACCGCAATAAAAAATGGGCACATGGCCCATCCTGTCGTACTCAGAAAACGGGAGGCCGTAACCACCTATTCTCTAAATAAAAAAACCCCGCTATCGGGGTTTTATTATAATGCACTGCGGCTGATGACCGACAGCTATCGCAAAAACTGGTGCGAATTTTAGCATAGGACCTGCCTTCAAGCAATTTTAGTATGGTATTGTCTTTATCTATGTAGCGCCAGAAATGATTCCCTGTCGCAGCCAGACCGCATAGCGTAAAGCTCTAGCCCGGCAACCACCCTCCTGCAGCCTGCACCGGCGCTCCAGTCTCTGGATCACTCAGCCACACCACCACCGCAAGCCGCTTGGCATCATTTACAGATATTTCAGGCCATGAGAATGACCATTTTCCAGTTTCAGCGCCTGATTCAGAGCTGGAATGGCTCAACACAACAAAATTTTCGGATAGATCCCGGCCTCGATTCTCCCCACCACCGATGTGACTCACCAGATCGAATCCGAGAATGGCCAGATTAGCCTGTAAGCCCTTGGCATGGCCACCTGCTTCGGGAATAAATTCAGCGGAAACCCCTGCCCCTGGATCGACCGCTAAAGTGAGGCGACCAACCCGTAACTGTTTACCCGCAGCGAGTTCAGGATGACGAAACCAGCCTCGCCACTCCTGCCCGTCAACGACAAATCCTGGAGTATAGACCGAACCCAGGGCTCCGCTGTGACGATAGTCCCGCTGGCGTTGACTGAATGCGGATGAGGCAAAGCGATCCGGCCAACCCAGACCGTCCCAGTAATCGACATGAAATGCCATGGGGATCAACTGACGCCACAGTCCCGGATGGTTCTCCAGCTTACTTAGCCAACGATCCGCCGGAGGGCAACTGCTGCAGCCATGAGAAGTATATAGCTCCACAAGCCGCACCTGCTCTACCGGACTACTCAGTGTCAGGGTATTTGTCGCTTGCGCGGAAGCTGTTGCCAGCATACCAGACAATAACAGCAACCCAATTCTGGCAGTCATGAGACATCTGGCACAAATTTCAGTGCGACACCGTTATTGCAGTAGCGCAAACCAGTCGGTTTCGGCCCATCGTTGAATACATGCCCGTGATGTCCGCCACAGCGGGCACAATGGTACTCAGTGCGAGGCCAGATGAGCTTATAGTCTTTCCTGGTTCCCAAGGCATTGGGCAGGTAATCATAAAAACTTGGCCAGCCGGTGCCACTCTCATACTTGGTCGAGGAGGCGAAGAGTGGATTGTCGCATCCGGCACAGACAAAGGTGCCCTTACGTTTTTCATCGAGCAGAGCACTGCTGCCAGGCCGCTCAGTCCCCTCTTCCCGTAGAATATGAAATTGCTCTGGAGTAAGTCGCTTACGCCACTCTTCCTCGCTCAAATCAAGTTTTTCCACTTGCGTCATCTCTTCACCCTGCTTTGCAAATACAGAATGCCCAATAATCGGCATCACAGTCGCCACACCCATTAGTTTGATCAAACTTCGACGTTTCATTCAATATCTCCTGTTACATAGGCAAGGGATTCACAAGTCACTCCCTCAATGGGATATCTGACCCAGTTGAGTACAGAGTCGTGGTGTGACTACCAGGTTCGGGGATTGGCTAAGCTCGCGCTCTGTTTATAAACCACTTCTGATTTTAATCTCACACTAATCGTTGGCTACATATAGACAGCGATTATCCCACCAGATTCACCCACAAAAACTCGGTATATTGTGCAGGAAAACCATTCACCATCAGTCACATCTCGAACTCATGGGGATCACTCTATATCTCAGCCATCCAGGGCTGATCACGCAAACATCACAAATCGATCACAGTGGCGACTAGTGTGGGAAAATTCAGGCCAGGGGCAGGGCAAAACTGAAACAGGCGCCACCAGACTCATTATTCTCAGCTTTGATTGTTCCACCCTGCAATTCAACCATGCGACGAGCAATGGCAAGGCCCAGGCCAGCATGCCCAGACTCATGACCGCTCTTGTGTTTACGGAAAAAGGGATCAAATATGTGCTCTAACTCTGATTCACCAATACCCTCACCATTATCTGAGACGCTCACCAGAGCCAGCTTCTCCTGTTGAGAAATGGTCACAGAAACCGCCCCACCCGATTGGGTATGATCCAAGGCATTTCCGATGAGATTATCCAGTACCCGTTCGGTCATGGCGAAATCCGCATTAACAAATGGCAGTGAACGAGGGACCGTCCATTCAACCCGAACCTCTGACTGTTGTGCCGGCAATTGGAATTTCTGAATCACATCCTGAACCAGCTCCGCTAACGGCATTGGCTCACAAGTTGGTTGCTTCTCTCTGGCTTCTAATTGAGCCAGTTCAAAAAGATCCTCAAGCATTCCTTTCAAACGCCTGCTCTGCTTTAAGGCTACTCGCAGATACTCCTGCTGCTGTTCCTTATCAAGAGTATTCTGTTTCATATTCAGGGTTTCAAGATAACCATAAAGTACTGCAAGCGGGGTTCTGAGGTCATGGGAGACTTGAGCCACCAGATCCCTTCGCAGGCGATCCTGCTGTTTCAGTTGCCCCCATTGATCGGCAATTCGTTTTGCCATCGCCTCAAATGTAGCCCCTAGCCGCTCAACCTCATCTCCCTCAGGATTAAAAGTCTCTGCTAATTGCTCTTGATGGGTAAAGCCACTCTGCTGAAACGACACCATAACGCTGGAAAGACGCTGTAGACGGCGAGTCAACCAATGAAACAATAATAGGCCCGTCAGTAAGCCAAACCCCATACTGACCGCAACAGCGCCAGCACTGTATCTCAAGGCATAACTCTCCTGCACTGCCTGTTCGGCGATATCGTACTCTTCACCTCTTAATACCACGTAGAGAAATCCTGCCGCCATATCACCTGCCGGTACTGGCGTTACTGAAAATGCTTTGCGTCGTTCATGGGATCGAGGGTCATCGCCCAACAGGGGAAAGCCTTCTCCACGCAGAAAAGCTTCTATCGGTTTCAGATCCACCTGCTTGCGTTTAACCTTTCCAGCATCTGCGGAGAAGGCGAGGATAGTCCCCAGCTCATCGAGCAGATAGATTTCAATACTGGGATTTATATCCATATAGTCACTGAAGGTTTTCTTCAGTGCCAGATCATTCATTGCACCATCGATGACAAGCCGTCGATCTGAGACTATGCGCTGCGCCAGATCCCGGTTGAAATGTTGGGTAATCTCTTGCAGATAGCGGTCGGTGGTTGACAGGGTGATCAGGGTATATAAAAGCCCGGTAACCAGAAATAGAGCAATCAGTGCGAGGGATAGGCGAGCATATAAGGAGTGAAACATGAGCTTAGTCGCTTTAACCCGGAACCAGGCTTTTCAGGGTTCGACAGCAATGCCAGCTTTTTAGAAAGATTACGGAAGTTTGGTATTTCAAGCGTCTCCCCTCTCTTCGCGAAACTTATAACCCACGCCCCAGACCGTCAAAACATAGTGGGGATCCGATGGATCTTTTTCGATCTTTGCGCGCAATCGGTTGATATGGGAGTTTACTGTGTGCTCATAACCGTCATGGTTGTAACCCCACACTTTGTCGAGTAGCTGAACACGACTGAAAACACGCCCGGGATGTCGCGCAAAAAATAGCAGCAGGTCGAATTCTGTAGCCGTCAATTCAATATCTTCACCCTCAACCTGAACCTTACGTTTTGTGACATCAATGATCAGCCCGCCACTGGTCAGAGTCTCTTGCTGCGCAACTTTATCACTACCCTCTCTGAGGGCATCAATACGACGAAACAGAGCCTTGATGCGCGCCATCAACTCGGGAACACTGAACGGCTTGGTCAGGTAGTCGTCTGCACCCATCTCAAGGCCCAACACACGATCAAGTTCGGTGGATTTCGCAGTCAGCATGAGTATCGCCACATAGTCTTCAGCAGTTCTCATATTTCGACACAGTGTCAAACCATCCGTATCAGGCAGCATCAAATCGAGAATAACCAACTGATATCGATGCTTTTTGAACAGCTCCATGGCTGCCGCACCGTTTCCAGCTATATCCGCATCGTAACCAGCATCATGCAAATGGTTTTGTACCAAATGAGCGATATCCGGTTCGTCTTCAACGATGAGTAGCTTTCGTTGCATCTGTTTTCATCTACCTTTGGCAAGTTTCTAACCAGAACATAGGTATAAGCTGCTCTGAGATCACCTGGATGATAATGCTTTTTGAATCCGTAATGTATGTCATGAGATTCACATTAATATCACGAAAGTATCACAGCAATCTATCAGACCAATCGTAACTACCAACCGGGTTATAAGCATCCAGACACTCAGCCATGAAGGCTTCAAAACGCCGCTGTAGCCCCCTGCTAACTTAGTCCGTGAGCAATCAAAAGACGCTCTGTCATAAATATCAATATCTCAGGGATACTAATACAACTCCGACTCCGGACGTTGATCGGTTAACCAGTAAAACTGATGGGGTGGCACAACCAGCTGTTGCTTGAATAGTTCCGGGCTCTCACCGGAATAGAGATCTTTGAGATTGCCATATTCGAACATACCTCTATTACCTAAGGCACTCAGCTCCATGTACTGTGGCGCACTGTCGAAATTGCAGACCACCAACACGGAGCCCATAGGCATGAAAGGATCGCTCCGCCAGAAGACAAACAGATGCGGGTTCTCTACGTCGATCAGCTCTCGGTTATTAAAATCTGAAAACGCAGGAATACCTTTTCTGGCAGCAATCATTTTTTTCAATCCATCGAATATCTGCTGTTCCGGTGTACCGTGCTGATGGCGACGTGCGGCTCTATCCCAATCGATCTTTGGTCTTTGCATCCAGCGGCTGTCACCCGCCTTATTCTCGTCATTGAGAAAATCCCTGTCATTGAGAGTACCGATCTCGTCACCATAGTAGAGCAGTGGCATACCACCGAATGAGCAGATTAAACTGTGAATCAGCAGTATAACTTTTACCGAATCATTGATAGCTTCAAGATCATTCTGCTCAATGGCAGACTCCAAGCCAACCAGGGATGCCAGGGAACCGGAGATACGAGCATCCCCGGTTTTCAGATTAACGCCGAAGGGTGCACCACGGGCAGGCGAGTCATCATAACTGCCGGTGAAATAGTCGACCAGGAATTTACGGTGCGCGAAAGGCTCATAACCGGCCCGAATGATATCGGCATTATCAAAGCCGAGACCGATATCATCATGGCAGCGCAGATAGTTGAGCCATGTTGCCCGGTCCAGTTTTGTCGGCAGGCTCTGTATGCCCTGCATCAGCAACTGGGTGTTCTTGGTCGCCACCGCATCCCATATCAGCGCCATAAATGTTGCGTTGTAGGCAATTTCGCACTCCTTTGCGATTACTGCATCCTCACCGAAGTATTTAATGATCTCCACTGGCGCCACTATCGCTTCAGCAATAAATAACACCCCAGGCGCGGTAACCTGGCAACAGTCTTTCATGAGTTGTAGCAGCAGGTGGGCCTCACGCTCGTTCTGAGAGGTGGTGCCTATCTTTTTCCATAAAAAAGCAACAGCATCGAGGCGCAGAATATCTGCACCCTGGTTTGCCCAGAACAGCGTGTTATCCAGCATTTCGATAAACACTGCTGGATTGTTGTAGTTGAGATCCCACTGATAGTGATTGAAGACACTCATCACCCATTTGTGCATGCCTTCATCCCAGGTAAAATTACCAGGAGAGGTCTCGGGAAAGATCTCCGGCATTGTCTCCTCGAACATATCGGGGATATCACGATTTTTAAAGGTGTAGTAGTAGTCCTGATATTTCTGTTCGCCAGCCCTCGCCCGCTGCGCCCACTCATGCTCATCCGAAGTGTGATTGAGCACCATATCCAGGACTAGAAGCATGCCTCTTTTACGTGTCGATAGAGCCAGTTTATTGATATCTTCAAGAGTGCCGTAACGAGAATCCACATTGCGAAAATCACTGACCGCATAGCCACCGTCGCTCGCCCCTTTTGGACAGTCCATAACCGGCATCACATGCAGCATATTGACGCCGAGTTCCTGTAGGTAGGGAAGCCGCTCCTCTACGCCTTGCAGATTATTGGCAAAGCCGTCCGCATAGAGTGCCATCCCGACCCATTCCTGACTGAGAAACCAGTTGTGGTGTTTCTCTCGCTCACTGTCGAGTTGTTTGAGGTCGACATGTCGTTGTACATATCGTATTGCCATCACCTCGACCAAGTGAATCATCTGCTCTTTGAAATCATCCCGTTTACCATAGAGGTGATTGAATAGCAGATGAATACCATAGAAGTTGGCACCCAGACGGGTATAAAAATGGCGCAGGTCCCGTTTGCGAATCTCTGTTTTGAGTTCGTCAAGGATTTGATTCAGAAGCGAATGTGCTACCTGCTCATACATAGTGGTTCGCCTGTGGTCGCTCCAACTTACCGCTTCTCTCTTGTTTGGTGTTTCATATCAGGGCCTGTTAACACTAATTCCATTGCGCCATAAAGTCACTATAGAACGATGCGGAGGAGACTGTCGCACCTCTCTGACCCACAATTGCCGAGGCAAAGGCTTGTGCTCGTTTCAAACTGCTCTCCAGTGACCATTGTTTCATCAGCCCAAGCAATATCACCGAGGTAAAAGCATCTCCCGCACCGACTGTATCCACTGTTTCGAGGATAGGTTCAGGAACTATCTCCAGAGGTCGATCCCCGTTACCAGCCAAAACTATAGCGCCCTTCTCCCCTCGCGTCACGATTACCCCTTGCAAACCGTAGGTTGTCTTGAAATCCATAGCTTGCGACAGAAGATCGGATGATTGACCCAGTAACTGCTCAAGCTCATGCCGATTAAGTTTTACCCAGTCTGCTTGAGAGACCCAATCCAATATCTCTTTACGATTCCACCAGGGGGGGCGCAAATTCACATCCAGGAAAATAGTCTTTGCACCACTCTTTTTCAGTTGATCAAGCGCGCTGCGGGCAATCGAGTTTCTTAATCCAAGACTTCCGTGGTAGAGGGTATCGCAAGCGGTATCCTGCAAGGGCAGTGGATCGATGAAGTCATATGCCGCATCCGCCACGATTTCGTAGCTTGGCTCTCCATGATTAATGGTGATTGTCACTTTTCCTGTGGCATGATCTGCATCCTGCTGCACACCTTCGGTCTCCATTCCCCAGCGAGACATAGTCCTGAGAATGGTATCCCCCTCACTGTCCCGACCAACACGACTGACAAAACTTGGGGACTGACCAAAGGCCTGTAGATGCCAGGCAACATTGAAAGGGGCGCCACCAAGTACCTTTTCACCCCCAGGAAAGCAATCGTAGAGAACCTCGCCAAAAATAATCAGTTTTTTATTGTTCATAGATGTCTCATTTCTCTATTTGCAGACTTATAGCCCCTCTCCCTTGATGGAAGAGGGGTTGAGGAGAGGGTGCGCGTCAGACATTTGATGAAATTGGAGCATAGACTGCACTAGCCAAAAAAAATCCTCGTCATCTTGAGTTTTGATTCATAAGCCGACTGGCATATTCCGGATGGTAGTGAGCCAACCCCTCCAGTATCCCCGCACTGTAGTTGCCATTCATTCCCATAAAACCTCCCTTAGCCGGATAAAAGGCATTGGAGAGACCATTTTCATCTACCATTCGTTGAGCCTCACTCAACACCTCTGGTCGGGCATTTGCTACCAGCACTGAGGGCAGATGGCTGGTAAGCACATCAAGATCATTACCACTGTCGCCTGAGAAGAGTGTATCCGCTATCTCATACCCCAGATGCTGACGCAGAAACTCGATCGCCTGGTACTTTCCTGCCCTCTCTGGCAAGAGATCGAGCAAGCCCACCCCTGCCAAGTCATCAATACTCCATATCAGGTTGGCCCGTACACCGAGGTTGATGAGCCGTTTCCTAATCCCTTCCAGTAGTGGACGATGGTCAGCCTCCAGTTCAACATAGAAACTCAACTTGAATGGTTGCTGTTTTTCCGGCTCCTGCATACTAAGGCCAGGCCAATCAGATAACTGTTGAGAAAGTGCCTGGTGAGAATAGCCATTCCAGTCGCTTTCAATCTCTTCCTCCCACTCAGCCCACTTCTCCCATCTGTTTAATCCATGGACCTGGTATAGCGTCGAACCGACATCAGCAATCACATAGTCTGGTTGAGGTAGATCGTAGTCGTTGATCGCATCAATCACCAGAGAACTATCACGACCACTGACATAGGCCAGCTCTACATCTTCAGAGTCACAAAGCTGTTGAAAATAGTCTCTCGCGTCTGGGGATTCAGGCTCAGATCCGTTGGGTATCAGAGTTCTGTCCAGATCAGTACAAATGAGTAGCTTTTGGGTCATATGTCTTCAGGTACATGGCAACTTTTGAAAAAGTCATAGTGTTCGATTGCCTCCAAAATGCCCAAGGCATGGGATTGACTGGCGAAGTAGATACGCTCCAGGTCAACCATATGAGAGAGCTCTTCATGATGTCGGTTGGCCACCACCACGGCAAGCGTGTTACCTCGCATCATATCTTCGTCAGAACCCGAGCCCCCTGCAACCAGGGTATTCTCAAGAGGCACATCCAGACGTTGCGCCACATAGCGCAACGCCTGCCCTTTTGACGCCCTTGATGGCAATACATCAAGGAATTGACCGAATGCATGAATGACGTTACAGGTCAGCTCCTCTTTGTGCAGCAGAGTATTGATTTCATCAACAGAAGGCGCCTTGTTTGGATCATAGTGGTAGGCCAGTTTAAAGTAATGCTGATCCCGTTTCGGTTGAGGTTTGATGCCTGGCAGATCCGCCATCACTCTACGAATGCTTTTGGGTTGCCACAGATGGTCAATGTGGTCTCCCCAGTAATCATCCATGGAAAGACCTTGTGAGTAGTGAATTTTAGTGCCTAAGCTGGTGATTAATACATCCGGAATCGGAATGGAGAACTTTTTCATGATCTGCAGTGCATCATCCAAACGACGTCCTGTTGCTATGCCAAATGTGGCACATTTTCGGTTATTCCGTACAACCTCTATAAAACGCTTCAATCCGGTTGGGTTACCTAACAGGTTTTGATCCAGGTCTGTAAAGATTGCCCTGTCCCTGTATCGATATTTAACGTGTCTGGGTGGCTTGGTGGGTATCCTTTGATGTGTATCCGGCATCGGCGTTATCAGCGAAAGATATTTTTTCGCATGGGCCTTCCATGAGTAGTGTTTGCGAACACCGGTGAGTCCGTTGTTGGCGAATTTTTGCCACAAATCATTGTCGTGCAGAATTTTCAGTAAGCTGCGCCGGATCGCCTTTTTATTCAGTGGATCGACCAATAGACCGTTTTTGCAATTACCGATGATATCCACTGGCCCGCCATTTTCCGTAGCAATCAATGGTAATCCGCTTGCTGCAGCCTCAAGCAGAGTCAAACCAAAGGGTTCCGTTAACGCCGGATTGACGAACACCCCTTTGGAGTCAGTTGCCAGCTGATAGATCTGTGGCACCTCCCTGGCTAGATGGCGTTTTGGAACTGCCACATGTCCATACAGATCAAAAAGGTCGATGGTCATCAGGATTTCAGTCATAACAGACTGGGGACCACTATCCATATCCCGGATGTCGTCACGATTACCGGCAACAATCACCAGATTTGCTGCATTCTGCAGTTGGGTCGATTCCCCGTAGACTTCCAGCAGGGTGAGAATATTCTTCCGTTCGTCAGCCCGGGAAAGGGCAAGAATAATTGGCTTTTCAGGATCTTGAAGAAACCTGGCCAGGGACTTTTTAAATGAGATTTTTTCCCCTGCTACAGGTGGATGAAATTTAGTCAGGTCGGTGCCAGGCGGTATGACCGCCATACTCTCCGGCTGATAGTAGTTATAGAGGCTGTACTGCTCTTCGATTTCATTGTGGGTACTGGTGATCACCAGGTCGGCGTTTGCCAGCACCTCCTCTTCAGCCTCGACCCGCCGTTCCATGTTATAACGAATGCCAATCTCTTTTCGAGTCAGCCCCTTGGCAAGTAGCTGTTGCTGTTTATCCCGACCCAGAGAGTGACCGGTATGCACTAATGGAATACCCAGCAGATGAGAAAGTCGCACACCAACATATCCAGCATCAGCATAATGGCTATGGACAATATCGGGCATGCGGGGCTGGGTTTTCAGCCAGTTGAGCAGATTATCCATGAAGCTGTCCAGATGATCCCATAGGATCTCCTTGGCTAGGTACCCTTCAGGCCCTGCTTCAACACGGACAATTCTTGCCTTGGGTGAGAGCAATTCCAAAGGCTCAGCGTAGTCATCACTGATCTCCGGATCTACGACCCTTCTGGTCACCAGATCAACACGACTGACCTCATCGCATTCAGCCAGGGCTCTGGCAAGATCCACAACATATTTGGTTTGGCCACCGGTATCTGCATCACGTCCCAATTCCAGATCGTGACTACGAATCAGCCCATGAACACTTATCAGACAGATATACATCGCATATTCTCCCCGGCACTGATGCATGAGACAGGAAATCCCGCTCAATCGGAATAATCGAAGATGGCAATGCTTGACCGCCTTGTATAGAGCGACTCTCCCCCAAAAAAGATATGAAATAGATACTTAATGTTAAAGGGTTGGGCGCTGAAACTATCAGTCAGGTAATCCATTTCACTGCAAGCATCAACAATATCTATATATTCAGGTGGCCCTAGATAACCTCAGAATAAGTCCGGGTCGAACAGATTGTCGATCAAAATGCTCCACTTCAATGTACAGATCACACCTAACAGTTCGCTCTTTGCGAAGACCTGCAATGAAGAGAAGGTACATTTTTCACAACAAGATGTCGGCTCCTGGTTTGTTCAGAGACTCCCTGGCAAGGTCGCCTGAGAATGTGCCGTGTCTAGGGATTAATAGTATCAGATTTGTACTTACTAATCAGGCCATAGATATTCATGCATCGAGCATGACATTCGCGGGCTATTTCACGACTGGGCCCAACTCAAATACGCCTTCGTCCATATTAAACAACAGACGCGTTTTTATCTGATCAAATTTCAGGATCGAGACACCCTGATGGTCCAGCTTGAACTCTTCAGCCTCTTCCCTGCTTTCCAGTGGAATCAACTCATGCCCCATGGGGCCTAAAATATCGGAGCCGATGACATAGTATGCGCTGTGTGCATCTATTCTCTGAAGACCGTAGTATTCAGTCACACCTATGCTTTCGATCTCACTCGTCTGATGATTCGGCGCCCATTTCGACAGATCCAGCAGATATTTAAAAAGATCCTTTGCACCATCGAAATGGTGCGCGTGACCATCCTTGTAGACTACTGTCGCAATCCATTCAGGATATTTTGCAACGAACATCCCACATACTGGACAGGTATCCCTTGGGCCAGGATCAGGCAGATCCACACTCTCTGCGGCCAGGATATTCACTTGTAACAACAAACAGCAAAGTAGCATCGAACTAACGATCTTTTTCAAACCAAATAACATTCACACTTTCCGTTTATCAATTTTTCCAAAAGAGATGTTCCATTAACCCGGCAACATATGTGCCGGGTTAATGAGAGAGTGTTACCCTTTTTTCTGTTTCATCTTTTGCATCATCTTCTGACGGCGTTCAAGACGTTTTTTCCGAACCATCAGGGTATCCTTTGCCATCCCTATATACGCCTCACTCAGCGCTTCATCAAAACCTGCTATCTCACCGCCTTTAGCTGCCTGCACTGCTTTTGCAGCCTCAGCTGAAGAGAAAGCCATTTTGCTCCTGGTGGTCATCGTACCCTTCAACTTAGCCCCTAACAGATAACTTACGTCATCCACATTAACCATCGGCTTGATCTCTTTGTCTGCACCGAAGTCGGCTGCATAGATCGCTTTAGGACCACGATCGATATTTAACGAAAGGCTGATTGCCAGACAGTGAATTGAACAGGTGCCATCCACCAGGCCATCATCGTAGTGAACCAAATGTCTGCTATGGTGCCATTTAGTACGATCCATGCCGCAATAGGGACACTTGGAATACTTTTCAAGCTCATTTTCCAATGGCTTATCGTCTGGCGTGTTCTTCGGGATAAACTGTAGTGGTGTACCATCTCCATCACAGGCACTATCCGATGCTTTCACCCATCCCTTTCCAGGCACCATCACACCAACGCCCTGTCCCGCTATCGCACCACCTGATAAGCCAGCCAATCCGGCCACAGATAACATCTTCAGCAGATTGCGACGCTCCTTATTACTCTCTTCACACATAGTCTACTTCTCCTTTTCTAAATTACCAATTGGCCAATCCCCGCATGATGTCGAAAAAAATCACACCTTCATACAGGGTCCAAAAGCCAAGCAACAAAACTACAAGACCGGCCATTTTAGCCAACCTACCTCTAAACACAGATCCGACATAAACTCCAGATAAGGTAACTACGACCATGGATGGCAATGTACCAGCACCGAAGCTCATCATGAGTAGTCCAGCCTGTAGCGGGTCTGCAGTGGATAGTGCTTTTACCGCTACAGAAAAAACCAAGCTGCATGGCACCAGGCCATTGAGTGTGCCTGCCGTCATCGCTGTTACCAGAGATGACGAGTTGCTCAGAGTGGCAACAGGAACAGCGACTACAGCAGGCTTTCCAGGGTTTATCTTCAACAAGGGTATACCGAGCATGTTCAAGCCGAGCAACAGGATCAACACCCCCGCCACAATCATCAGGATGCCTTGCGCTTTACCAACAATGCCACTCTGAACCAGTACCTGACCCACAAGGGCACCAGCCACCCCCAGCATGGTATAGACAGCGATACGCATACCATGAAATGCAAACAGTGAACTTATCCTGTATCTCGGAGCCTGGTTGATAAAAAATCCAGCATTGATACCACTGCACATACCGAGACAGTGAAAACTACCTAAAATACCTGTCATAAAGGCCAGACTGAGAGTAAATTCAGAGTTCACAGCAGCTCACTTACAAGTTGTTCAAAAAGCTCAGCTGATGACTCGCCGATGATACGGGTATGTAACCTGCCCTTCCTGTCGAGAAAAAATGTAGTGGGCAATCCAATGACGCCATAGTTGCGCGCTGTAGCGCCTTCATCGTCAAGTAGAACGCCATAACTGATTGCCAGCTTATCTATAAATGCGGCGGCAGTTTCACGATCCTGCCTGACATTCAATGCAAGTATCACCAATCCTTTATCTTTCAATTTTCTATAGACGGGCTCTATATCCTGCATCTCGCTTTCACAGAATGGACACCAATCTGCCCAGAAGCGAATCACCACCACCTTGCCGTCAAATTGATTGGGGTAGTGTTGCAGCTCACCATTCAGGTTTAATAGTTCAAATTCCGGCGTCTGCTTGCCTTTATCCAGCGCGGATGTATCCGCCTGACAGCCCAATAGACTGATCAGCATCAGCGCTACACCAAGAGTATCTTTTAGTTTCACCACCACACCTCAAGCATGGTTAGATTTGAGCGCCACACAGACCAAGCTGCTGTCAGGAAAAACTGCATAAAGAGTATGAGTGAGAGCCAGCTCAGCCTGGGAACCATCGTTGTTACGCTAGCCGTCAGACTTGGAATGCTCCTCCAAGGAGAGATCACTCCGACACTCAGTGATAGAGCCGCTGCCAGAAACAGGGGTATATAGAGAAAATACCCCATATAGTCATGCCCCTGCTTGAGAATACAAAAGGGACAGTGGTGGTGGGGATGCTCGTAGATATAGAGCGATATAAACGACACAATGGAGATCAATGAGACACAAAATGCTGCAAGCCCAGCCAACGAAAGTAACCAACCATTACGACCTTTCAAGGCAACCCAAAGCGCACTGAAAAGCACTAAAACCGATGACACTACCAAAGCAGGCATGGCCTTGCCTGGCGCTATAGCTGATATCTCTGCAGCCACCCCATCCGCTTCAGCGGAGAAGAGGGTTCCACAGCAGGAGGTGATCAGATTGGGGTCCATCTCACTAAAATGAAACCACTGTAGAATAAACTCTGTTATCGCCATCGGGACAGCAATCAATAGTAATCCATATTTATACCTGATAAGAGGATAGTCATATCCCCGATTATCGAGATAGTTTAAAGCTAGCCAGGCTGCAGCAAAAAAGAACATAGCAACCTTTAAAAACAGGGTTGGCCAACCCCAGGGGTTAACATTAAGCACTCCAGTTGCACACATTGCCCCAACAAATTGTCCTGACATTGATTCAGCGTTATAGATAAACAGCAGTAGTGATAGAAACTCGAAGCTTAAGGCCCAAATCAACAGAGTCGATATCAGATAGGTGCGACGTTCAAGTATAAGTTGCTGTTCACTACCACTTTGAATATCCCAGAAACGGATTATGTGGATTGCGAAAGCCGCAGCAAAAATCAACATTATGGAGACTATTGCAGAAACCATAATCAACGCCATGATGGAAGAGTCGAATATCACTGCTTACACATCCTCAGACACCACACAGCCATCATGCAGTTCCACTAGCCGATCTATTACATTTGATTCAAATACCGCCGGATCATGACTGGAGATCAATACGCTCTTTCCCGCTTTACGGAGTTCATCGATCAGTCCCATGAACTCAGCTGAAAGTTGGCTATCGAGATTGGCTGTGGGTTCGTCAGCAATCAGTATTTGTGGTTCATTGATCAATGCCCGACATATGGCAACCCGTTGCGACTCACCACCAGACAACCACTCCACCATGTTGTCAGATTTATTTGCAAGGGCGAATTGATCAAGCAGTCGATCAGCTCTGGCTTTTAAGCTTTTGTATGGCAAGCCCTGCGGATAGGCAGGCAACATTATATTTTCCAGTACACTCAACCCTGGGATCAGGTTAAAGCGCTGAAAGATAAAGCCGAAGGTATGTCGCCGAACTTCTGTCAAAAAACGTTCCGGCAGGCCGGATATAACACGCTCACCCAACTGAATTCGTCCACTGGTTGGACGTGAAAGACAACCGATCAACGACATCAATGTCGTTTTTCCTGATCCGCTGGCACCTTTCAAACAACTGACCTGGTTAGCTTCAAAGTGAGTGGTTATACCCTGTATGGCACAAAACTCATTTGCTTTACCCTGGTTAAAAACCTTACGGACATCTGTGAGCTGAATCAACATAGATCTCTACCGCATAACCGCATCTGGATCAGTAATTGAGGTGCGCCATACCGGAATAATTGTCGCCAGGATATAGGGGAGCACAGTAAAAAAGAACAGGGTTGCCAGTTGCAGTCCATCTACGATCGGTGTCAGTTGGAATCGAGGATAAAGAACAGCCCAGCCCTTGAGCACAGATTCAAACAGACCGGCGGAAGCAAAAAATACATGGGCATAGGCAGCCAGATACCCTAAAAGAAAGGCCACCAGTGAGATGATTGCACCTTCCCAGAACTTCATGCGCATCACATCGCTGGTCTCCCAGCCTACTGCTTTGAGTATCCCAATCTCACGTCGTTCTTCTGCACTCAAGCCTGAGGCCTTATCCCAGGCGAAAATCACAAAAGCCAGAATAGACCCCATCAACAGAACAAAGATAACGCCCTGTCTCCAGGAAAATACACTATCGTAGGTTCGTAAGATCTCTTCTCTAAGGATTGGTCGACTATCTGGTAGCAACAGCACCAATTTCTCTGCAACTTTGCGTACCTCACGAGGATTTCTCACCGACAATACCAAATCGCTATAAAACCCCTCAGGGATATCAAATAGGCGACGGAACGCCAGTGGTGACATTAACAAAAGGTCAGTAGTGACCAGCTCTGACTTCCTGTCCAGTAGCTTGGAAACTTTAAAAGAGTAAGCCTCTCCAGATTGAGATCTCAGGGTGAGATAGTCACCCAACGATAAGCCTCTGGTTCGGGCAATACCGGCACCGATAATAATCTCAGTTATCGGTAGTGACGCCTGACCAGCAGTCATGACGGTATAGTTTGCCTTAACGGCAGGGTCATAGTAGTAACCCCAAAGACGTCCACTCTTTTGAGTGACACCGCGCAGCTTTCCGATTTTTTGCAGATATTCTTCCGGCACCAAGGCATTTCGACCGGCCTGTAATCTTTGAACGATAATTTCGGGGGAGTTTTCCAGCATACTCACTGCCTCTTTACGCAAGGCATGAGTAAATAGCATTACCGAAGCAAGCATGAAGATAATCAGGGTATAGACTGTAAGCAGCGCAAAACTCTTACCCTTGTTTCTAACTAAAGTAGAGAGGGTATAGTCAATCAGATATTTGTGTTTACGTAGAAAAGAGATCACTGCAACAATCCCGAAGGGGGCGGTAGTATTGAACCGCTGGGAAAGTGCTCAATAGCACCTGGATGGTCTTGAAATGGTGAGTGAAGATCTGTCTGTGTTGGATGACGTGTATAGCGTGCCTCAGTAAATAGCGCCAGATCGGTTAAACCCAGCTCTCTCACCAGGTTTCCAGCTTGCACCACTGCAACAGGAGTCTGCCTCTGTTGAAAGCAACTCACAAATATCGTGGAAAAAAAGCCTGCCAGCATAACCAACAGACAGACAAGAAAGGTGTTGGATCTTCTCATTAATCGCTTAAGTCATCTATAAACCCTGCGAGTCTATCTGAGCCGATCTTCCAGTCTCATTGACATGAATCATTTATTGAACTTTTATAAAATTTTTGCGTTATATGACCCATTTTGTAACGTACAGATTGTGGGATATGGCCTGTTTTCCGTTTTTTGCTTGGAACTATCTCGACAGTGTCAAACCAATGCTGCCAGGTAGTAGCCACTCAACTTTATGCTGAAGGTGGGCAAATGCCACCTGCTTAGGAGGGATTACTGTGTAAGGTTAAGGGCATTTTTTCAGTACTAAAGCAACACCCGTAGAGATATGAAATTTGTATTAAGTCGATTATCGTCACCTTTTTGGTGGGGCATGACCCCACCCTACCCTCTGCATCTTTTTAATTTCCAGCAGTTGACTCTGGAGTTGAAAGCCTATTGATTTGATTTAATTAGACGATCGGTCTATTATTTCGCCATGTCTCCAGTTTCTGCAGTAAAACGTGGTCGAGGCAGACCGCCAAAGGATCAGTCTCTGTTCAGTGAAGCAAAAGCTGAACTGATACGTGCTGGCATGGAAATCCTCACTGAAAAGGGATTTTCCGCTACGGGTATTGATGAGATCCTGCGAAGTGTCGGCGTGCCGAAAGGCTCCTTCTACCACTATTTCAAAAACAAGGATGCCTTTGGCTCAGAACTGATTCAGAACTATACAAAATTCTTTGAACACAAATTGACTAAATATTTGAGTGACGAAAAGCTCCCTCCCCTGAAACGCCTTGAAGCCTTCATGAATGACGCAATCGAAGGCATGTCAAGATATGAGTTCAAACGGGGTTGTCTTGTCGGCAATCTTGGCCAGGAGATGGGTAGCTTACCAGAGCCATTCCGTTTTCAATTGATAGCTGCATTGGAGAGTTGGCAAAATCAGGTTGAACAATGCCTTGAGCAAGCCAAAGTCATGAAGCAGATTCCAACTGCAATAAATTGCAAAGAAGCCGCCTATATCTTCTGGACCGGGTGGGAAGGTGCAGTACTTAGATCAAAACTTGAGCGTAATCCGTCCGCACTACACAGCTTCTCAAAGTTTTTCATAGGCAGCCTTAAACCCTAGATTTTTTTACATTTTATTAGACGATCGGTCTATTTTAAGGAATATGAACATGTTTAAAGGCATCTTGATTGATAAGCAAGACGATAAATACAACGTCGACATTACAGAGATTGATGAATCCTCACTCCCTGAAGGTAATGTTACTGTTGATGTTCAATACTCATCTATCAACTACAAAGACGCATTGGCAATTACCGGCGCCTCTCCTGTTGTTCGCCGTTTCCCGATGGTGCCTGGAATTGATCTGGTTGGTAGTGTTACCCACTCATCCCACGCCGATTACAGTAGTGGTGATTTAGTTGTCTTAAACGGCTGGGGTGTTGGAGAAGTTCATTGGGGAGGGCTCGCCCAAAAGGCCAGATTGAATGGTGACTGGTTGGTTCACCTCCCAACCTCATTAGAACCCAAGCAGGCAATGGCAATAGGAACTGCAGGTTATACCGCAATGTTATCTATCCTTGCACTTGAGGGTAACGGCGTCACACCAGACAAAGGAGAGATACTTGTAACAGGTGCATCAGGCGGTGTTGGTAGTGTTGCGATTGCGGTGCTTTCAAAACTTGGCTACAAGGTTGTTGCACTGAGCGGAAAGCATGAAGAAGAGGCTGAATTCCTGACTAATTTAGGCGCTTCTGAAATTATCCCAAGTGAAGAACTTTCAAAACCAGGTAGACCACTGGCTAAGGAGCGCTGGGCAGGCGTCGTTGACGTGGTGGGATCTCACGTACTTGCTAACGCATGTGCTTCTACAAAATATGGCGGTGTGGTAACAGCATGTGGCCTTGCAGGTGGAATGGATTTTCCGGCAAGTGTTGCGCCATTCATTTTAAGAGGCGTGTCACTGATTGGTATTGATAGCGTTATGTGTCCGAAAGCAGTTAGACAGGAAGCATGGAACCGCCTTGAAAAAGACCTGGATCTGTCAAAGCTTAGTAGAATAGCTGATGAAATCGCTTTATCCGATGTCATCGACACAGCAAATGACCTGTTAGCCAGAAAAATAAGAGGCCGACGCATCGTTAATGTTAATAGATAGCGTTCGTTTCAGCTGGACATGGTGCGGCAGGGCCGCACCCTACAGGTGAATTTATTTTGGGAGTCATCACGATTCAGTTTAGCCTCTCCGGCGAGTCACCTTCCTCGTTGAATACAGTAACCCGTAGCCTGGATGAAGTGCAACGGAATCCGGGAGAACAGTGCACCAAACTTCCTGGATTCCGC
>NZ_JBSYOO010000021.1:0-113014 GCF_058244675.1 Candidatus Thiodiazotropha sp. AKIB8 | reverse complement strand
TGGGGCCATGCCCCACCTGTGAATTGGAGTGCAGTGGGACAAGACCCTTTGATTCAAAGCGTAGGGTGGGGCCATGCCCCACCTGTGAATTGGAGTGCAGTGGGACAAGACCCTTTGATTCAAAGCGTAGGGTGGGGCCATGCCCCACCAAAAAACTGCTAAGTAAGTACCCTCTCTCTCCCTCACCCGATTTCTCTTAAAATGCAACTTGTTATTCAGCTCAGTTGCTGACCTCTACTCAATTCTATTTCAACCCATTGGTCACTCCCCTTTCGACCCACACGCCTCTCATCTATCTGCACCTCAATGCGGGATATCACCCATCCCTTAAGTTATATGACCTTATATTTAAGCTGTAGGAAAAATCATCTCTATAACAATCAATCAATTACAAATGGCATGTTTCTTGAGCAGTGTAATAGCAGCTGAAGTAGTTCTCGTGACTGAAATCAGCATCTTAATCTAAGGAGAGATAACCCAGACAGATTACTTCTAAGTAGAAAAAAGTGACGCCAAGTTAACTCAATATGATGTAGAAAAAGCAGAGTGTAGATACGCTTGCGCACTTCCTCATACTCGGTACCTATACCCGTTACCCAAAATGTGATTTTTAAAATGACCCCGGTCATCCGCTTTGGCGTACGTGGTGAGTTTGCTTGATGGAAAATTTCAAACTGAGTGCTGACTTCAGATAACAAAATCACACCCAGGTAACAGGGGAATCTCTGAACAAGTCATTGATAGCCAATCTGCATGGCACAGGCTTAATCAGTGCTTTCTGATAGTAGAACAGTAGTAAGGAGAGAATAGTGGAATTATGTTTCGATCATCGCCTTCGTTCCAGGCAAGGTTTTAAACGCACTGCCCTGGTGATAGGTATGTTCATCTCCCTGGGGGCCCAAGCTGAGCAGCCTCTCGATGATGAGTCTGATGAAGAAGGGGTGCCTTCCATATCGGTTACCGCAACAAGATTCGAATCTGAAGTGCAAGACACTACAGCTGCCATCACTGTGATCGAAAAGGAGGAGCTGGATAGGATTAAATACACCGATGCCCGCGAAGAGTTGATGAAACGCATCCCCGGCTACAGTATGTCGCGCAACCTTCGAATCCCCATGGGTGGCAAAAACTACACTATCAATCTGATCGACGGACTCTCTATTGGATCAACTTTCGGTAGTGGCACTATCGGTTTTGGAGACAGTACCAACACCTTCGATATCGAACGCGTTGAAGTAATCAGAGGGCCAGCCTCAGCACTCTATGGTAGTAATGCCTTGGGTGGGGTTATCAACATCATCACTCGTGAACCGCCTCTTGAACCGGAATACCGGGTCTGGGCTGAGGGCGGGCAATACAACCGTCAGCGAGCTGGCGTTTCTGCGGCAGGAACTGCCAACTCTGTTGGTTATTTTTTGGATGCCAACAGCCTGAACTTCGAAGGCTCACAAGACCGCACCGAGAACGAGCGCAAACAGGTCAGTGGCAAACTCCTATTTGAAACCAGTGACTACTCGTTACTCACGATGCGGGCCGAATACCTTGACACTTACCTTGAGGATCCGAGCAATCTAACCCAAGCCCAATACGAAGAAGATTGGATGCAAGCGGCTGTCGAAGACGCCTATACCGATACACAGGCTAAATCTTTCTCCACCAAGTATGAGCACGATCTCAGTGAGCAATCAGGCGTCGAGATCTCCTATGGCGTTAGGAACACTGAGAGTGAAGGTCCTCCCTCATACAACGCGACCGGCGGTTTCTCCAGTAGCGATGTTACCAACCACAATGTAGTTGCTCTCTATCGCCATAGTCTTGAAACATTGGATTCTCTTTTCATTGTCGGTACTGACCTGGTACGTAGCTCATCGGACTCAGATACCTATACTGAGCGCACCACCTCCAGCAGCATTGCCCAGCACTGGGATGTGGTAGCCAACAATACCTCGCCATTTGCCCAGTACGAATTTACACCAATTGACAAAGTCCGCGTCTCCCTGGGCGCACGCTATGACCGTATCCGCTACTCAGCTGAGGGCTACACAATTTCACGTGGCACGACCACTGAGTATGACGAATCAACTACTTTCAGCAATACCAGCCCCAAAGCCGGCATTACTTACAAACTGGACAAAGAGAACAGTCTCTGGTTCGGTTATGGACAAGGTTTCGTTGCCCCAAGCCGCACCAATCTATTTGTCGGCAGCCGGGGTACAGCCCCCAATCCCGACCTTGATCCCGAGAAGGCGGAAAACTACGAGTTAGGCTTCCGAGGTCAATATCGTCCAGCAAAATTGAGTTACGATTTTGCCCTCTACCACACCAACATTAAAGATATGCTGGTGACAGAGGACGAACTCGAAATGTACGTCAATGCCGGTGAGGTACGTGTCCAAGGTTTGGAGACCATGCTCGGCTGGAAGCCATTCAAGAGCTTGCGCTTCGACGTGACCCATACCTATGCCGACAATGAGTATGTCGACTTCGTCGACGGCACCAATGACTATAGTGGCAACACTCTAGCCTACTCGCCCAAGCATCATATCGACTTACGCACTATCTGGATGCCAGTTCAGGGGCTCAAAGCCGAGTTGGAGTGGAATCGCACCTCCGACTACTACACCTCAACTGATAACAGCGATCCGCAAGGCAAGGCGTACCGCCCCAGTATTTTCAATCTTCGTGTTTCATACGAGCGTGGTTCCTGGTCCTATTGGGGACACGTATTGAACCTGGCTGATAAAAAATATGCAGAGCGGATCTCCTATAGCTCCCGTAGCGGTCGTAAGTATGAGTCCGGTAAACCAAGAACCCTCTATGCCGGTATCGCTTATAACTGGTAGGCAACATTTGGCAATCCTGAATCCACGGATTCAGGTTGAATCTGGACGCCGCAGTGAATTGCGGCGTCTTCCAGGAGAGCATCAATCATGAAGAGAAAGATCTGGCAAGGAACATTTTTCCTCCTGGCACTGTGTAGTCAGAGCATCCATGCAAACGTACCACTGTGGTTATCAGATGCTCCGCCAGATGAAGAGTCGGCAAGTCTTCAACGCCGATCTCATGGTGGGCCGATAGAGCGAGGGCCACGTGGTGTATCGCGAAAACGACTATGGATACGCAGCGGGGAGAGACTGGCTGAAGCTGCCTATGTTGCACCCGAAGGTAAACTGTCTGCGGAGTTGATCACGCCTGATAAAAAGCAAGGCAAACTGAAACAACCGGTAAAGGATCAACAGGCACAACTGCTCTTCAACATGCCTGATGAGGGCTTCTACAACGCCTACCTGACCCAACGCCTGGTAGAGAACAACCGATTAGAAATAACTACTGCAAAAGCAGAGGTACTCAAACACAGCTGTCGAGAAGGCCACGACCACGTCAAAGACTTGATGCCACCAAACCATCTATCTGTTATCCCGTTAGAGATCGTGCGCGAGCGTCTGCCAGATGAGAATTTTCATGGCCGGGTTGCCTATGGTGATCTCATCTCCTTGCTGGTGTTGGCCTACGGAGAACCCGTATCAGGTGCCGAGGTAACACTCCACACCGGCTCGGGCTGGCAGAACAGTTCAACCAGCGATGAGCAGGGACGGGTTAAATTCACCATTATTCGTGACTATTTCCCCAGTTGGGAGCTGTTCAAGTCGCGTCATCGGCAGGAGTTCCTGGCAGTCGCCAGACTGCAGAGCGATGAAACAGGTAGCTACCAGGGAGAGGATTACAAAGAGGTGAGTTATATAGCAACCCTGCCTGGCGCCTATTTCCCCTCCAGCCGCGACTATCAATCCTATGGCTACGGCTTAACGTTCGGTCTGTTCGGGCTTACTTTCAGCGGGCTCTCCATCTATCTCTATCGTCGTCGTCGGGTGCGGCCATACAAAGAGGTTCGGTTCGATGACTAAATGGAACCACAGGCTCAGCCATAGAGGGTTTAATCATGCTGGCTAACATTCGACAGCGTGTTTATAACGCTGATCTCAAGCGATTCCGTTTCTGGCTGCAGCTCGGCTTCTTCGTACTGTTTGTCTATGGTGGATATCTGGCGATCAACCTGGGTAACAGCCTGCCCACCTTCGCCTGCGGATTTAACGACCAGGGACGTGGTGGTGTCTGTTATCTGCTGCCCTTGCAGCATCAACTCAGTGGCTCCTGGGAACGACTCTTCAGCTGGGCCGGTATCGCGGTCTTGCAGGGCTTTCTCTATTTCACCCTCTGGTTCATTGTGCTCAACAAGGCCTGGTGTGGTTACGCCTGTCCTCTCGGCACCCTGCAGGATTGGCTCAGCAGCCTGCGCCGTGCCCTGGGTATACACTTCGCCCGCTATAGCGAACGCTCATTCCGCACTCTGACCTGGGTCAAATATGGATTGCTGGCGCTTACCATTCTGATCCCTTTGGCGATCGGTGGCGGTTTATTGCCTCACAGCATGGGCACACCTTTCTGCGACATCTGTCCAGGACGCATGATTATCCCTCTGTTCACCGGAGACTACTCACAGTTCACCATCGACTTCTCCAGCAAGACCAGCATGGTTCTGACCGGCCTTGGGATGTTGATCACTGGACTCTTTTTCGCAGGTGCCTTTATAAAAAAACGTTTCTTCTGCTTCTTCTGCCCGATGGCTGCACTCCACTATCTGGTAAGCAAGCCCGCGTTTCTGAAATTGAAAAAAGATGGCAGCAAGTGCACCCGCTGTGGCGACTGCTACCGGGTATGCGATATGGAGATCCCGGAAATTGCTGATCAGGTGGATGATCCACGCATCATGAAGGATGACTGCATCATGTGTCTGAAGTGTGTCGCTGCCTGCCCGGAAGAAGATGCACTCAAAGCCACCTTCGTTGGTATTCCGATCTTTAAAGCGACCGAAGAGGGATTCATCAAACGCATGAATAAAGGAGCAGATAGTGACCCGTCCTGAACAACCAGCCTTTCACCAGAGCCGACAGGCCAGAGAGGCGGAGAGTGTGATCGATCAGATCACCGATCGTTTCGATGATAACCCGCAAAGCATGGCATATTTCTATGACCTGTTCCGCTCTGTCTACTGTCGTGGTGAAGCGCTGCCACGAAAGGGCATGCAAATCGGCACCACCTGCATCCAGGCGCCGGAGGAGCTGATCTATGCGGTAGGTGCAACGCCGATACGACTCTGTAACGGCTCCTATCACTATGATCAAATCGGCGGTGACTTCATGCCCGCCAAATCCTGCTCTCTGGTCAAAGCGACCTTAGGCATGCTCAACAGTGAGAATCCAGTCCCCCGCATAGGAGAGCTCGACCTGGTGGTCAACCCAACCACCTGTGACCAGAAAAAGAAAGCGAGCGCGATGATCGAGGGAATGGGCTACCAGGTCCACGACCTGGAGCTGCCATCCGCCAAGGAGAGCGAGGAGTCGCGACTCTACTGGCAACGGACAGTACGGCGATTTGCAGTTCAGCTGAGTAAGGTCACCGGGAATAAGATGACCCGCAAAGCGCTCAAAGCAGCGATGGCGCGCACTGCCCGTGCTCAGGCGGCATTTCGCACCCTGCACAATCTGCGCAAGAGCAGTCCGACCCTATTCCTTGGAAAGGATGCTTTCCTGGTTACCAATGCTTTCTTCTTCGATGATATAGAGCGCTGGACAGAGGCGGTAGAGACACTCAATGCTGAACTTCAACAGCGCCAGCAGGAGGGCTTTCAAGCTGCTCAGCGCAAAGCACCCCGCATTCTCTTTACCGGTTCACCACCGATCTTTCCCAACCTCAAGCTACCGCTACTGATCGAGGAGTCAGGTGGTGTGGTGGTGGCTGACGAGACCTGTTCGGCCAACCGTATGCTGTATGACATGAGTGCAGTGGACGAATGGCGGCTGAATGATATGGTCGATGCCCTTGCGGATCGCTATCTCAAACCCTGTACCTGTCCCATCTTTACCCGTAATGACGATCGACAACGCCGCCTGCTCGAACTGGCGGAGGGCTTTGCCGCTGATGGCGTGGTCTATCAGGCCTTCTCGGGTTGCCAGGTCTACGAGATGGAGCAACGCAGTATCGCCGATGCACTCAGCGCCAAAAACATTCCCATGCTCTATGTGGAGACCGACTATAGCCCGGATGATATGGGCCAACTCTCCACCCGCATTGAAGCCTTTCTTGAATCGATCAAGACACGCAAGAGAAAAAAACGATCATGAACTATTTCGCAGGTATCGATATTGGATCAACCGCCATCAAGGTTGCTCTGGTGGACGAGAGTGGCACTATCGCAGGCGTCCAGGTCACTGCCTCTGGCAGTCTGTTCCACAAAAACGCTAAGGAGGCGCTGGCACGACTGCTCACCGAACAGGAGATACACCAGGATGATGTAAGCTACCTCATTGCAACCGGCTACGGCCGTAAGCTGTTCAAGGAGGCGGATGACTCGATCAGTGAGATCACGGCAAATGCCATCGGCGCACACGAGGCCGGTAAGGCATTCGGTGGCGTACGCACCATCATCAACATTGGCGGCCAGGACTCCAAAGCGATTCAGATTGATGACGACGGCCATGTGGCCAACTTCGCCATGAATGACAAATGCGCCGCCGGCACCGGACGCTTCCTAGACGTGGCTGCACGCAACCTGGAGATCGATCTGGAAGAGCTTGGTGACTACCACTTCAACAGCACAGCTGCGCCAATGACCATCAATAGCACCTGTACCGTATTTGCTGAGTCCGAGATCATCGGCCTGCTGGCGAATGGTCATCAAAAAGGGAGCATCATCGCCGGAATCCACTACTCCATTGCTAAACGCACTGTGCGCCTGGCGAAGCGGGTCGGTATTGAGGATCGGGTCTACTTCGATGGCGGTCCTGCCCTCAACAAAGGTCTGGTGGCCGCCATTGAAGATGAACTGCAACGGGAGTTGGTTGTCCCTGAACACCCCCAGACCACAACTGCTTTCGGTGCGGCCACTCTGGCCCGCAGTGAATACTATGCGGAGCAGGAGGGGTGATCCTGGGATGATTCCGATTGAACAAACACTGGTGACCTTCCCCATGGCTTTGGCGCTTGGTCTGGTATTCGGTATGGGTGCCTGCACCATCGCCTGTCTGCCCTACCTGGGGCCTGTATTCCTTGCAAGCGATGGTGGTATCCGCCGATCCTGGCGCATCCTGCTGCCTTTTTCAGTTGGGCGTTTGAGCGGTTACGCCAGCCTGGCTACTTTGGCAGGAATTGCCGGCCACTACCTTGAGGGAGCCATCACCGACGATACCCAGGTGCGCGCCATCGTGGGGGGGGCAACGATATTGATCGGTATCGCACTGTGGCTGCGTGGCCCAGGCGTCACAGCTTGCAGTAAAGATAGTAGATCATCGATTGCCACGGTTCCGGTTGAGCAGATTGGCACGCCTGCCTCTCAAGACAACGTACCCCGTCCGCTGCTCCCAGGTGGTCTTTTTCTGCTTGGTATAGGCATGACGCTAACCCCATGTGCACCACTCGGGGCGGTACTCTTCTCCGCTGCAGCCGTTGCCAGCCCCTGGCATGGTCTGATGCTCGGCCTGGGTTTCGGTGTCGGTGCCATTATCATCCCTTCTCTTATCTACGGCATTGGAGCTGCCTATCTCGGTAGCCGTCTGCGAGAGCAGCTTCAGCATAGACAGTTGATCATCATTCGACTGAGTGCCGGCCTTCTTATACTGAGTGGGATTGGTAATCTGTGGCGATAATCACTAATAGAGAGACCTGGCATGCAATAACTTTTGCATCCCTTCGAGGATAGTACTTCTTTCCACTTAACCAAAAAAATCAGACGAAGTGTTTTTTATGACATTTCGGCACACTTGGTGGGGCATGGCCCCACCCTACGATTACTCTAAAAGCCCCTCTCCCTTGACGGGAGAGGGGTTGGGGAGAGGGTGTACGCGAAGCGCTTCATGTGGTTAAAAGATAAAACCGCATTGATCGTTCATATTTTTCTTGCTAATTGTTGGGGAATATAGGGTGTTTATTCGCCCCCTCACCCGCAAGGGGAGAGGGGAGTTTCTTTAAGATAATGGTGCGGCAGGGCCGAACCCTTGATCAATTTATTTCGGAAGACATCTCGATTCAGTTTTGCTCACCCCGGCGAGTCACTTTCCTCGTTGAATGCGGCAACCCGTAGCCTGGATGAAGTGCAATGGAATCCGGGGGGAACAGTGCACCAATCATCCCGGATTCCGCTGCGCTCCATCCAGGCTACCTAGCTGAGATATTCATGAAACTGTGAAGGTTGTATGTGGTTTTTGGCATTTTCGGCAAGCTTTTGGTGGGGCATGGCCCCACCCTACGACTTTTTAAGGTGGGGAGAGGGGCTTTATTTGTTTCGAACTTCTGAATTACCTTGTTCTACCAACCACTGCCATGCTGGATCGAAGTCAGTAAATATTTCGACCTGGACTCGCCTGCGGGAGTCAACGCCATCTGTTATACGATTCATATTGATTTTCCCCCGTGTTTTGATTGGTGGCAATACAGCCCAATATCTCCATCCCGCAGCAATCGCGAGTGGCTCCCAGTAGACTACTGACCAGTCGTAATCTTCGGGGGGGAGAACCGAATTCAATCGATCATCAGAGAGCCATTTCTGAGCCCCATGTTTTTTCATCAGCTCTAATCCTGTCATGAGTACAGACTGGAATTCATGACTTGAGATAGGTTTCAAGAACTGATGGTGGATGATACCGGTCTCAGGGTAGTACCAAAGGTTGGCATACTCATTCTCTATTTGTGTGATTCTTTTTTTCATCGTCACCGTCAAACTTTTTGTCGAGTACTAACCAGAACTGAAGCTCTAAATTATATTACCTTTATATCTTTATGGTAGTCACTCCACTCCTTATAGTCATTTTATATTCCACTAATTATATCACTCCTCCTTTTGTTCCATCGCCAAGTGGGCGAGTTGCTCATAGAGTTGATAACGTGTCTTGATCTGTGACTGGGCCTGGCGCATAAATTTCTCGGAGGCCTCAGGCTGGGTTCTCTGCAATACACTGAATCGAGCTTCACTATTGGCGAAGTCTCTGTAGGAGATGGAGGGTTGCTTGGAGTCCATCTTCAATGGATTTTCACCTTTGTCGCTGCGACGGGGGTCGTAGCGAAATAGTGGCCAGTGTCCTGAATCGACGGCTAACTCCTGTTGACGGATGTTGTTCGAAAGATCAATGCCCTGGGCGATACAAGGTGAGTAGCAGATGATCAGTGAGGGGCCGTCATAAGATTCTGCTTCGAGAAAGGTGCGTAGAGTTTGAACATCCTTTGCGCCGAAGGCGACCTGGGCTACATAGACATTGCTATAGGACATGGCCATCAGCGCTATATCTTTTTTGGACGTTGCTTTGCCCCCTGCGGAGAATTTAGCCACTGCGCCTAATGGGGTGGCTTTGGAGGTTTGTCCACCTGTGTTTGAGTAGGTCTCGGTATCGAGTAGCAGGATGTTGACGTTACGACCTGAGGCCAAGACGTGATCGACACCGCCATAACCGATGTCATAGGCCCAGCCGTCGCCACCAACCAGCCAGACACTCTTGCGTGCCAGGGTGTCAGATAGGGAGATTAGAGTCTCTGCTTCAGGTGTGTGGATCTGATGGCACTTCTGTTTCAATGTCTCGATGCGTTGACGCTGTTCAAAGATAGCTGCTTCGCTATGTTGATCTGCATTTAACAGGGCATCCGTCAGCGCTTCGCCAATCTGATCACGCAGAGTGAGCAGCAGCTCTCTGGCATGTTCGTTCTGTTTGTCGATAGCGATACGCATGCCGAGGCCGAATTCTGCATTGTCTTCGAACAGTGAGTTGGACCAGGCTGGTCCCCGGCCTTCCGGGTTGGTGGTATAGGGGGTGGTGGGTAGATTGCCGCCGTAGATGGAGGAGCAGCCGGTCGCGTTGGCAATTAACATACGATCACCGAACAGTTGTGTTGCCAGCTTAATGTAAGGCGTTTCACCGCAGCCGACACAAGCACCGGAAAACTCGAACAGGGGTTGCATGATCATCGCCCCTTTGAGG
Organism: Candidatus Thiodiazotropha sp. AKIB8; assembly: GCF_058244675.1. NCBI lineage: Bacteria > Pseudomonadati > Pseudomonadota > Gammaproteobacteria > Chromatiales > Sedimenticolaceae > Candidatus Thiodiazotropha > Candidatus Thiodiazotropha sp. AKIB8. The sequence continues at coordinate 102,992 of NZ_JBSYOO010000021.1, read as the reverse complement.
GTGGTCTCTTTAAGATGGGTGCGGTCATACTCCGGCAGGCTTAGGAAGAAGTCCCAGTTGATGCGCTCCTGCTCATGGTAGGTTGGGTCATCAACCATGTTGAGTGCTTTTCGCTGTGGATTTTTCTTATCCCTGATTGGGCAGATCTCGACACAAAGACCACAACCGGTGCAGTCGTCAGGGGCAACCTGGTAGCTGATCTGGGTGCCAGGTTCGAAATCTTTTCCGCCTTTGACCTGAGTGTGCAGGAAGCTCTCTGGTGCATCTTCAGTCAGGGTTTGTGGAAAGAGCTTGGAGCGGATCGCAGCATGGGGACAGACCAATGGACATTTACCACAGTGGGTACAGAGATCCATCTCCCATTTTGGCAGTTGCAGTGCGATGTTGCGCTTCTCATAAGCGGTGGTACCAAGGGGCCAGGTACCATCTGCCGGCATCAGGCTGACCGGAATGGTATCGCCTTTGCCTGCGATGATGGGTGCCGTGACTTGCTGCACGAAGGTTGGAGCGTCAATGGCTACAGTCGGTTTGCGTGACTCCTTTGAATCGGCTTTGCCGGAGATGTCTACCTGGTGCAGGTTTGACAGCGCTGCATCGATGGCGTCGTAGTTGCGTTGCAGCAGTCTTGCACCTTTTTTTCCATAGCTCTTTTTTACTGCATCTTTGATGAGTTCGATTGCCTTACCTTGATCGAGCAGGCCGGAGATGGCGAAGAAGCAGGTCTGCATAATGGTATTGATGCGGCGCCCCATGCCGGTTTCAGCCGCGATTTTATATGCGTCGATGACATAGAAGCTCAAGCCCTTGTCGATTATCTGCCGCTGCATATGTGCTGGGAGACTTTGACAAGCCTGTTCGGGGCTGGCGGTGGTGTTGAGTAGAAAAACTGCGCCAGGGGCTGCTTTATCGAGCATGTCGTAACGGTCGAGAAAGAGGGGCTGATGGCAGGCTACAAAGCTGGCCTCATCATCATTGATCAGATAGGTGGCATTGATCGGCTGTGGTCCAAAACGCAAATGAGAGACGGTGATTGCGCCCGACTTCTTGGAGTCATATTGAAAATAGCCCTGGGCATAGTTGTCTGTCTGTTCACCAATGATCTTAATTGAGTTTTTGTTTGCTGAGACGGTGCCGTCGGCGCCCAGGCCATAAAAAATACAGGCAGTGACGCCCTTGCTCGCCATTGCACGAAATGTCGGCTCCCATTCAAGGCTGGTTTGACTGACATCGTCAATAATACCTACAGTGAAACCGTTTTTTGGTTGTTTCTTATTCAGTTCATCGAAGATCCCTTTGACCATTGCCGGGGTGAACTCTTTAGATGAGAGTCCATAGCGACCACCGACAATACGTGGCAGGGCGCTTCGGCGTCCATCGCTGTAAGCTTGGGCAAAGGCGCCCAGAACATCTTTGTAGAGTGGTTCTCCGTCGGCTCCCGGCTCTTTGGTTCGGTCGAGTACGGCTATCTTTTTAACGCTTTCGGGTATTGCCGCCAAGAGTTGTTCTGCGGCAAAGGGGCGATAGAGGCGGGCTTTGATCATGCCGATCCTCTCCCCCTGTTGGTTCAGGTGATCGACAGTTTCCTGGGCGGCGCCTATGCCTGAACCCATTAATATGATTACCCGTTCAGGTTGATCTGCGCCATGGTATTCAAACAGGGCGTAGTGGCGTCCAGTGAGTTGGCCAAAACGGGTCATCACAGCCTCTAATTTTTGAGGAACCTCACTGTAGAAGGGATTTACAGTCTCACGTCCCTGAAAGTAGACATCTGGATTTTGCGAAGTGCCGCGAATCACTGGATGATCCGGGGAAAGGGCACGTGCACGATGGGCATTCACCAGTTCATTGTCGATCATTGCCTGGACTGTCTCTGACTCTGGCAATGAGATCTTATTGACTTCGTGAGAGGTTCTGAATCCATCGAAAAAATGTAGAAACGGTATGCGTGTCTCCAGTGTTGCGGATTGGGCAATGAGTGCGAAGTCTGCGACTTCCTGAACGCTGGCAGAGCAGAGCATGGCATAACCGGTTGTGCGGCAGGCCATGACATCACTGTGATCGCCAAAAATTGATAGCGCCTGTGCTGCCAATGAGCGAGCTGAAACATGCAACACGGTGGGGGTCAATTCACCGGCAATCTTGAACATGTTTGGGATCATCAACAACAATCCCTGGGAAGCTGTAAAGGAGGTTGAAAGGGAACCTGCCTGAAGTGCACCGTGAATCGCACCTGCAGCGCCCGCTTCACTCTGCATTTCGATGACGTCGGGTACTGTTCCCCAGATGTTTTTTATCCCTTTTGCTGTCCATTCGTCTGACCATTCCCCCATTGGTGAGGCGGGGGTAATGGGGTAGATGGCAATAACCTCGTTGGTCATATGGGCGATGTGTGCGGCGGCCTCATTGCCGTCAATGGTAACCATCTTATCGGGCATATCCTTGGTTCCTGTGATGTTGTCTGATTATTAAGATGTTCTCACTACTGGCTGCCAGCTGCATTGATTAATGCCAGTATAATCTTGATCCGATGAATCAATGACCTTAGTAAAATAAAATATCATTTTTACCCATTGTCTCTTCAGTTTTATGCTAGTTTTTAAAGAGTGACATGACGTTTTTTTAGGGTTTTTCATAGGCTCCTAATCCATATTTCACCATTATCGAATTGTTTGCTCTATTTTGATGCATAGCCTTATCTCTCTTATGGATAAGTACAACGGAATTCGTTGATCAAAGTGATACATGAGTTGAGAGATTATTGAGCAGTGCAAACAGTAGCAGAGTGGTTGGATGTAATTCATGGTAGAGGGGCTGTTTCAATTTCTTTGTATTGAATAGTGCAATTTTTTTGCTTATTGATTTTTTATATATGAAAGGTTACAGGCAACGGAAATAACAACGTATGAGTGCGCTGTTATTCCTGTACCGCAACGGTGAGGCCGTGAAAGTGCAACAGAGCGTTAGCGTTAATCGACATCCCGGATTTCTGCCCCGTGCCAGACTGCAAGCGCTATTGGATGTGCTCCAGCAATCCGGTTATCAGATCCTTGGCCCTGCAGTTGAGGAGGGGGCTATACAGTTCAAGCAGATCGAGAATGCAGATCAGCTTGTTACAGGTTTGACCAATCTCCAGAAGCCGGGTCACTATCGCCTGCAACAGACTGAAAGTCAGCGGTTGTTTGATTGGAATCATGGGCCTCAGGGGCTCAAGCCCCTCTGTTTTGCCCCGAGAGAGGTTTTGTGGGTTGAACAGCAGGATCCTTTAGCTTTTAAAACCAGCCAGCCCGATGTGAGGCCGACTGCAGTGTTAGGTGTCAGGGCCTGTGACCTCTCTGCGCTGGCCATCCAGGATAGACATTTTCTTCATGCTGATGCACCTGACCCACACTATCGTCAACGCCGAGAGCAGTTGTTGTTGATCGGGATCGACTGTGCCCACTCTGCAGAGAGCTGTTTTTGTCACTCCACAGGGGATGGGCCTGCTGTGAAGCAGGGCTATGATATTGGGTTGTCTGAACTGGATGAGGGGTTTCTGCTATGGCATGGCAATGAGAAGGGCAAGGCTCTATTGGAGAAACTTTCATTAGAATCAGCGGAGGCGCGTCAGCTGCAAAGGATGACAGCTCAAACCGATCAGGCTGCAGGTGAGCAAACAAGGCATCTGGCAAAGCCTGAGGATCTGATGCGTCTCTATCAACGGCTGCAACACACCCATTGGAGTGATGTCGCTGAAAGATGTCTGGGTTGTGGCAACTGTACTGCAGTCTGTCCCACCTGTTTCTGTTATGACGTACATCATGAAGTGTCGCTGGATGGGAAATCGGCTCAGAATGTGCGCCAGTGGGACTCCTGCTTCAGTGCCAATCACAGCAGCATGGGTCATTTTAAAGTGCGAGGGGATATCCTCTCCAGATATCGGCAGTGGTTGACCCACAAATTGGCCGGTTGGCAGCAGCAACAGGGGCGCATCGGATGTACCGGTTGCGGTCGCTGCATCACCTGGTGCCCTGTCGGTATAGATCTGATTAAAGAAACTGACACGATTTTGTGGGAGGGGAGTCTAGATGAGTGAAACCCACATTCCGCGTAGTGCGATTATCGACCAGCGCATCCAGGAGTCTCCAACAATTTTCACCTTAAGGATGCAGTTTGAGGATGCGAGTGCCCAGGAGGTATTCGAGTTCTCGCCTGGCCAGTTCAATATGGTGACACTTTATGGGGCGGGAGAGATCCCTATCTCCATCGTCAATGATCCTGAGGATAGCCACTATTTTGACCATACGATCAGGGTGGTTGGCCGGGTCTCTGAGGCGATGTCTAAACTGCAGCCTGGGGATAGGGTGGGTATTCGCGGCCCCTTCGGCAGAGGTTGGCCCATAGCGGAAGCTGAGGGTCGAGATGTTCTGCTGGTAACAGGTGGCTTAGGGTGCGCCCCCCTGGTTTCTGTAATCCGATATCTGATAAAGCGACGTGATCAATTTGGCCATCTGAATATTCTACAAGGGGTCAAACACTCAAGCGACCTGATATGGCGGGAACAGTATGATGCCTGGGCGAGTGAACCGGATGTCAAAGTGTTACTTGCGGCCGATGTTGCAAGCCGTGAATGGCATGGCCAGCAAGGCATGGTCACTGAGTTGATCGAACAGCTCAATCTGCGTCAGGGACGTACCATCGCGATGCTCTGTGGCCCTGAATTGATGATGTTGGCAGCGATAGCCAATCTGCGTTCCATGGAGATCCCGGATCAACATATCTGGTTCAGCATGGAGAGAAATATGCAGTGTGGTATTGGTCAGTGCGGACACTGTCAAATCGGATCAAAATTTGTCTGTCGTGACGGCCCGGTTTTCTGTTATTCCGAATTGGCAGACTTTTTAGGAACCAAGGGCTTCTGAGAGTGCGCAATGTGAGTTCAATTGTTTGCATGCTCACAACAGTTAATTAGACCAGGATATCCATATGGCCACTCAAAAACCGAAACTAGCGGTGCATAAATTCAGCTCCTGTGATGGCTGTCAGCTGGCTCTGTTGAATCTGGGTGAACCCCTGCTGCAGTTGCCGGAACTGGTGGAGATTGTCCATTTTGCCGAAGCAGGCCCAAATGCACCTGATGAGCCAGTGGATATCTCTCTGGTTGAGGGCAGTGTATCGACACCAGAGGATATCAAGCGGATTCAGCAGGTCAGAGAGAACAGTAAATTACTGGTGACCATCGGCGCTTGTGCAACCAGTGGTGGCTTACAGGCACTGGCCAACTTCGCAGATCGGGATGGCTGGATGGGGTCTGTATATTCCCATCCAGAACATATCGATACCCTGACTACATCAGATCCAATTTCACAGCATATAAAAGTTGATTTTCAGATTCAGGGTTGTCCTGTTAATTCAACTCAAGTGCTTGGGGCGTTGCGTGATCTGTTGTCTGGGATCACTCCTAGACCTGAACAGCATTCGGTGTGTATGGAGTGTAAACGTAAGGGATTGATCTGCACCATGGTCAGCAAGGGAGAGGCTTGCATGGGAGCTGTCACTTTAGCAGGCTGTGGCGCGCTTTGCCCCGCGACAGGGCGGGGTTGTTATGGTTGTTATGGACCGGCGGAGCTGGTCAATGACCGTTCCATCACAAACAGATTTGAACAACTGGGTCTGGATGCAGAGGGGGTGCTTAGGCGCTTTCGTTTTATAGCCAATAGTGCACCACTATTTAAAGCTGCCAGCGAAGGAGTGAAAGGTGATACCGATGGCTGAGCATCGCGATATACATATCAATGTACCGGTATTGACCCGTGTAGAGGGTGAAGGCGCACTTGAACTCGATGTGGTAGGCGGAGAGATCGAGCGCATCAATTTACGTATTTTCGAGCCACCCAGACTGTTCGAAAAGTTTGTTGAGGGGTATGAGCGTAATCAAGTCATCGATATGGTGGCCAGGATCTGCGGGATATGTCCTGTCGCCTATCAGATGAGCGCGGTTCAGGCATTCGAGAGGTTGGCAGACTTCACCCCTGATCCCTGGGTGACAGAGATGCGTCGAGTGATGTATTGCGGAGAGTGGATACAGAGCCACGCCCTGCATGTCCATTTGTTGGCTGCGCCCGATTTTCTCGGTTTTGAATCAGCCATCGCCATGGCCGCTGATTATCCGGATGCCGTGCGGCGTGGGCTCGAGTTGCAAACCCTGGGCAACGACCTGATCGCCATGTTTGGTGGTCGCTCGGTTCACCCGGTTGGTGTCAGGGTGGGTGGATTCTATCGGGCTCCCGATCTCTCTGCAGTAGAGACCATGTTGCAACGTCTGCAATCTGCTTTACCTCATGCAGAGGCGTTAATCGAATGGACAGCAGGTTTGACCTTTGCTGATGATAATCAGTCTTTTATCAGTGTGGCGTTGAGTGATCAGGAAGAGTACGCCATGGGTAAGGGACGACTGATATCCGGTCAGGGATTGGATATCGATATCTGTTATTTCGATAGCCATTTTACAGAGATTCAATCACCCCACTCAACTGCACTGCATTGTGAATTGGAAGGCCGCCCCTATCTGACAGGCCCACTGGCACGATTGAATCTGAATTTCCATCAGCTGCCCAAGCCTGTTCGTCTGTTAATGGATGGCTGCGGCATCAGCTTTCCCAGCCATAATATGTTCCATAGCATTGTCGCCAGGGCGATAGAGCTCTATTTTGCAATCTTTGAGGCGATACGACTGCTGCAACAGTATCAGATTCCTGCCCAACCTTATCATGAAGTCGGATCTATTGAAGGGAATGCATTTGGCTGTACTGAAGCGCCAAGAGGTATCCTCTGGCATCGCTACGATGTGGATCAGGAGGGAATCGTTCGTTACGCGCGTATCGTGCCACCGACCAGCCAGAATCAGGGGCGCATTGAAGAGGATATTGCCTTATCGTTACAACAGCTGGGTCTTGATAATAGTGATGAGGTGATACGCCTTAGGGCCGAGCAGGTCATTCGTAATTACGACCCATGTATCTCTTGTGCAACCCATTTCCTCAAGTTGAAAGTCAATCGGAGATGACCAGGGTTATCGGTATAGGCTCTCCTTTTGGGGCAGATCAGTTGGGCTGGCTGGCGATCGATCATCTTCAGACCTGTCAATTGACAGCGTGTGAGCTGATTAAGCTGGATCGGCCAGGCAGTGGATTGTTGGACTATTTCAGGGGTGTTGATCATGTGGTGTTGATCGATGCCCTGGTCTCCTCTGGCAGAGTTGGTGAGGTGAAGTTGATAGGCCTGGATGAGTTGGAAGATTGTAGTGGTCTAACCTCATGCCATGGTTTTGGTGTGGCTGAGGCGCTGGGGTTGGCTGATAAATTAGATCTTCTACCTACTAGAGTCTCTTTGATTGGCATTCAAATTCAAGAAGATCTCTCCTATCTGCCAAGCTTGGATACCAGTGCCTTAGAGCGACAGGTTCAAGGTCTGATATAGATTCCTGGGTTGAGTTATTTTCGTATCTATTTAAAAACGGCAAGGTGCAAGGTCAACATCTCCATCAGTCCCATGTGTCATGATATATGTAACCTCAGTTAGTACGGGGCGCAGCGTTTAATCCTCTTTTACTTCGCAAGCAAACTGATCCGCGAAGTTTAAACCCAGTACCAAATAGATCATCTTGCTTGTGTGCCGTCTGAACTGACACTCACAATCGAGGTTTCCTTAGTTAATCGGTCATGTCCAAAAATATCACTTCACGATCATCACCACTAATGGAAGATGATGCGCTGGCATGGTTAGCTTCAATGTCTAGAGTGCTCATGCGTTACCCCTGAACAACCTGTAGCCAAAACAAGACAAATCGAGATATATAAATATTAATTTAGAAAATTAAACGAAGTTATATTCATGACATAACTCCCTATACACAGAGGCACAGGTCATTTAAACCTTTTCCATGGCCATATTGATGGTGATGTAATCGCATCTACTGCTGTACAGCCCCCTGCCAAGCAAGCTAGAGCTTCCTGGCACCACGTAGAGGTGGAGTAGTACCTGTTAAGCCATAGCTCGGTACGCCTGAAGCAGATGTGATCTTGAGTTAGCCGCAAACCCGGGATAGATAACCTCCACCGCGACAGGTTGATGATTGCTCCAATAGATTGGAGATGGTCTGTTGCAGCTTTTGTGCTGCTCTTCATGACCTGTACAAATGAAACAGGATTATCTCTTGGAGGCTGTATGTCTCCTGATGGCAACATACAGGGGACAGGTTGTATCGGCTTGATAGTAAGATCCAGGAGGTATCGTATCATTATCCAAGGTAGTGATTTCCTTTAGGAATTATATGTTTTCTTTATCTTACTGACTGCCTATCATCAATCTATCGGTATATTTTTCTTACTGATTCGCATTGGTTGGATGACCGCTGTTGTAAATTTTTACCTTCAAACCAATGCGATCAAGCTGTTAGGACGTCTGATTTATCACCCTAGCATGTGTTTGTGGATCAATACTTGCAGCATTTTTCAAGACATTGACTCAAAATAATTGTCAACTGAGAGATCTCTGACATGCCCAACAATCCAGTACGCTTAACTAGCCGCCCCCATATCAGCGACGAAGCTGACTTGGTTCGCAATGCTCTGATAGAACAGGGTCTGGAAACCCCGATGTTCGAGAATGGTTTGAGCCAGGATCAGAAGTACGACCGAATCAGGGAGCTGATGAGTGACATGATGCAGGTGCTAGGCCTCGATCTGTCGGACGACAGCCTCGCCGAAACGCCCCACAGAATAGCCAAGATGTATATCCAGGAGATCTTTTCCGGTCTCGACTACCGCCATTTCCCCAAGATCACCCTGATCGAGAACAAGATGGGCTCGGATGAGATGATTACAGTGCAGGATATAGATCTGACCAGCACTTGCGAACACCATTTCATCACCATCGACGGCAAAGCCAAGGTGGCCTATGTTCCCTCGGGTAGTCTGATCGGCCTGTCAAAGATTAATCGGATCGTGCGTTTTTTCGCTCAGCGACCGCAGGTACAGGAGCGGTTGACGCGACAGATACTGGTCGCTCTGCAAACACTGCTGGACACCGAGGATGTGGCTGTCTCTATCGAAGCCACCCACTATTGTGTCAAGGCCAGGGGAGTTATGGACAGTAGTTCGAATACCAGTACCAAAGCCCTCGGTGGCTGCTTCAAGCATGATGCCACCCTGCGGGCTGAATTCCATGCGGCGTAAAAATGCCTACCTTGGGTAATCCCTGGGGCTGCAGATGACTGTAATTGCTAGTATGACGCACCACACTAGGGCCTATTCGATTAGTGTTAACAGGCCCTAAATCAGCAAGCAATAGCTATTGATTTGATATCTTCCGAGGTCTGGAAGCGGTCAATCCAGGTGGGCAGAAAGCGGGTTGATTCAGTATCTCGGATCTACAACCCGTTGGGCGATTGGTCGAGTTCCTTGAACCTAAAAATCAGTTGACCGCCCATTCTAATAACAGGTTTCTGATTTTGAAGAACTCGACCAATAATCATCAGGCTGCAATTTTGTCTTCCTTTTGGTGGGGTTCATGAATCGAGCGACGGTTAATCAAATCAGAGAGGGTGATATCGCTGACATAATCAAAAAGTTGCCGGCTCAGGTTACTCCATAGGCTACGGCTGCTGAGTTGAGTTTCTATTTGTACACTATTCCTCTGAGTTGAATAGGTATAGTCAACCCATTCATCTGTTGCACAGATAATTTCAGCCACTGAGATATCCGTGGCATTTTTCGCCAGGGAGTAACCACCTCCGGGGCCTCTGACGCCCTTCACGAGTCCTTTTGATCTCAGGGCGGCGAACAGCTGTTCCAAGTAAGAGAGGGAAATCCCTTGATTTTCAGAGATTTCTGAGAGTGTCATGGGACCATTTTTGTGGTTTAAAGCCAAACTGAGCATGGCGGTAACTGCGTATCGGCTCTTGCTGGTTAGTCTCATCTACCTATCCTCATAAGTTGTTAATTTAAATTGAAAAACTCAAGCCTGTATGGTGCTTCAGCCTCGATATGAGCAGGCCTTGTATAACTATTGTGATTAAAAATATAGTATATTTGTACATAATGTACAATATTTTCTATTCTTTTTATCTTTTAGGAGATTAAGTGCTTTAAACCTTGGCCAGCTAAAAGGGTATCCAGTAAGAGAGCCTTTGCCGATCCATTACAATTTCCAGGTGTGAGTCGCATTCGCAGGATAGACAGATCAGGTGGGCTATGCTTGGTATCTCCAGGTAAAGGAGTGCGATCTGTCTCAGGTCTCGATCAGGGAAGTGATACCTCTCGTTCCGCGATATTGGTACTACTGGCTGAAAAGCCCCTTATATGTCAGATTGTTTGGAATAACAGCATTAAAATCAGGTAAGAAATCAGCCTAAGTGCCGTTAACATAGCCAGGGGTTCATTTGGGATGGGTGCATGAGGCTGAAAAAGATTGGGCGTTTTCAAGTCGGTAAAGAGCTGGGTTCTGGCAATCAGGGTACCGTGTATCTGTGTCAGGACGGCCAATTGGAACGTCAGGTCGCAATTAAGCTTCTTGATAAAGCGCTGAAGGATGCCTCGTTTAGAGACGAGGCGCGCACTATGAGTAAGCTGCAGCATCCAAACATTGTCTCTATCTACGAGGCGGGTGAGCATAATGGCACTCCATATCTGGTGTTCGAATATGCTCAGGGTAAATTGCTTTCTGACACTATTCAGGGTGAACCTCTCGAACTCTCCCTGGCACTACAGATCTTCGAGGGTCTGCTGAAGGGGATGAGTCAGGCTCATCAGTCCGGCATTGTTCACAGAGATCTGAAGCCATCTAATATCATTATCAGCCAGGATCAAAATCCAAAGATCATGGATTTTGGTATCGCACGACTGCTGTCAGAGGCAAAAGGTCCAGATAAGCAGTTGATTGGTACGCCGCGCTATCTGGCGCCTGAGTATATTCAGGCGGGTGAAGTGGGGCCTCAGGCGGATGTTTTTGCCTTGGGACTGATTTTAGATGAGATGCTAACCGGGATGCCGGTCTTCAGTGGCCATAATCAGCAGGTTGTGGTCAATGCAATTCTCAAGCTGGAGCCCAAGCCCCCGTCCCAGTTCAATAGTGAAGTGGATGAGAAACTCGACGGTTTTATTTTGAAATCTCTGGAGAAGGATCCAGCGTTGCGCTACAGCGATGCCACGGAGATGCTCGAAGCCTATAATGAGATCATGAAACCTGCGGGTGAAGCTGCAGTTTCGGAGGTGGAGGGTAGCGGTACCGTGGAGTTTTTACTGCGGCGCATGAAACGCAAAAGTGATTTTCCTGTACTCTCTCAATCCGTGCGCAGTATCAATGCAATGTCGGATGTCAGTGATCGAAGTGTTAATCAGATGGCGGGTGTCATTGTTAAAGATTTTGCTTTAACAAATAAAATTCTCAAGGTGGTCAATTCTGCCTATTACGGCCGTTTTTCAGGCCATATTGGTACTGTTTCCAGAGCTGTGGTTGTTCTTGGTACTCAAGCGATTCGCTCTCTTGCAGCGTCGTTGATTTTCTTTGAACATATCGAAAACAAGCAGCAGGCAGAGCATTTACGAGAGTTGGTTTCGTCAGCACTGTTTCGCGCAACATTGGCTCAGAATCTGGCCTCAGAGATCGATCAGCATGAGGCAGAAGAGTATTTCCTGACAGGTTTGTTGAACGACCTTGGTAAAGTCCTGGTGGCATTCTATCTTCCGGAAGAGTCACAAGAGATAGAGCGTTTAATTAAAGTCGAAGGCAGAGAGCCGATTACAGTTCAGCATAGTGTGTTAGGTGTCAGTTTTGAAACAATCGGTATTGAAATCGCCAAGCAGTGGAACTTTCCAAAACCGCTTACAGACAGTTTAAAATCCTGGCAAGGTGATCATGCCCCGGTTAACCGAACCGAGAAACGTCGTTTGGTTGCCCTGTTTGCTGAAGATGCAATGCAGCTGATTGTTGAGAATGGCGTGGATAATAAGGCTGCTTTGGAAAGTTTGAATAAGAAATACGCCAAGAGTTTGAAACTCGGCAGCAAAAAAGTGGCGAAGTTGACGCAGCAGTCGGTGGATGATTTTCAAGAATTAGCTGAAGCGATTGCCTCTGATGTGTCAGGAAGTTTTGTCAAAAAACTTAAGGATGGTCAGGATCAGACAAGCGCTGGCTCTTCAAAACAGAAAGCCCAATCAAGATCCATTTCAAAGGATGGATTGGATCAGACGCAGATTCTGGATGATGGCACTCAAACGGTTGATGACAAAACAGCAGAAATAGCTGTCCACAGTGATGAAGATACGGAAGCCTTATTGATGGATGGTCTACAGGAAGTGACCGGTATGTTAGTCGGTGATCACACTGTTTCTGAGATTTTTAATGTGGTATTGGAGACTATGTATCGCGCTGTTGGGTTCAAGCGGGTGGTGCTGGCACTGCTAAATCGTAAACAGGGGGAGATGGTTGGGAGACTTGGTTTTGGTGAATCTGCAGATGATTTTGTCAAAGCTTTTCATTTCTCTACAAAGTATAGTGTTGATGTCTTTCATGGCGCCATGAAAAATGCTGTGGATGTGTATATTGCCGATGCAACGGATAAGAAGATCCGGGGGGATATCCCCGATTGGTATAAAAAGGTTTCTAATGCTGGATCCTTTCTGATTTTTCCTATTGTGGTTAACAAACATGCGGTTGGTCTGATCTATGCCGATCACTCTCAACCTCATGGACTGGCAATTGATAAGAAGCGACTGAATCTGCTGAAGTCACTTAGGAATCAGATCGTGTTGGCTGTTAGATCATAATTTTGGATATGCATCATTATCAAAGCGGGCTGTTAGAAATTATTTGAGCGATATTTACGGTCAGCCTCTGTCGACTATGAATTGCTGAGTTTTTACAGTGGTGGACTTTCGAAAGTTATTTTTTAATCACTACTGCGTCTCGACCTTCCAATGATTTAGTTGGGTTTGACTGATTGATGTTGGTTGATGTGGGTCTTGAGCAGGAAGGAAGCTGTTTTATACTGCTTTGCTTCTATGGTGGGGCAGGGCCCCACCCTACCCAACTGCACCTCAAGAGCTTTACCGCACCCTTCGCCTCAAGATGCTACATCCACAGGTAGGGTGGGTCCATGCCCCACCATGAGGATTATGTCGGTGAGCAAATAGTTCACTTTCAGCTCTTCAACCTTATGCGCTGGCTCGCAGAGAGCAGCTCTTCCCGTGTCAATAGCCACGCTGAGCCCTGGATAAAAGTATTCTACTGTTTGAAGTTACTTAAATGGCACTTTTCAATGCCCAGAAATGAAGCATCGGACTACAAGAGAGTGTCTCGTAATCCGATGCAGGGTGCCAACCAATCGGTTGTTCGCGCAAGTCCCTTTGCGTTGGTCTTCTTACATAGTGTCTTTTGCTACGACGTTGGAGAGGTCACTTTCATTTCCAACTGTGTCGTAAGCGGTGATTGCGAAGTAGTAAGTACCGGTTTCCAGATTATCCATAACATGGTTGTTGGCTGTGCTGTCATCCAGATCAACTACTGGTGCGAGGTTGTTTGCAGTTGTACCCATGTAGAGTCTGTAGCCAGAGATATCACTCATGCTCAGTGAGCTACCGTCAGTCCTGGTGGAAGGTGCTACCCAGTTGAGAGTAACGGTTCCGACTGTTGGTGTGGTCTGAGTTGCTTCGACAACCAGTGTCATTGGGCTCAGTGAGGCAGTGTCGGTGCCATCTGATACGCTGATCACGATGTTGTTGTAGCTACCTTCATCAGCTTCCGCAGGTGTGCCGCTCAGGGTTCCGTTGCTGGTATTGAAGCTGGCCCAGCTTGGCAGGTTAGAGATGCTGAAGGTCAATGTGTCGTTGTCGGCATCGGATGCATTAGGTGTGAAGACATAACCGTCGCCTACCAATACACTCTGATCAGGATTGCCGGTGATCACTGGAGCAGTGTTTGCTGCTTCGATGTCATGGATAGTGACAACACTGACATTTGGTGCATTCAGAGTGTAACCACTACTTGGTGCATCAAGATGGACTTCAAAGGTCTCAGCAGGCTCATCAACTGAATCAGTAATGGTGTTGATGCGGATAGTCTTGGAAGATTCACCTTCAAGGAAGTTCAATGGTGTCCAGACGTAGCCTGTGTAGTCCTGAGAGTGTCTTGCTTCGACGCCGTAGGTGCCGTAATTGACAGTTGCGGTGCCAGAGCTGCTGCTGCGGGTAACAGTCAGAGTAACTGCGCTGCCTTCTTCTACATCATAACTGTTGCTTGCGAAGCGGAAGGTGCCGCCTTCTTCTGCAACATCGGCGACGTTGATACCGAAAGGTGCCAGACTGGCTTGGCTGCTGCCGTCAGATACGCTGATAACGATATTTGAGTAGACGCCTGAATCGTTGGAATCAGGTGTGCCGCTGAGTGCGCCGGTGTTGGCGTTGAAGCTTGCCCAGCTAGGTAGATTGCTGACGGAGAAGCTCAAGTCGTCACCATCTGGATCGTTAGCATTAGGCGTAAAGCTATAGGCACTGCCTTCCTGCAGACTGGTTGATGGTGTACCGCTGATGGTGGGCGCCTGGTTGGTATTGGACACTGTAATGCTGAATGCGCTCAGTGAAGCGGTAGCGGTACCGTCAGATACGCTGATGCGGATGTTGCTGGTGGTGCCAGCGTCATTCATGTCTGGTGTGCCACTGAGGGCGCCAGTAGTGTTGTTAAAGCTGGCCCAGGATGGGCGGTTAGCGATTGAGAAGGTGAGGTTGTCGCCGTCTGCATCGTTTGCACTTGGTGTGAATCTGTAGCTGCTGCCTTCTGCTACTGAAGAGGCAGGTGAACCACTGATGGTGGGCGCCCGGTTGGTATCGGAGACTGTAATGCTGAATGCACTCAGTGAAGCAGTGGCTGTACCGTCGGATACGCTGATACGAATGTTGCTGCTAGTGCCGGCATCATTTGCATCTGGTGTGCCGCTGAGGACGCCAGTTGAACTGTTAAGGCTGGCCCAGGATGGGCAGTTAGCAATTGAGAAGGTGAGGTTGTCGCCGTCTGCATCATTGGCGCTGGGTGCAAATCTGTATGCGCTGCCTTCAGCTACAGAAAGAGCAGGTGTGCCGCTGATGGTGGGGGCCTGATTTGTATTGGACACTGTAATGCTGAATGCGCTCAGTGAAGCAGTGGCTGTGCCATCGGATACGCTGATGCGAATGTTGCTGGTGGTGCCGGCATCATCCATCTCAGGGGTGCCGCTAAGCAGGCCGGTGGCGCTGTTGAAGCTTGCCCATGCGGGACGATTTACAATTGAGAAGGTCAGGTCGTCGTTATCAGCATCGTTGGCACTTGGACGGAAGCTGTAGCTTTGTCCCTCTGCAACCTGAGTGTTGGGAGATCCACTGATTACAGGTGCTGTATTCTCTGGTGTTGGCTCCTCAGGAGGATTATTGTCACCAATATTCTCATCTGTGGCGCAATTATCAGGGGCACGATAGACATTTCGTTGTGCTGCAGATGGACCTGACTCAACACGTACTGCACAAGGTATAAATTCAGGGTTGGTCAATTTCATGCGCCATGAGCCTCTGCTGCTGACAGTGGCTCTTGCGAATGGTGTAATTGTTCCAGCGAGATAGGCGTCAACGATTGCGCCAGGTACCCCCTGACCTTTGAATACCAACAGGTCTTTGCTGTCTCTCCATACAGCTCTATCGAAAGATAGTTCCGCAGCTTGAGCTAAGTTGATATCGGTTGAAAAAAGGGCGGGGAATAATACCAGTGGAATAAGTTTACGTGTTGCGTTCATGACCTTGTGACCTCAAAAATGAGTTTCTCCCTAAGATGTTGCTCACTATGGCGGTCGATGGGGGATTTTATGCATACACGAGGTCACAATTTAGGCGGACGGAATTCACACTATTTACGCTTCCTCTCTGCAGTGTGAATTGGCACTAAATTACACTTGATGGGCGTCACAATTTACCCCTCAAGTGGGTCAGGAGCGCTAAAGTTTTCTGGGCACTTTGTTGGTCAATTTGTGTGATACCTTAGTGATAAGCTATGTTTTATTATGTGAACGGTGATTAACAAAAATTGGGCTTTGTTAAGGCGCGGTTCTTTAACAATAAAACAGAAGATATTAGGAGCGGAATCATGGATTGCGACCAAAGAGTGGATGGAATGAAAAGAATTACTCATGTGATTTTGTTGGTTTTCACTGTTTTGATTTTTTCTACCCAAAATGGTTTGGCCTCTTCTTACGAGATCGACACCAAAGGTGGCCATGCTTTCATTCAGTTCAAAATCAGCCATCTGGGTTATAGCTGGTTAGTTGGACGATTCAATCGATTTTCCGGTGAATTTGAGTACGATTCAAAAAATCCCTCAGACTCATCCATCACTGTAGTGATTGAGACAGAGAGTATCGATTCAAATCATGCTGAGCGGGATAAGCATCTAAGGGATGAGGACTTTCTTGATGTGAATCGTTTTCCAGAAGCGCGTTTCGTCAGCCGTTCTTTTACTGAACGGGAGGATGGCTCAGCTCTGCTCGTGGGAGATTTGACCTTAAGAGGTGTCACCCGGTCGATTGAGATTGAAGTGGACCATGTCGGCTCAGGCAGTGACCCCTGGGGAGGGTATCGTCGTGGATTCTATGGCGAGACCAAGTTGATCCTGGCAGATTTCGGTATTACCAAGTATCTCGGCGATGCTTCCAAAGAGATGGAGCTGACACTTGGTATTGAGGGAATCCGCAAAAAATCGAACAAAGCATCCAGAAAGCCTGGAAAATAGCCTAATTAGGCAAAAACTCTCTAATCCATGGTTTACACAACCCATTCAGAGGAGCGTTCACCAACCCAGGTTATCTGATAGCGGATTTTTCGCCAGGGGTTGTCATCAT
The DNA here is from genome assembly GCF_058244675.1 of Candidatus Thiodiazotropha sp. AKIB8. Taxonomy (NCBI): domain Bacteria; kingdom Pseudomonadati; phylum Pseudomonadota; class Gammaproteobacteria; order Chromatiales; family Sedimenticolaceae; genus Candidatus Thiodiazotropha; species Candidatus Thiodiazotropha sp. AKIB8. The sequence goes on along the minus strand of NZ_JBSYOO010000021.1, from coordinate 86,101 downwards.
CCAAAAGGCGTATGATCGTGGCTTCCAGTCGCTCACCCTGGTCGAGTAGTTGTGCCAGAGTTCGGTTTTCCCGCTTGGGTACATAGCCCAGATGTTCGTTTTTAAACCATACTGCTACGGCGTAGCGGTCATGTGGGTTGCTCGGTTCACGTTTCAGATGCAGAGACTCTCCGACCTGTAGAAATGGCCATATTGCAGCTGCACGGTGATATTGAAAGCCAGCCAAGGGTGATTGTTGCAGAACAATTTTGCGTCGGCTGGGTATAAAGGTTGTCTTATTATAGATTTGGCGGGCAAGGTGTCGGCCTGGAATCTTGAAGAGTGTGGTGAGTAGTTGGCTCTGTTTCATTCTGAGTGCTCCCGATTGATGAGATTTCCTGAACCCGATTATTCAAGATAGAGAAAATAACATTCTCAGTGGCTCATTTTGTGAGTCCGTAACAAGCAGGTGTTTCATGTTGGAGTACATTTTTTTTGATGAGCGTCCCTGGCAGGAGTTTATCGACTATTTAAGGCAACTGGGATTGGAGGTAAAGTCCGCTGTTGATGAGGATGGCTGGCTGGTCTATGTGTCTGAAGAGCTGGATGACGATATGGATGCGAAGATTGAGGCTCGCTACGATCTCCTGCTGGAGGAGAATGAGAGTCTGGTCGCTGAGCGAGAGGGAGAGGACCATGTACATACTGCCGGCATCAATGTGACATTGATGGATGGCCGGGTCGTACAGGCAGCTATAGATCCGAAGTTGATGAATCGCCTGCTGGAGGTGGTTTCCACAGATGAGCTGGGGGAGTTTGTCAACGCAATAGCTCAGGCGGTGGAAAATGGGGATGAAAGAACCTTGTGTCAGCGCAGAGACTGATTCTCTTGTAGGGCCTTGTCAGTACGCTCTTTGCCCTCCTTGAGCGCCTTTTCAACAGCAATTCTGGCTGCCTTCTTCTTTTCGACCAGCTCGATATACTCCTTAGGGGACTGATTCATGCTGGTTTGAGGTGGATTTTCGCTGACTTGCATGACATAGATCACACCGATGATCACAGCGATTAAAACAGCAAAAAAAGCGGGTCTGGACATGACTTCTCCTGTAACCCAGTAGGTTTCTGGCCTTCTGCAGTCTGATACAATAGATGTTTGGAGATGCTCCGTTCTATGGTCTTTACGGCCTGGCGTACCTCGCTATCCAAACCCTTGATCAGGTATCTGTCAGCCTGCATACCCATGGGTTGTTCGTTCTTCTCTAAGTATGGATCATCCACTATGTAAATGCATGATGGGCCAGTTCCTCTGTTTCGCAATTTCAGCGAGGGTCTGATCCGGATCCACTGCGACTGGATTCTCAACCTGCTCCAGTAGAGGGAGGTCATTATGTGAGTCGCTATAAAACCAGCTGCCATCCAGATTCTGACCAAACTCCTCCAGCCACTCATTCAAGCGACTTACCTTGCCCTCCCGAAAGCTCGGTACGCCAGCAACCTCTCCAGTGTATTGGCCGTCAAGGGTTTCCGGTTCAGTGGCAATCAGATGGTCGATGCCAAACTGTTTGGCGATTGGGGTGGTGACGAAAGAGTTGGTTGCTGTGATGATCAAAAGAGAATCACCAGCCTGGCGGTGCTTGTCTACCAGTTGTTGGGCATTTTCATTAATGATCGGAGAGATTTTCTCCTTCATGAACAGATCTCTCCACTGCCTGAGTTTTTCAGGAGAGTGTTTGCTCAGGGGGTTCAGGGAAAAACGCAAAAATTCATGAATATCCAGTTCACCTGCTTTGTAATCATCATAAAAGCGCTGGTTTTCACGTTCATATATCTCTCCGTCGACGATGCCCTGTTCTACCAGAAAACGACCCCAAAGGTAGTCGGAGTCACCTGCCAGCAAAGTATTGTCCAGATCGAAGATTGCCAATGCCATAGATACTGTCCTGCCTCAATTTACAGAATCTCAGGGTGAGTCAGGGCGTTGCTTGCTGCCAAAACGGAACTTATCCGGGCAGCGGATCGTTGCAACAACCGGTTATTTAAGTCAGGTCCATACCCAGAATCTGCCTATTTTGATTCTTAACCAGTCCGGTTCTGACCTGTTTCTGAGGTTCCCTAAAGAATTATGTGGTGTTTATCCTGGTATTTTACCCGGTTATAGAAAAAAGATGTTAACGGTTTATTTACAGATCATTACTGCTGCTACCGGGGTAGTGTTTATCGAATGTAAAAACGGTTTTATAGCGATTTGGCAGGATAGAGGGCAGAAATTGATGAGTTATCCTGTGCTGGCAATAGAGCAAAAGTCACGTCGGAATCTCCATAATTAGCAAAGGCTTATGTTTATCGCCTTGCTGCTCCAGAGGGATTATGGAAAAATCACACTAATTGAATTTGATATATTGTGGCGGATGAATTGATTGACTCAGACGGTTTTAGACCGAACGTCGGTATCATTTTGTGCAACGAAGATCGTCTCTTGTTCTGGGGGCGACGCGCTGGACAGGATGCCTGGCAGTTCCCCCAGGGGGGGATCAAGCAGGATGAGACTCCAGAGCAGGCTATGTACCGGGAACTGAATGAGGAGGTGGGTCTAAAAGCTGATCAGGTCTCGATAATCGGCGCTACCCGCAGTTGGCTGCGGTACCGTTTACCGGAGCGCTATATTCGCCGACACAGTGAGCCGATCTGTATTGGGCAGAAGCAGATCTGGTTTCTGCTGCGGGTAAACTGCGGAGAGGATGCCTTCTGCCTCGATCATACCGCATCCCCGGAATTCGAGGATTGGCGTTGGGTTAAATATTGGCATCCTGTGCGGGAAGTGATCTACTTCAAACGCAATGTCTATACCAAAGCGCTGGAGGAGTTGGCTCCTTTACTCTATCCAGAGGGCGTACCTGGACGCTCCCTTACCAACTATTTACGACAGAATCGTCGCTGACCCAGCCATAGTCCTTATCCAGGCAGATTAAGCTCTCCAGAGGGCGCCTAGGATCGGAGAATTTTCAAAATAGCGTAAGGATGCCGTTTCATAGCGGTAACATAGGATCATGCTTGATATTCTTCATCGTATCGTCAAAGAGGTTAATGCCGCTTCTGATTTAGAGCAGGCATTGAGCATAATCGTCTATCAGGTGAAGAGAGCCATCGATGCCGATGTCTGTTCCGTATATTTGACTGACTTTGAACGCCGTGATCATGTCTTAAAGGCCACCGAGGGACTATTACCTGATGCCGTGGGTAAGGTAAGACTTCCCTATCATCGTGGATTGATCGGACTGGTATGCGAACGTGCCGAACCCGTCAATCTCGCCGATGCACCAAGTCACAAACGCTATCTTTTTACCAACGAGACCGGTGAAACCTCATATAAGGGATTTCTCGGGGTGCCGATTATCCAGAACCGGCGGGTCTTGGGGGTTTTGGTTGTGCGGCAGATCGAACAGCGCAGCTTTGAAGACAATGAGGTCACTTTTCTATTTACCCTGGCTGCGCAGCTGGCTGGCGCAATAACCCATGCTGCGGCCAGTAGTAACCTGGTCACCCAGAGTGATCTAGCTCCCCCAAAACGATTTCTTCAGGGACGGCCAGGAGCCCCAGGTGTCTCACTCGGGACGGCTGTGGTGGTCTATCCTCCTGCTGATCTGGAGGCGGTGCCTGACAAGCCGGCCAAAGATATTGAGAATGAGGAGGAGGCTTTCAGAACTGCTGTGGCTGCAGTCGTGCAGGATCTGATGGCGATTGAGGATCGTTTTGAAGAGAGTCTGCCTGCCGAGGATCGGGCACTTTTCGATGCCTGGTTGATGATGCTGGGTAGCGATTCCCTGATTGGCAATACGATAAAACTTATCAACCAGGGAAATTGGGCTCCGGGCGCATTACGTGAAACGTTTCAAGAGCATGCCAAGTTATTCGAGAACATGGAGGATATCTATCTCCGTGAACGGGCTTCGGATGTGCTCGATTTGGGGCGGCGGATTCTGATGCATCTACAGCAGAAGGTAAACACGCTTGAGGAGTATCCTGAAAATACCATTTTGGTCGGGGAGGAGGTCAGCGCGATGCAACTTGCTGAGGTGCCCAGGGATCGACTGGCTGGGGTGGTATCTGCCAGAGGGGCAAGCTTTTCCCATTTGGCAATTCTGGCCAGAGCGATGGAAGTACCCGCTGTAATGGGGCTCAGTAACCTGCCGGTGAGCCGTATGGATGGACGTTTTCTGATCCTTGATGGATATCTGGGGCGGATCTATGTCTCTCCGGCCCCTTCGGTTATCGAAGAGTACCGTCGCTTAGCCATTGAGGACCAGGCGCTCTTCCAGGAACTGCAGGCAGACAAGGATCTGCCCTGTGAAACAACAGATGGCAGAAGAATTCCACTCCATCTCAATACCGGATTACTCTCCGAATTAAGCAGTCATGGTGCTGAAGAGTCGGAGGGGGTTGGACTCTATCGGACAGAGTTGCCATTCATGGTACGCGACAGTTTTCCAGGTGAGGGAGTGCAGGTGGTCAACTATCGCAAAGTGTTGAAGAGCTTTCATCCGCGACCGGTGACCATACGCACCCTGGATATCGGTGGTGATAAACCGCTACCCTACTTTCCAGTGGTGGAATCGAATCCCTTTCTGGGGTGGCGTGGAATCCGCATCTCTCTTGATCATCCGGAGATCTTTATTACTCAGGTCCGTGCCATCTTACGAGCCGCTATAGGCCTGAATAACCTGCGGCTGCTGTTGCCAATGATCAGTAACGTGCAGGAGGTCGATGACGCCATGCTGCTGATACAGCGAGCGCATGATGAGCTGCTTGAGGAGGGTTTTGAGGTGGAAATGCCTCAGGTTGGGGTGATGATCGAGGTGCCGGCGGCGGTCTACCAGGTAGAGACATTTGCACAGCGCATCGATTTTCTTTCAGTCGGTACCAATGACCTTACCCAGTATCTGCTCGCAGTTGATCGAAACAATAGCCATGTGGCGGATATCTACAATGATCTTCATCCTGCGGTGTTGCGAGCGCTGATACAGATAATTGATGGTGCCAGCAAATATGGCAAAGAGGTGAGTGTATGTGGTGAGCTGGCAGGGAATCCGGCTGGGGCAGTATTGCTTTTGGGGATGGGGGTGGACAGTCTGAGTATGAATGGCGGAAGTCTGTTAAGGGTTAAATGGGTGCTAAGATCTTTCTCCAGTTCCAGGGCAAGGGAGTTGCTGCAGACAGCGCTGCGTTGCGAACATGCGGGGGAGGTGACAAACTTGTTGGCAAATGCACTTGAGGAGATGGGCTTGGGCGGATTGATGCGTGCTGGCAGATAACAACGAATAATAGTGATCTGAGGAGAATTTCCGCAACCCTTGCAAGCAGGTAGTCATATACTTCTGACATTATGATTTTTAAAGAGAGGCCATCTCACTGCGACTGAACACGACATAGTTAGTCGCCGGGTTAATAAGATGAAACAGCGAATTGGATTGACCGGCCTGGAGTGGTTGAAGCAATTTTTACTCATCTTTCTGCCTTTTGCAGCAACCCTTGCAATTGCAGCCTATCTACACTACTACACCATTTCCGAAACAGATCGTGTGACGCTTAAGTCTAACGAGTTATTAAATGTGGGGCTTACCCGCAGTATCTTGAATCGCGATCTTTCCAATGTAATCTCTGATCTTATCTTTCTTGCCAGTTATATTGAACGTCAAAGCATTGATAGCTCCAGTCGTCTGCGGAAAAGGCAGGTCGAGCAACTCTTCTACACCTTTATTCGTGAGAAAAGACTCTATGATCAGGTGCGCTTTATCGACAATCAGGGCCTGGAGAAAGTACGGGTCAATTTTTCAAATGGAAATCCAATACTGGTTGCAGACGAGTCACTACAGGATAAGTCAGGACGTTACTATTTTTTAGATGCCATGGCACTTAGCCCAGGGGGTATCTATATCTCTCCTCTAGATCTGAATATTGAAGAGGGAGCTATTGAGCAGCCATTGAAGCCGGTGATGCGTTTTGCCGTGCCTATTTTTGTCGATAATGAGCAGATTCAGGGGATCCTTGTACTCAATTATCTGGGTGATCGCTTGTTGAGCGACTTCGCCAGAGCAGGCGCAAACATCGCTGACCACATCCATTTGCTGAATAAGGACGGATACTGGCTGAATAGCCCAAGAGCTAGTGATGAGTGGGGTTTTATGTTACCCCACAACAAAAACTTTTCGGACCTCTATCCGAGTACCTGGGCGCATGTCAGCAGTTCTGTATCAGGTCAGGTGGTGACCGATGAGGGGTTGATTACTTATGAAACTGTAACCCCGAGAACGGTAGCCTCTCAAATTATGCATGGCTCCGAGAGTCAACAGCTCAGCATGCCGTTGGATGAATTGCGCTGGAAGGTTGTCTCCAGGGTTCCCCTTAAGCGTTTTGCACCGGGCTTTTGGGGTTTTATCAAACAGCATATTCCCCTCTATTTTATAATTACTGTGGTGCTTCTGTTTGGTTCCTGGTTATTGGCCTCTGCCAATCTACGTCATCGGTATGCTCAGCGGCAGAGTGAATATGAGCGTCGCTTTCGGCGAACCCTGGAAGATATGCAACTGGCTGCAATAACCCTTGATAATGAGTATCGGCTTGTGTTCTGCAATGACTATTTTCTGAAAATGACCGGATGGTCACGACAGGATGTATTGCATGATGAGTGGATTGAACGTTTTGTAAGAGTTGAACACAGGCAGCGATTTCTTCAGACCCTGAAGCGTCTTCGGAGTGAGCAGACTGAACTTCGTGATATAGAAGTGGATGTGGTTATGAAGTATGGCGGCCATCGACGCATCGCCTGGCACCAAACCCCGTCAACCGATTCAGGAGGAAGGATTATCGGTGTTACAGCAATAGGAGAGGATGTAACAGAACGGCGTAAAGCAGAGGAGAAAGTACGCATGCTCTCCCATGCTGTGGAGCAGAGTCCAAGTATCGTGATGTTGACTGATCGTTATGGACAGATCGAGTATGTGAATCCCAAGTTTTCACAAGTTACCGGCTATTCTGCTGGTGAAGTTGTCGGCAAAAAGACCAATATACTCAAATCAGGTGAAACCGATGGGGATCAGTATCAGCAATTGTGGCAAACCGTATTGAACGGGAAAGAGTGGCGTGGAGAGTTTCATAATCGTAGAAAGAACGGCGAGCTCTATTGGGAGTCGGCTTCGATTTCATCATTAAAAAACTCCAAGGGAGAAATCACCAATTTTGTTGCGGTTAAAGAAGATATAACTGAACATAAGCGCCTCGAGCGTGAAGTCGAATTGCAGCATCAGGAGTTGGTTCGGACTCAGGCATTGACGGTTCTCGGACAGATGGCAAGTATGATTGCCCATGACTTAAGGAACCCATTGTCTTCGGTCAAGATGTGTATGCAGTTGCTTGGTAAGCAATCCTCCAATGATGAGAAGGAGTTGTCCACCATTGGTCTTGATCAGATCCGTTACATGGAGAATATCCTCACCGATATGTTGACCTTCGCCAGGCCTGAGGCAGTTAATGTTGAGTGGATAAACATTGAAAAGTTGGTGGATGCGACATTGATCAGTTTGCATAAACGTATTGAAGAGGCGCAAGCTACGATACAAGTGGATTATCAATCAGGTCTGCCCGCCCTGCCTGGAGATGCAAATAAGCTACGCCAACTCTTTTCCAACCTGATTGTTAACGCCTTACAGGCGAGTGAGAGCAGTGCCAATGGTTCCAGCGATATCCGTATCAAAGTGTTTCATGTGATGGGCGAAACGGGTAGCGCGATAGAGGTGTCGGTGTGTGACAACGGCATCGGCATACCCGCTCAAGATAGAGAGAAACTGTTTGAACCTTTTTATACAACGCGCACCAAGGGAACAGGTCTGGGCCTGGCTATAGTCAAACAGATCATTGAACAGCATCAAGGGGCAGTTGAATTGGTGCCTAGTGAGGTGAAAGGTAGCTGTGCCATTGTAACCCTTCCAACAACGCCCAGAGATGAAGAGCAGTTGCACTGAAACGGTCTTGTGTTGATGCCCGACTGAGCGGAATGCCGTACTGAATTGTCGGGACATCAAGGGGCACTTGGTCAGCGTCGTCGTTTTTGACTGCTCATTGGACAGTCATGGGCTGAATCCATTAGGCTACTATTAACCCGGCGACTAAGTATGTCGTCTTCAGGGTTTCAAGCCTGCCCTTGATCAAGGCGCGGCTCGCGCCCCGCAGGAAGTGCCCTTGGGGTGTAGGCAATGGTTGTACCCTTGTCAAGAGCCGTAACACCGAGCAAGGGCAGGCTTGAAACCCCTAACAATATGATTTTTAGAAGACAGGCCGAAGACAACATACTTAGTCGCCGGGTTAATAACATGATAGTTTTGACCGTTGTGCCAATAATGTCATTTGATGCAGGTTTAATTATTGCCGATTGACAGGTTTCCATCACCACTTGTGTGAATAACCGAGTAGATCATTTTTAATCATGACCAAAATTCTTCTCGTTGATGACGATATTGCGAGCTGTCGTACCTTGCAACTGCATCTCTCCGGACAAGGGCATGAGGTGGCTATGGCTCATAGTGTCAATGAGGGCCTGCAGCTATCAACGACATTCAAGCCTGATCTGGTAGTGCTTGATATACGCATGCCAGGAAAATCGGGTTTGGAAGGATTACCTGAGTTCAAGTCGGCTCTGCCCGGGGTTCGGGTGATCATGATTACAGCTTTTCATGATATGGAAAGCACAATCGAGGCAATGCAAAAAGGTGCTGATGACTACATCCATAAACCGATAGATATCGATGAGTTTGATGGTGCAGTCGAAAAGATGCTGAAAAGTGGTGAAGGGGAACTGGTTGACACAGACAACCACAACTTCTCTTCTCTCTCCATGGTTGGTCACTCCCGGGCGATGAAGGAGATCTTCAAAACCATCGGGATGGTGGCCAAAAGTCCAGCCACTGTCCTTATTACTGGAGAATCAGGCACTGGTAAGGAGTTGGTGGCCAGGGCAATACACCGCAGCAGCCAGAATCCTGATGGTCCGTTTGTGGTGGTGAACTGTGCGGCGATTGTGGAAACTCTACTTGAATCAGATATGTTCGGCCATGAGAAAGGGGCATTCACCGGTGCAGTTTCAAAGCAAGTCGGCAAATTCACCCTTGCAATGAATGGCACCATCTTTCTCGATGAAGTGGGGGAGCTGTCACCGATTATGCAGGCCAAGCTACTGAGGGTGATACAGCACAAAGAGTTCACACCACTGGGTGCTGAAGAGAGTAAAATTACTAACTCACGGATCATCGCTGCGACCAATGTCAATCTTGCTCAGCAGGTTTCTCATGGTGCGTTTCGAGAGGATCTATTCTATCGTCTGCAAGTAGTAAATATACACATTCCACCACTGCGGGAGAGAAAAGAGGATATTATGGGTCTGGTTCAGGCCTTGCTCGCACGCATCAATATCGAGCTAAACCGTAAGGTGGTTAGAATTAGATCCGATGCCCTGGATGCACTACAGAACTATCATTGGCCTGGTAATGTCCGGGAGTTAGAGAATGCTCTGATGAAGGCTGTCGCACTGTGTCCGGCAGATACGCTCACTCTTGATCTATTTCCGCTGGAGATCACAGGGGCTGATAACGGAATGGAAGAGGCGCATCACGATGCTGTTGCTCCGGTCAGTCTTCAAGCGATGGAAAAAGCTCATGTGCTTCGAGTTTTAGAGCTGGTCGGGTGGCACAAGGGACAGGCTTGCGAACTCCTGGAAATATCCCGGCCTCGTCTCAGGCGTATGATACAACAGTATGAATTAGAGCCGCCGCCCGGTTTTGTTTCTGATAAGGAGAATAGTGATTAGGTGCTGCTCTTTTGTAGAGCGCCAACGTACGCCGGGTCTGATCTCAATCTATCTTCAGCGGTAGCGCTAATTGAACAAAATCTGATTTTCCAGCAGTCCATATGCTGAGCGCATGGACTGCTGGAGGCGGGTGATATCTGTCTGGATGACGGCTTTAGAGGGTGCCCCAGGAGTTACGCCGCCGTTGAAATCTGAGGTGGGGAAGAATCAGACCGATAAGAATGCCTGCGATGATTACCCCAGCACCGATCAGAAACCATTCGCGGGTGGCTTCATTGCTCAGGTCGCGATTGTCCTGCTTCAGTTCTTCAACCTCACGGGTCAGTGAGGCGACCTGTTTGACCAACTCATTACGTTCATTGGAGATACGGATGGCATTCGATGCTGTTCGCTGGATACTTTGCAGCTCTTGTTCCTGCTTATCCTTTATTGTCTGCAGACTCTTGTGAGAAGAGAGCAGCTCACGATGCTTTTTCTGTAGGTTCACCAGTTTGCTTCGCAGTTCTCCTGGTGCAGCTTTGAGTTCGTCAATCTCTGTTCGCAGTGTAGAGAGCTGGGTGCGGGCACTGGGCTCTTTCATCAGCTGTCGGGTAAGAACGAACCCCTGAAGGGAGCCAGCACGAATTTTTGTATATCCGGATTCCTTGTTGGTGGAGATGACTTCCACAGCGGTGCCGCTTTTAAGGGTCTTCGTAATACGGTGTGAAATACTCTCCCCGGCACGCATATTGATCTTAAAAATATCTGTAACGTAGAGCGTCTTTGCCTGAGCTGAAATCGGCAACAGGAGTAGCAGTAGGAGCAGAGCTGAGAATTTCTTCATGACAGTATCTGAGTTCTCTTTGACGAAAAGAGGCCATTGTACAACTGAAACTTTCCATTGTTGCCAATTAGGCCACAGAATGTTGGGAAAATGTGGATCATGCACACCAGCGAGGCATCTGTAAACCGTTCATTCCAAATGGTGGACGCTAGCGTTTGAAGGATAATATAGCAGCTCCAGCGTTATCGTCCGAGAAGCAGGAACTCCATCAGGGCCTTTTGCGAGTGGAGGCGATTTTCAGCCTCGTCCCAAACGACGCACTCCGGGGTGTCGATAACGGAAGCGGTTACCTCTTCACCACGATGGGCCGGAAGGCAGTGGAAAAAGAGTGCATCACTGGCAGCTTGAGCCATTAGCTCATCGTTGACCTGGTATTTTGAGAAGGCCTTTTCCCGTAGCGCCTGCTCCTCTTCCTGCCCCATGCTGGCCCAGACGTCAGTTACCACTAGATCTGAGCCTGTCGCTGCCTCCAGGGGCTCACGAATGATTCTTGCCCTTTCACCAGCAGCCTGCAGAATTTCAGGATCCGGGTCATAGCCTTCCGGGCAAGCGATGTTCAGATTGAAATTGTACTGTCTGGCGGCATTGATATAGGAGTGGCACATATTGTTGCCATCGCCAATCCAGGTTACGGTCTTGCCTTCGATATCGCCACGATGTTCGGAATAGGTCTGCATATCGGCCAGTAGCTGGCAGGGGTGATAACGATCGGTTAAAGCATTGATTACAGGCACTTGGGAGTGAGCGGCAAAGCGCTCCAGTTTCTCCTGTTCGAAGGTGCGGATCATGATGATATCGAGCATTCGGGAGAGTACCTTGGCGCTGTCCTCAATCGGTTCACCGCGGCCAAGTTGGGTGTCGCGGGGTGAAAGAAAGAGGGCGTGACCGCCCAGTTGTGACATACCCACTTCGAAAGAGACTCGTGTGCGTGTAGATGACTTCTCAAATACCATGCCCAGGTTTTTGCCTTTCAGAGGCGTATGAATCTCTCCACGATGCTGCATACGCTTCAATTCGGTGGCGCGACGAATCAAGGCTCGAAGTTCGTCGCTGGTGAAATCGAGAAGGGAAAGAAAGTGCCTGGTCATACTCATCTGCCTTTAGGATTGGTTATCTGAGAAAATCAGCAACCAGGGTGCTGACTTTTTCGATAATCTCTTCACACTCTTCATCACTGATAATCAGTGGTGGTAGAAGACGAATTACATTGCCCGCGGTTACATTGATGAGCAGGCCCATGTTGAGGGCGCTACTGACCAGTTCGCCACAAGGGCGATCCAGTTCAATACCGATTATCAGGCCCTTGCTGCGGATGGTCACGACCCCGGACAAGTCGCCCAGTTCAGATTCAAATCCTCTCTGGAGATGCTGGCCTAATTGAGCCGCCCTCTCAGAGAGATTCTGTGATTCCATAACATCAAGTACTGACATTGCGACACGGCAGGCCAATGGATTACCGCCGAAAGTCGAACCGTGATTTCCAGGCGCTAAAACTTCGGCTGCTGCTCCCCTTGCCAGGCAGGCGCCGATTGGCATGCCATTGCCCAATCCTTTGGCCAGAGTCATCACATCGGGCAAACTATTCTCATGTTGGTGAGCAAATAGTTTTCCAGTGCGGCCAATGCCTGTCTGGATTTCGTCGAGCATCATCAGCCACTGGTGTTGATCGCAAATTTCACGAATACGTTTCAGGTAGTCAGGGGCTGGGATGTTGACGCCGCCTTCACCCTGGACAGGCTCAACGAGCACTGCAACAACATTGTTGTGGTGCTTGGCTATTTCAGTGATCGCTTCAATATCGTCGTAGGGTACCCTTACAAAGCCCTGAACCAGGGGTTCAAAACCAGCCTGAACCTTGCGACTGCCTGTGGCAGACAGGGTTGCCAGGGTTCGACCATGAAAACTCTGTTCCATGACGATAATTGCGGGATTTTTTATCTCTTTTTTGTTGCCGTATAGCCGAGCAATCTTAATTGCAGCCTCATTCGCCTCAGCTCCTGAATTCGCAAAGAAGGCTCGCTCCATGCTGGCGAGAGAACAGAGTCGAGCACCAAGTTTTTCCTGCAGTGGTATTCTGTAGAGATTGGATGTATGCAGAAGCGTGTTAGCCTGATCGCACAGCGCCTTTGCTATTTCGGGGTGGGCATGACCAAGACCGCAGACTGCAACGCCAGTAACCGCATCAAGGTATTTGTTTTCTTCGCTATCCCACAGCCAAGCGCCTTCGCCGCGCTCAAAAGCGACGGGCAAGCGTAGATAGGTTGTCATTAGAGAGTCGGCCATCCGCAACCCCATAAACAAAAAAGCATCCTAAAAAGGACGCTGGTCTGAAAAAAGCCCAATTTTTTCTAAAGAATAGGGCCGATAATTTTCGCCTGATTGACGGGCAATCAGCAAGTATACCTTGTAATGACGAATTTTCAAAGTACTGGGATTTTCTGCCAGTTCGGTTTTGATATAGGGTTGCCCTTAATTTTTTAATTATCCACCTCGGTTAACCCATATTCCTCAGTTGACCGCTGATATCTTGCGTAATGCTATGATATGCCATATCAGCCTGAAAAGTTTTTTTGTTCAGACTTATGTGTAGGTAGATGGAGTATCGCTAGATGTCAATTGCGCTGAGTTTACACTTACTGGGTGTCATTATCTGGGTTGGGGGGATGTTCTTTACCCATGTGGTATTACGTCCAGTTCTGAATAAAGAGTTGGAGCCTCATCACAGACTGCCTCTGTTGCTAAAGATTTTTGACAGTTTTTTTCCATGGGTCTGGGGGGTGGTGATCATAATTCTTGCCAGTGGCTACTGGATGCTGTTTACCCAATATGACGATGGTGCCAGTTTCTGGTTGAATAGCATGACCGTGATTGGCACAGTGATGGCAGCTATCTTTATCTTTATCTACTCCATTCCTTATCCTCAACTTGAAGCTGCTTTAAAGGGTGATGATATGCCCAGGGCGGTTGCGGCGATTTCTCTGATTCGACAATTGATATTGGTGAACCTGGTATTGGGAGTGTTGGTCACTCTGGCTGCTATGTTTGGTAAATATGGAGTGCTTTAAGGGCACAAGCAGTTAATAGAGGTGCCCTTAAGTCCGTGGTGATTTCTGGTTAGTATGCTACCCGTGACCAATTCATATTGGTTTATGGGGCTGCGATCTCTCTTTTATTGTCAGATAGAAGCTATCCACCCAATGCAGACATTGGGCGAATGATAGCGCTTGGAGCTTCAACAAAATGGTGCTTTAAAGGTTTTCTTGAAATTGCCTGGCGGATTGCCTGTTGAATCTCTTGATCTGAGGCGCCATTACGCATCATCGAACCCAGAGGCAGCTTCTCTTCCTGACCCAGGCATAGATGCAGGTCTCCATTCACAGATAGACGCACACGGTTACATGTATCGCAAAAATGTTGTGATTTTGGCGTAATAAAACCGACTACCAATGAGCTGTTATCGACTCGATAGTAGCGAGCTGGGCCACTGCCGTGGAGGGCGGTTGATTGTAAGTCGTAGCGCTTTTTCAGACGCGTTTCAATCTCAGAAAGTGGCATGTATTGTTCAGATGCAGTCCGGCCTGCGTCACCTACAGGCATGGTCTCAATAAAGCGTAAAGTTAAATCTTGTTCGATACAGTAGTCGATCATGGCTTCTACGTCATCATCATTGATGCCTCGCATGATTACCATGTTGACCTTGATGGGCGAGTAACCACAACTCCTGGCGCGTTCAATCCCCTCTAGCACGGGTCGTAGATGACTGCCTGTAATTTCGTGAAATTTATTTTTATTTATAGTGTCCAGACTGATGTTCAATCTAGAGACACCTGCCGCTTTCAAGGGTTTTGCAAACTGGGAGAGTCTTGAGGCATTGGTGCTCAGGGATAACTCATCGATACCGGAGATGTTTGAGATGCGTTGTGCGATTTCTACAACCTCCTTGCGCACCAGAGGTTCGCCGCCCGTTAGCCGAACATGTCTGACACCAAGCAGGGCGAACTGATTAACCAGTCGTTCAATCTCATCACAGTTTAGCCAATCGTTCGGAGTTTCGAATGCTCTGTGGCTGCGGGGAAGGCAATAAAAACAACGGAAATCGCAGCGATCAGTAACAGATAACCGCAGATATTCGATATGTCTTCCATATGAATCGCTTAACATGACTCTTTTCCGGTAGATGGTAGGTAGGGATTCATCCTAGTTTGATTGTGACATTCTGGCAGTTTTTTATCCTTCAACAACCCTCTGATGCTTGAACCACTAAAGGGTATCTTACTCATTAAACGAACACCAGTAACAAAAGATCCGGTGAGCGTTTTCAGGAAAGATAGCGAAAACTTATTCATAGGTTTCTGTTGGATCAAAGCCCTTAGGAAGTGCATGGGCAATACCCTTATGACAATCGATACAGGTTTGTTGAGGCTTCTTTCCATCAACCGCATCCCAGTAGTGTGGGTCGTGTTGATCGGCGCTTCGAGGCGTCTGTTTGTCTAAGTCCATGGAGATGAATTTGTGGCAGTTGCGGCACTCCCTTGAATCGGTTTTTTTCATGGAACGCCAAACATTCTGTGCCAGCTCCAGACGCTTGGCCTCAAATTTTTCTGGGGTATCTATAGTCCCCAGCATCTTATGATAAAGCTCATTGGATGCCTGAATTTTACGCACTATTTTATGCACCCACTCTTTGGGTACATGGCAATCGGGACAGGTGGCCCGTACACCGGTTCTGTTGGTAAAATGAACGGTCTCTTGTAATTCCTGATAAACCGTTTCCTCCATCTCGTGACATGAAATACAGAAGGCTTCGGTATTGGTCATCTCCATTGCGGTATTAAATCCACCCCAGAGCACGATACCGGCAACGATGCCAATGGCGACCAGGAACAAACCACCTTTTTTCTTACTTTCACTCATTATTGCACCAGATTATTTTCGATTACTGCTTAAGGACACCGCTAACCCCGACCTTGAGGATAAGGGTCTGCACTCCAGCTATTTATTACCTTGAAAGTTGTTCTGCACCAGAGGGTCGGCTCCAACCTGGGAGGCATGGCACTGAGTACAGAAATAACGCCGACTTGAAACACTCTTCAAGACTTTGCCATCACGACTCTGGTAGTGGCTGTCACCTACTTTCGGTGCCTTCTCTTTTTCATAGGTCGATTCACTGTGACACTTCATACAACCATTGTTTTTTAGGTTGATGACATACTTGTCTACTTCATGGGGCACCATGGGTGGCTGCAGTTTGTAGCTGCGCTCGATACCGCCTTTGACATTGATAATTTTCATATTGACTGGCTTTTTAGCCATAGCTTCCAGTTTATCGCCCCGTAGCGATTGAACCTCAGCGAATAGTGTTGTCGACAGGAACATCATTGCTATTGCCGCAATGGTTGGGAATGCGATCTTTTTCATACCTTTCTCCATCATCACTCTCATGAACAGAAATTATTTAGTGTGTCGGTCAGACCCGGACACCCCGATTGATTTGATTCACTCGCTTACTCGCGCGAATTTTTTTGACTCGACGACCGCCAAAACTGAAAACCTCTTTTGCACAGATATCGATGCAACGCCCGCAATTGGTACAATCAGAAGAGAGGATTACCGGGCTCAGATCCTTCTTCTCTCCTTTAAGTGCCGGTTTGATTACCTGGGGTTCCGGGCAGACCACATAACACTCCATGCAATCGTTACAAGCCTGTCGCTGAGCTGCGTTTATCTTCAGCAGGCTTCTACTCCCCAGCAAGTTGTAGAAAGCACCTACCGGACAGATGTGACCACACCAGCCATCCTTTGCCAGCAGCAGATCGAACAGAAAGATTCCACCGATCATTAGCCACGCAGCACCCATACCAAATACGATGCCCCGGAACATCATGGAGACCGGATTGACCAGTTCCCAGATGATGCCGCCAGCTGCAACCAGGGGTAGTACCAGGGTCATCCCCAGCATCCAGTAGCGGGTTGAGCGGGAGATCTGGGAGGTTGTTCGAATACCCATCTTGCGTCTCAGCCAAGCGGCCAGGTCAGTGACCATGTTGACCGGACAGACCCAGGAGCAGTAGACCCGGCCACCTACCAGCAGATAGAAGGCCAGTACAATGGCAACACCGATAATGGCAGCAGTCTCAGGCACTACGCCGGAGAGCATGGCTTGTAACAGCACATAGGGGTCGGTCAGGGGCAGGAGATCCAAGGTCAGGCTGGAAGCCAGATTCCCTTTGACGATCCAAATGCCAAGCCAGGGTCCGGTGAGGAACAGAGCCAGAATTCCGAGTTGGCTGAATCGCCGCAGGAGCAGATATTTGTGTGACTTCAGCCAGCCCTTGGCTGCAATAGCGTCATCACCCAATGTTGTCATATCGACCATACTATTTGTCCATAAAGCCGCTATTGAGTGTATCCAGAGGGTTGGAGGAGAATGGGGTCTCCTCAGCCTTCCCATCGATGATCAACCCCTCACCTTGCAGGTCATAACGCACCCCTTCGGGTAGGTTGTAGCGATGCTCGGTATCAGGGGTGACCAAAGCCTTGCCTGCCTCAGCTTTCTCCTGCCATCCCAGGCGGTAGTGCTCGCCTAATGCCCCTTTGGCCAGGTGTGTGGGAAAGATCTTGATTGCCGCTTCTTCCAGGATGCAGGCCCGCTCACAAAGCCCACAACCAGTACAGGCATTGGAGTGCACTACAGGAATGAACAGGGCGTGTTTGCCTGAACGGGTGTTGTGCTGCATATCCAGGCTGATGGCACGGCCGCGGATCGGGCAGACATTGAAGCAGACTTCGCAACGTAGACCATGGAAGGCAATACAGCTCTCCTGATCGATTACCACGGCAAGGCCCATACGAGACTCTTCTATATCTTTCAGCTCATGATCCAGGGCATTGGTCGGGCAGGCCACGACACAGGGGATCTCTTCACACATTTCACAGGGCCCTGTACGGGCGATGAAATAGGGTGTCCCCGTGGCGACTTCGTCACCAACTTCACCGAGAAACAGGATCTCATATGGACAGTCGCGAACACACAGACCGCAGCGGATACAGGCTCCGAGAAACTCCTCTTCCGGCAGGGCGCCAGGAGGGCGTAGGTAGTTCGCCGGCATGGATGAGGCGCGATGGGAGTAGGCTCCCAGCCCCAGTCCAACCAGTCCGACACTACAAGCAGTCTTGAGCATGTTGCCCAGAAACTGTCTGCGGTTGATTTCGTTTTTTGTCTCAGACTCTGACATAACTGCTTGATGGTTGTTGCTTCGTTTCCAGTTAACTGGCCGGCCCGTACTCGTGGGCCGGCCCGGTGGCACAGCTAGGCACGCGCAATCTTCACTGCACACTTCTTGTAGTCCGTCTCTTTCGAGAGTGGATCTGTTTGGTCCAGTGTCAGCTTGTTGATCAAACGACCGGCATCAAACCAGGGTACAAACACCAGTCCCTCCGGTGGTTTATTGCGACCCTTGGTGTCGACCTTGCAAACGATTTCGCCGCGACGAGAACTGATCTTGGCCAATGCGCCATTACGAAGCCGGCGCTTCTTGGCATCCTTCGGGTGCATATAGATCACAGCATCGGGTACAGCACGATAGAGCTCAGGAACACGACGTGTCATAGAGCCGGAGTGCCAATGCTCCAAAACGCGACCGGTGCAGAGCCACAGATCAAACTCTTTATCTGGCGGCTCGGCTGCTGGCTCATAAGGTGCGGTGATGATATTGGCCCGTCCGTCCGGCTTACCGTAGAACTTGACGCCTTCACCTTTGGCTACATGGGGATCGTAACCTTCACGGAAACGCCACAGGGTCTCTTTGCCGTTAATCACCGGCCAGCGTAGACCCCGTGCCTTGTGGTAGGCCCCGAACTCAGCCATTTCATGGCCCTTCTTTGGGATGCCTTCTGCTGAGTTAAACAGGCGGTACTCTTCGAACAGACCTTTCTGAACATAGAAACCAAAGTCACTGGATTCATGGTTGTTGTAGTTGTTGCCGCGACTATCGGTGACCTGTTCTGCAGGGAACTTATCGACCTGGCCATTGGTGTAGAGCACTTCGTAAAGGGTTTTGCCTGCATACTCAGGTTTTTTGGCAATCAGGTCGGCTGGCCAGACATCCTCGACCTTTATGTATTTGGCGAATTCCATCAGCTGCCATAGGTCGGATTTGGCCTCTCCTGGTGCCGATACCTGCTCACGCCAGAACTGGGTGCGTCGCTCGGCGTTACCATAAGCCCCCTCTTTTTCGATCCACATGGCAGTTGGCAGGATCAAATCTGCAGCCTGGGCCGAAACTGTTGGATAGGGGTCAGAGACGGTGATGAAGTTATCTGCATTGCGCCAGCCGGGAAGACTCTCGTCATTCATGTTGGCAGCAGCCTGCATATTGTTGTTACACATCACCCAGAAGGTATTCATCTTGCCGTCTTTCAGTGCACGATGCATAGCGACCGCATGGATCAGGGTCTTGCCCATGGGCTTGCCGCTGATGTCCGATTGATCAGCATCATCGGCCTTACCGTTAGCTCGCGGGATGGTGCCGGCGGGCAGCTTCCAGGTCTTCTCGGCAAACTTACAGTGTGCATCCTTTTTCACCACCAGGTCGGCGGGCAGACGGTGAGTGAAGGTACCAACTTCGCGTGCGGTACCGCAGGCAGAAGGTTGGCCGGTCAGTGAGAAGGGACTGTTGCCCGGTTCGGCGATCTTGCCCATCAGCAGATGAACGTTATAGCAGAGGCCATTGACCCAGACGCCGCGGGTATGTTGGTTGAAACCCATAGTCCAATAGGAGGCGACCTTCTTGTTGGGATCGGCATAGGCCTTGGCCAGTCTCAGAAGCTTATCTTCAGGCACCTTGGATAACTTGGAGGTATGCTCCAATGTGTAGGGTTCCACCGATTTGGCATACTCTTCAAAACTGATTTTGCTAAGCTTACCCTTGTTGCGGTTCTTGGCCGCTTTTTCACGGGGATCTGTGGCGCGTAAACCATAGCCGATATCGGTTGGGGTCTTGGTGAAGTTGACATGCTTGTCGATGAACTCCTTGTTATATGCCTTATTCTGGATGATGTAGTTGGCGATATAGTTAAGGATGGCCAAATCTGTTTGGGGTTCAAAAACCATACCGTTATCAGCCAATTCATAACAACGATGCTCGTAGGTTGATAGTACGTGGACTTCACAACCCGGCTTGGTCAGACGGGTATCAGTGAGACGCGACCAGAGGATTGGATGCATCTCTGCCATGTTGGCGCCCCAGAGTACAAATACATCAGCATGCTCCAGATCGTCATAGCAGCCCATCGGCTCATCGATGCCGAAACCCCGCATGAAAGCACCCACAGCGGATGCCATACAGTGACGGGCATTAGGTTCGAGACTGTTTGAACGGAAACCCGCTTTCAACAATTTTGAAGCTGCATAACCCTCCCACACCGTCCATTGTCCAGAACCAAACATGCCGATGCCTTTTGCACCTTTGGCCTTGCGAGCCGCAATCCATTTTTCGGCCATGGTCTTGAAGGCCTCATCCCAGGATACCGCTTCGAACTTGCCGTCCTTGTCATATTTACCGTTGGTTTTACGCAGCAGTGGTTTGGTCAGACGATCCTCTCCGTAGAGAATCTTGGGTAAAAAGTAACCTTTAATGCAGTTCAGGCCCTTGTTGACCGGCGCATCGGGATCACCTTGGCTGGCAACAACCTTGCCATCTTTAACCCCCATCAAAACGCTACAACCGGTACCACAATAGCGACAGGCTGCCTTGTCCCAGCGAATACCGTCGTCAGCATCAACTGCAGCAACAGCTTGGGTTACAGGTATGGTGACACCAGCCACGGAGGCTGCTGCGGCTGCTGCGTTACTTTTGATAAATTCTCTTCTAGTTAATTTCACGGTTCATTTCCTCCATCGACTCTTCACCGCCATAGTGGTAAATCAAAACTGTATTCACGACGCCTTCTACGTCGCGTAGTGCATTCATCTGGTCAGATACCGGAGAGACCGTTTCACCCTCGTCCTCTATAGTGACAATAAGTTTGTCTACTTCCATACCACCGTGGACTTCAACCCCAGGAAATCGATAGAGACGTTCCGAGACCTGCGCTCCCTGGGAGGGTTTTGTATGGATTATCAGGCTACATATATTCATGAATGATTCTTTCCTCACGTGGCTCTGTCAGGCCGCTTGTGGATGCGCTCCGGGCAGAATGGAAATAGATTGATTGGGACAAACTGAAATGCACTCCCCGCATCCGCTGCAAGATTGTCTGTTGAGTATCGGTGTGGCGCGCCCTTTGGTCTCAAGTTTGAAGCGGATTGCCGACTCTTCACAGATCTCTCCACAGCTTCTGCAGACCACCCCATTTTGTGAAAGACAGCCGTTATTGATGGTTACTTCCAGGTTCCAGGGCGATATGTTGGGATCGGTAGTGAAACTCAGGGCGTGGTGTTGGCATGCCTTTACGCAATCACCACAAAAGGTGCAGTGGTTTTGAGAAAAATCGATTTTTGGAAAGCCGCGAGATCCCTTGCTGATGATGAGACTCGGGCAGACATCCATGCAGTCATTGCAACGCTGACAAAGATCGGTAAATGATGCTTCAGGTTGTGACCAGGGGGGGCGGATCTCACGCTGGCGACCGCGCAGGTCACCGCGTAAAAACTGTGATCTGTCAATATTTCTTAGCAACTGTTGTAACCTCGAGCTAAAGCTAATGAGAGTGGCTTAATAGTGGCCGCTTAACTCTTCTCGAGAGTGTTTCACTTGCCCATGCCAAGCGCTTTGATTCTGATCAAATGAGAGGCTAAAAAATAGTAGAAAAATATAGATAAATCAATGCTTTACCAATTTATTGGTAACGACTGATACCTCAATGTGAGTAGTTGCTAATTCGTTATGGGTAAGCAGGCTTTGAGACCAGACGATTCACTCAGTTGTTGATCGCCTCTGTTTCAGCAAAGCTTGTTAAGTGCACAAGCAATTAATAGAGGTGCCCTTAACAGGCACTAGGGTTTCGGTTGGTTTAAAACCCAGACAGCAGCTTCAGTGCGGGAGTGTAGATGGAGCTTTTTCAATAAGTGCTTTACATGCACTTTGACTGTGCCTTCGGATATGGCAAGTTTGGTGGCGATCTGTTTGTTGCTTTGTCCCTGGGAGATATGTTGCAGGATCTCTCTCTCCCGGGTAGTAAGGTCTGGCATTGAGGGCTGATCATCCAGCCTACTGTCTTCTCTTAGAGCCTTTGCCAGTAATTGCGTTAAATGCTCACTGATGACGACAGTTCCTTCGACTGCTTTACTGATCGATTTGAGAATATCCTCAGGTTCCATATCTTTCAGAAGGTAACCATCTGCACCATTTCTCAATGCAGTCAAAACATCCTCTTCATTATCTGAAACAGTGAGCATGAGAATGCGTGAATCGAGCTGGAGACTCTTGATTGCTTTCAAAGTTTCAAGGCCGCTTACCCCCTTCATGTTGATATCCAGCAGAATCAGATCAGGATTAAATTGTTTGGCCAACAGGAGACCCTCTTCCCCATTTGCAGCCTCACCGATCAGTTCAAGAGTAGGGTCCATATCGATCAAATCGGAGACGCCTTTTCTGAATAGCGGATGGTCGTCGATTGAGATGAGGGTATATTTTTCTTGGTCAAGCATCATTCAATTGCTCACTGAAAAAGCGATTAGACTCCCGCTTCGAGACATCTGTGATGCTGAATACGAGATTGATCTGAGTTCCGCCGATGGTCGATTCATTGATATGCAACTGGCCTCCCAAACGTTCAGCACGTTCCTTCATTATAGGTAGACCGTAGTGCTGCATCATATCACTATCTTCATTGATACCGATGCCGTCGTCTTCAATGTTGACTATAACCACTCCTTGCTGGTTGCACTGCATACTCACTCTGGCCTGAGTGGCATTCGCGTGACGAACTACATTTGATAGTGCTTCACGGATAATCTGGATGATGTGAATCTCTGTATTAGGTGTAAATTGGCAGTTCCCCATGTCATTTAAGAATTCGATCGGGATGCCGGAACGGCTGGAAAACTCATCTACTGTTTGTTCAATGATATTGCCCAGGTTTAAATCGCTGACTCTGAGACGGAATGTGGTGAGCAGTTCTCTCAGTTGGCGATAGGCGCCATTGAGTGCAGATCTTAAGACTGAGCTGATCAATAGCACATCATCTTTGCTCTGCTCATCATGAATTGCCTTCTCTAATCGGGCGACCTGTATTTTTAAGTATGATAGTGACTGTGCGATAGAGTCATGCAACTCTCGAGCAATAGCACTACGCTCTTCCATTAACGATAATTTTCGATTCTGCATATCTTTATAAGCGACATTGATAGCCAGTGCGATATGGCTGGCTACAGTTTCAAGCAAACGGGCTTGCCACTCTTCCAGTACTTCAGTGTCAGTCTGTTCAACCATCAGTACCCCGTAGTGCTGTGTTTTGTCTCGTACAGGAGTTGAAAATATATTGATTTTTTTGTTGCTCTCAAAATCAAAAAATTGAAAGCTGTGAGTCTCACCTTCACCCAAACAGGCAGCGCACTGGTTTTGATCGTGATCTCGAAAGAGGATGTCGCTCTTTCTGGTTGATGCATATCGGTAGGCCTGTCTGTCCCCAGGCTGACCCAGGCAGATTGTGCCGTTGTTAACACCAAGTAGTGCCTCGATATCATGTATTACTGCAATCAGTACCTGCTCATTCAGTGACGAATCGCTGAGACGCTTGGTTGTGGAATAGAGTAGCTCCAGAGTGCGGTTACTCTGCTCCAGGTCTCTGGTTTTTTCCTCTACACGGGATTCCAGATCTCTGTATATCAAAGATAGGTTGTCAGCCATCAAGTTGAATGACTGGCCGAGTTGTCCAAGTTCATCTTCACTGAGAAACTTGCTTCTGACAGAAAAATCTCCATGACGGGCAGCCTTGGCACAAGAGAGAAGGTTGCGTAGAGGATTTAAAACGTAAATCTTGGTTAGGTAGAGACTTACCAGCGCCACCAGGAAGGTCAGTGTCAGCAAGATGATCTGAATCAGCCTCAGTTGCTGGTTTTTCTGTTCGGCTTCAACTTCCAGTGCTTCCACGAAAAGGTGGATGTCATCTACAAACTTGTCCACCTCAGTGAGATAGGTTTGACGGCTGGTGTTGATATCTGCAGATTCAGAGACTGAATTTTGTGGCATAGTGGCAAGGTTCAGGTAGTCGATCAGATTTGGCAGCATTAGCTCACGCCAGAGGGATTCAACCCTGAGGTAGCTCTCTCTAACCTCTCTACCTGTGCCTTTGGCCAGTACGTCCTGAATTCGTGGGCTGTTCAGACGTTGGTTGTACTCATCCACCAAAAGCCTGGATTTGTCGCTGGAATGATTGAGGTTGGTGGATTTGTCGTCTGCCAGGCTGCTGGCAATCCGATAGGATTGCATGCGAAGCGTTCCCGCCTGGTTGATGGCAGCGGCGTATCCTTCAGCTGTTTCGGCAATGATCATCGAACTGATCATGCTGGATACTGCCAAAATGAACAGTATGGTGATGACGGTACCGAACCGGAGTAGCAATGAGCGTTTCACTTCATGGTCTCCTGATTGGTCTTAGGCAAATAGCCATTACTATTTTATTGTCTGACTATGGCTTCTATAGCTCAAGGAGTTTGTAATTACGATTATCCTGGAAGATTCTACCCGGTGCGTTACGCTACTTAATGGTGAGTTTAAGTGGCTGCATCTCTTTGTACATGATGATCATGGGTTTTTGAGTTGAGAAGGTAAGTATTCGGGTCTTTGAAGGGTAGATCAGGTGGCTGCAGAGGAACATATGCACCTCCTTACCCTCCAGCAGAAACTTTTTGAATTTCAATATATTCTTCATATCGACTTCATCTTGCAGTGAATAGTCGAAAGCATTGAAAGCTACAGAATGGTTGGAGAGTTGCAGATTGGGGAGTATTTGATGGTGCCCCAGTAGCTCATGCTGGGCTTTTTTGAGCAGTCTTGGTGACAAGATTAAACCGACACGATCTTCACCATACAGCCAACTTATATCACGCTCATCGCCATACTCGGCAGAGTGTTCGCCAAATGCCAGGCACCAGCCCTTGTAGTAAGCGTTATAACGTTTGATGACCCGGGTTTCTGTCATTGACTGGTTGGTTTGTGCTATTTAGTTGAGTATTAGAACTTACGGCTTTGACAGTTTTGAGTCTATCACTTTTGATGGTTGGTTATTGATTTGATCCCCATCAATCCCAATTGAATAGTGAAAAAATAAATATGCTAACCAGCGGGTGAATAGTACTTAAATTCCTGTTGCGCTACAAACTTCCTCGGTTTTGTTGAAATTCATGAAGTCGATACGAGACTAAAAGATCAGGTTCATTACCAGCATCATTACAACTAGAAAAAGCACAGTCATGATGCCGCCGGCACGCATGAAGTCAGCGACACGGTAGCCCGCTGGCCCCATGATCAGAGCATTAACCTGGTGTGTGGGGATAAGGAAGGAGTTGGAGGTTGCAATAGCAACGGTGAGAGCAAACACAGCTGGGTTGGCTCCAGCACCGATCGCGATATTAACCGCTAATGGAACCAGCAGCACTGTAGCGCCTACGTTAGACATCACCAGTGTGAAGAAAGTCGCCAACACTGCGACGGCAAGCTGTATGACCCAGATAGGCATATCACCAACCACAAACAGCACCTGTTCAGCGATCCACTTTGCAGTACCTGTGGTTTCGACCGCTAAACCGAGTGGAATCAGTGACGCCAAGAGGAATACTGTTTTCCAGCTGACTGATTCATAAGCCTCTTCGATATTAAGTACACCGGAGATCACCATACCCATGGCGCCTGTCAACAGAGCAACGGATAGACGAATATCTGAAAACAGAACCATCGATAGAGCGACTGCAAAGAAGAACATTGCCCAACCAATCTTATGTGGACGCAGCTCTTCATGGGGATATTCGGTGGTGACGACGACGAAGTTTTTATCTTTTTCAATTCTCGGCAGGACATCCCACGGGGTGTGAACCACCAGCGTATCACCCGCCATGAATGGCATGTTACGAATGTCTTCGCCCTCGCGCATGGTTTCGCCATTGCGGTGCAGACCGATCATGGCAAGCCCGTAGGTTTTACGCATCCACACATCACGAGCACTTTTTCCTATCAATGAGGAACCAGGTGGAATAACCACTTCAGCAATACCTGCACGATTGGCAGAGAGGTCGTTGGAGAAGGTGCGTAGGGTTTTACGCGTTTTTAGATTAAATGTTGATCTGAAGTTCTCCAGGGAGTCGGGATCGGAGACTACACCAAGCACCATCCCAGCTTGAATGGCGACATCTCGGGCCAAAGCTCCGGGGCCGATGCGGTTGGCCTCTCCAGAGATTTTAGTGGCAATGATGCGTACCCGGAAACGGGTCTCAACATCATCCAGCTCTTTACCGATCAGTTCACTGCCATCTGTGACCACCATTTCGGAGAGATGGTATGAAAGGCCGTAGACGTCCTGAAAGTACTGCATTGGATCTGTTCCGCTGGTGCTGCTTTCACTCTTGGTCTTTGGTAAGACAAAGCGGCCGGCTATAACGAAGTAGAGGATGCCGGTGAGGATCAGGGCAACCCCGATCGGAGTGACGGAGAAGAGGCCCCATGTCTCCATCTGCTGCTCGGCAGGAAGCGCTTTATTAGATGTCAGAATCAGGTCATTCAGCAGGATTAGTGGGCTTGAACCAACCATGGTCATGGTGCCGCCGAGTATTGCGGTGAAGCCCATAGGCATCAGCAGGCGTGACATGGGTAGACCGGAACGAGCGGAGATGCGTGATACCACGGGTAGAAACAGCGCCGCAGCACCGACGTTCTGCATGAAGGAAGATATGAAACCAACGGTTGCGGAAATAATGGGAATAATCCGGCCTTCTGTCGTACCGCCAACCTTCAGAATGAAGGCGGCAACACTACCCATAATGCCGGTTTTGTCGAGACCGGCACCGATGATCATTACCGCAATGATTGAGATCACGGCGTTGGATGAGAAGCCGTCAAATAGATGCTGGTTGTCTACCAAGCCCTGTTCAAGACCCATAAATGGCGCTAACAGACTTGAGAGACCGAGTAGTACCATGATACTCGCGGCAGCCACATCCACGGCAACCACTTCGAAGGCAAACAGGTAGATGGTCAACATCAGGATCACACTGACCCAGGCAATTTCGATAGTTGGTACCAAGTTCGCAAGGAACAGCGCAACCACTAGAAATAGTGCTCCGGCGATCAGCTGCTTGTTAGATAAACGGCTCCTTTCTGGCGTTATCTGTGGTGTACTCGGTACTGCATTCACTCGTCATTCTCCATGAGGTTGCTCTGATGTGTCGGGCTGGAAAAGGCATAAAACAAACCGCTTGCTGTCGTATTGCAAGGGGTCTGATCATTCCTGCTTGGAAATGAAGCTGCACCACATTGAAATTTAGAGGCAGGCCTGTTCGCAATTACAGCCAGCGAAAGACGGCGCATATTGCCTTGTTTCGGCCTTATGTTCAAATAAATAAAAATGTACTAATATTCCTATATGGAATATAGAAGCCTGCCTGACATGAACAGTCTTGCAACCCTCAAAGAGGTGGTTGAGCGTGGTGGTGTCTCACCCGCGGCTCAGGTGCTTAATGTCGGACAGCCCGCTGTAACTAAACGGTTGCGTAGTTTGGATACTTGTTACGGGGTGACATTGATGCAACGGGAGGGTCGACATCTCGAGCTTACCGACGCAGGAAAAAGGGTCTATGCCTATGCTTGTCTGGTGCTCGATCACCAGGCTTCATTGGTAGATGATCTCGATTCCCTCTCTTTCGGGCGGAACAGGCTTCGTCTCGAAGTTAACTTTTCCATTGGTGAACACATTCTGCCCGATCTGCTCATCAGTTTTGCTGAGCAATATCCTCAATTCACTATCCAGAGCCGAATGGGATATTCCAGGCGTATTCAGCGACGTCTGGCTACTGGGTTGTCTGATCTTGCACTACTTGAGCAAGCGCCGGATCACCCGGAGATACTGGTTCAGAAATGGCTGGATGATGAATTGGTCCTGGTGTGCGGCCCTGGGCATCCTCTATGGGATTGTGGTTTGTTGCCTGTAACCGAACTGGAAAAACAGCAATATGTGCTTAGAGAGGCTCGCTCTTCGATGCGAATAACCCTGGATAAAGCACTTATGGATATCGGTGTCGGTTCACTGGCTGTGAAGATGGAGGTCGGTTCAACTGATACGATCGTAGAGATGCTACAGCATGGACGATATGTCAGTTTTCTTCCCAGGTTTGCTGTAGATGATGGCCTTGGAGATGGATCTCTCTACCACATAAAGATCCAGGGATTGCGACTTAAACGGACGTTGTGGATCGCTCGAACTCGTTCTAATCTGAATAATGACGCAGCAGAGGCTTTTATCTCATTGTTACGTGCAAGATGAGCCGATATTCATCTGCTGGTGCCTTTCTTTATAACTGCTCTCTTGATGTCAGATAGTCAGTTGGGGTCGATGCTGTTTTTATCGTTATTTGATATCGCCAAACGGTAGTGGAAGAGCTAAAACCAGTAGCTTCTTCTCACATCAGTCTGCTCCTCATGGCTTCTTCAAAAAACCTCCATAATCGTGACATTTTGTCATTCAGATAGGCTTTATGGTTACTATTTGTCACTATTTTTCTTCACAAGTGACGCGCAAAACAAGTGCTCTGAAAATATTTGTAGAATAAAATTTTCCCTACTAGTCTTGGCTTTACACCTGCCTGAAAATGTAGAGAAAAACATCATTACCCAATCAGCAGTGTGTGAGCATTTTTTTATTTCAATACCAATTCGAGACAGTGTGCATGCAAGAGATTTGTGGGCCGCTGTAATTAACACCAATCGGCAAGATAATCGGTGGCTGTTTGTCTTGCAATAAAGATTCAACCTGAAATGTTATGCCTGCTGCAGTCAGGTATCTCATGAGGGAAGGAGAATAAAAGCATGCAGAGATCCCTGCTAATTGACGCGGATAAATGCACAGGGTGTGTTCAATGTGAGATGGCCTGTTCCTACGAAAATGAGGGGATATTCAATCCCTCAAAATCGAGAATACGCGTCTTTACCTTTCATCATGAAGGGCGTTTTGTACCCTATACCTGCACTCAATGTGCTGAGGCCTGGTGTATGCAGGCTTGTCCGGTCGATGCAATCACCCTGGATATAAACACCGGCGCTAAAGTCGTAAGTGACTCGCTATGTGTCGGTTGCAAAGTCTGCACCATTTCCTGTCCTTTCGGTACGGTCAACTACAGCGCCACTACGGGTAAAGTCATCAAATGTGATCTTTGCGGTGGTGATCCGGCGTGCGCCAAAGCGTGTCCTACAGCCGCAATTACCTATGTGGATGCGGATCAGACCGGATTTGAAAAAATGCGTCAATGGGCAGGCAAAACTGATGCTGGCAATTCAGCTACAGCGTAACCGAGGGGGTTAGTTATATGGCATGGTCAGGCAAAATATTACGGGTTAACCTCACGCAAGGCAGCTGTGTTGTGGAAGCGCTCAACATGGAATGGGCTCAGGAATATTTGGGTCAGCGCGGATTGGCGAGCAAATACCTGGTAGAAGAGATCGACCCGAAAGTTGATCCGCTCAGTCCGGAAAACAAGATGATTATGACGACGGGCCCTCTAACCGGAACCATGGCCGCCACCGGAGGCAGATACTCGGTGGTTACCAAGGGTCCGCTTACGAACTGTATCGCCTGTTCCAACTCAGGTGGTTTCATTGGCGCCGAACTGCACAATGCCGGATGGGATATGATTATCTTTGAAGGTCGTTCCCCGAAACCGGTCTATCTCTATCTGGTTAACGACAAGGCGCAACTGCTTCCTGCTGATGAGATTTGGGGAACCAGTGTTTGGGAAACTGATGAGTGGTTGCATACACACCACCAAGACCCGATGCTGCGCATTGCAGCTGTCGGTCGCTCAGCTGAAGCGGGTTGTCTCTACGCAGCGGTGGTGAACGATATGCATCGTGCTGCTGGCCGTTCCGGGGTTGGTACGGTGATGGCGTCCAAGAATCTTAAAGCGGTTGCAGTACGCGGTACGCTTGGTGTGGGCAATATCAAAGATCCCGCAAAGTTCATGCAGGCGGTTGGCGCCGGCAAGCAGGTTCTTGCTGAAAATGCGGTTACCGGGCAGGGTCTTCCCACTTACGGTACCCAGGTGCTGATGAATGTAATCAATGAGATGGGTGCTCTGCCAACCCGGAATATGAGTGAGGTTCAATTCGAGGGTGCACAAAATGTATCGGGTGAAGCGATGCATGAGAAACGAGCCAGTGATGGTAAGCCCAATCTCACCACTAATGCGGGCTGTTTCGGATGTACCATAGCCTGCGGGCGGATCTCAACCATCGATAAAGGTCACTTCTCGGTGGAGAATAAGCCGCAATATTGGGGTAATTCAGGTGGCTTGGAGTATGAGGCGGCCTGGGCGCTGGGACCAGATACTGGTGTCGATGATCTGGATGCCCTGACATACGTTAATTTTCTCTGTAACGAAGATGGCTTTGATCCAATCTCCTTCGGCTCAACCCTTGCTGCTGCAATGGAGCTTTTCAAGATAGGCGCAATAACCACTGCCGAAACCGGCGGCCATGAACTTAAGTTTGGTTCTGCTGAGAGTCTGGTTTGGGCGGTTGAGGCATTGGTCAGTGGAGAGGGCTTTGGTAAGGATCTTGGTTTGGGATCGAAGCGTATGTGCGAGAAGTATGGACATCCGGATCTCTCCATGACGGTTAAGGGGCAGGAGTTCCCAGCCTACGATCCTCGGGGTATCCAGGGTATGGGACTTGCCTATGCCACCTCCAATCGCGGGGCATGTCATCTTCGGGGTTACACCGTAGCTTCTGAGGTGTTGGGTATCCCTGAGAAGACTGATCCTCTGGCAACAGAAGGCAAAGCAGGTCTGGTGAAGGCCTTTCAGGACGCGACAGCTGCAGTTGACTCAAGCGGACTCTGTCTGTTTACCACCTTTGCCTGGTCACTTGAGGATATTGCTCCGCAAGTGGATGGTGCCTGTGAAGGCGATTGGACAGCGGAACGCATGTTGGAGTTGGGTGAACGTGTCTGGAATATGGAGCGTGAATTCAACCTCAAGGCTGGTCTCACGGCTGCAGACGATACGCTTCCCAAGCGGCTATTGAAGGAAGCAGCGAATGTTGGGCCGGCAAAAGGCCGAGTCAACGATCTGGATCAGATGCTGCCTGAATACTATGAGCTGCGGGGGTGGAGTGCTGAGGGTGTACCAACCGATGCAACACGAAAGCGTCTTGGTCTGGGAAGTATCTGATCATTCTGCTGATAGGTTCTGCCCCACTGTGGGCAGAGCCATTTGGAGGTAGTGATAATGCACTATGTGGTAGTCGGCGCGGGGCCGGCAGGTGTTACAGCCTGTGATACATTGCGCGAACAAGATCCCCTGGGTCGCATAACGTTGATTGGGGGTGAACATGAACCCCCCTATTCACGCATGGCGATTCCCTATCTGCTGGTTGAAAAAATCAAAGAACATGGCACCTATTTACGCCAAAGCGATAGCCATTACGCTGAACGAAAGATTGATCTGGTGGAAGGCCCTGTTACCCAGGTTGATGCAAACAACAAACGTATAACGTTGGCCGATGGTTCAAGCCTCGATTATGACAGATTGTTGATTGCCACCGGAGCAACACCATTCAAGCCACCGATACCGGGTATAGATCTGCCCGGGGTACACAACTGCTGGACCATGGCGGATGCCAGGGCCATTGTCGAAGGCGCCAAACCAGATACGTCAGTGGTACTGGTCGGAGCCGGGTTTATTGGTTGTATTATCCTTGAAGCACTGGTGATGAGGCGGGTGCGTCTGACTGTGGTTGAGAAGGCGCCGCGAATGGTGGCCAGGATGATGGATGAAGTTGCCAGCGACCTGTTGAGAAGTTGGTGTGAAGATAAAGGTGTCGAGGTGATTACAGGCACTGGGGTAACCGAAATAGAGAAACAGGATGATCAGCTGCTCGTGGATCTGGAAAATGGAGAAAAAATCACAGCAGGATTAGTGATTACCGCGATGGGGGTACGCGCCAATACAGATTTTCTGGAAGGGTCTGGTGTAGAGACGAAGCAGGGTATCGTGGTCAATTCACACTTCCAAACCAACCATCCTGATATCTATGCTGCCGGGGATGTGGCCCAAGGCCTGGATTTCTCCAGTGGATTGGATGAGGTACAGGCAATTCAACCCACTTCAGTGGAGCATGGGCGGCTCGCTGCGATTAACATGACCGCTACAACAGCTGTTGAGCACCATGGCAGCCTGAATATGAATGTACTCGATACCTTGGGCTTGATCTCCTCCTCATTCGGTCAATGGATGGGGGTCGATAACGGTGAACAGGCAGTAGTGTTGGATCGATCCAGCTACCGCTATCTACGCCTTGAATTTGATGGTGAATATCTGGTTGGCGCCAGCAGTCTGGGTCATACGCAGCATATCGGTGTATTACGTGGATTGATTCGTAGCCGGGTACCCTTGGGAATATGGAAGCAACGTTTGATGATAGATCCCTCCAGGTTGATGGAAGCCTATATCGGTTGTGTGGTATCACCTTGATAGAAGTGGAGTTTAAGTTGTTCGCCAGTTTGATGAGCTTCCTGCCGGCAGGCGCCAAGGATCACAGTGTGTTGGTCAGGATGCCTGCGGGAGCAACGGTCTACGATCTGATGGACAAGTATCAGGTGCCTAGAGAGCAGGCCCACCTGGTGGTATGCAATGGTGTCTTCGTGCCACCCTCACAGCGTACAACAAAAGCCCTGAATGACGGGGACAGTATTGCGCTTTGGCCACCAGTAGCTGGCGGATAAGAGGGACTGTGCAAAAGTTGCAGGAGTCCCGCCTGATGTCGATTACCCACCGTGAATTTTCACGCAGTTTAGCCCCACTGAAACGCCACTATATGCTGCAGGAAGAAGAGCAGGGAAGAGCGATTTTTCTACACTCAGAATCCTTCTCTGTGGAGATACGTCTGGGGAGTGAAAACGCTTTCAGTATAGGTGCGCTTTCAATGCCAAGAACTCAAGTCGACTTTATCTTTCACGCTGCCTCGGTTGAGGAAAAAGCACTGTTTCTGAAACGATTTGAGCTCTGTTTTAGACGGGGAGGTGGCTGAGCAAGTGTTAAAAATGGTGTTGTTGGTTCGATTTTTCAGAACCATTTTTGTTTATACTCTGTAGTCATTCGCCACTACGGCTCTGTCGGCTTAGCAATTCAAGGGAACACTCGATCAATATTGTAATCGAAGCCTCTATTCATGAAGAAATGTCGCTAGGAGAGTTATCACTTCGGTGAAGTGACAGGGAAGAGCCGTTATCAATTGGGGTCTGCAGATGATTAGACAGAACACTACAGCAGCGCTGCTGTGCCTGGTTTTCTTTATCCTGTTGCTGGGTCCCGGCCTGGCTTTTGCCGATAAAGAATTCGACCGGGTCGTGGTTTTTGGTGACAGTTTGTCAGATCCGGGCAATGCCTTCTCTCTTAGCGGTGTCAGTATTAAACCGCCCTACAGTAGTTTGGATGAGTTTCTTATACCCGGAGCCCCCTATGCGCGAGGTGGACACCATTTCAGTAATGGTGAGACTTGGGTGGAGCGATTTGCTGCGAAACTTGATTTAAAAGAGAGTGCTGGGCCGGCATTTGATGGGCAGAATAGAGGTAAGTTGAAGAAGACCAACTATGCAGTTGGTGGTGCCAGAGCCAGGGATTATGGGCAGAATATTAATTTGGCAACTCAACTTGCTGCATTTTTTTCAGATGCACAAGGGCAGGCTTCTGAGCAATCGCTCTATGTTGTGGCGCTTGGTGGGAATGACCTGAGGGATGCGGTGGCTGCACTCTCTCTGGATAGCAGCGGACTGATCAGTGCAGAGATTGTTGCTACTGCACTCAGTGCAATTTCAGATGCTGTTATTGCACTCCACAGCGCTGGTGCAAAGAGAGTGATGGTTGCAAATGTACCTGATCTCTCATTGACTCCGGCAATCCGAAGGCTGGATCTGGTTTCACCTGGTACTGCGATGGGTGCATCTATTCTCTCAGCGCAATTCAACTCCGAACTAGATGGCCTTTTGGATACATTGGGGCAGAGTTCACCTGGTCTTGAAATCATAACCATGGACCTTTATGAAATTACCAGGGAGATAATAACCACTCCTGAGGAGTATGGTTTTCTGAATGTTCACGATTCCTGTGTCATGCCTGATAAGGAACCTGCTGCTTGTAAAAAACCAAACACCTATTTTTTCTGGGATGGTATTCATCCCTCCAAGAGAACCCATCGAGTTTTTGCCAGGAAAGCACACAAGGCATATAAAAGATTCAAAAGTGAGTCGGAAGCAGTCTGCCTGCCATCAAGAAAACCATTGAAAGCTGGGTGTAGTAGCGCGCTCTGGTTATAGAGGGTGTCTGGTTATTGAACTGCTTTTTTTAGAACCACTTTTAGAGCTGCTTCAGTTTTTTCCATTCAATATCTATTTGGTTGTGGGGTTTAACAGTAAGCTTGTTGCACCTTATGCTGGGACAGGGCCCCGGCGAGGATACAAGTTCTGCATTGACCGGTTTAGCTCGACTGTTTGCAGGCTGTTTCTAAACGGCTAGTCAATATCAGTGGTGTGAGTCACAATGGTCGGATTGACAAAAAAACAAGGATATTGCCATGTCCACCCTTGCCATTCGTAAAACCAAGATTGTTGCCACCATCGGGCCAGCGTCAGATTCCGTGGAGATCTTGGAACAGATGATCCGCGCAGGTATGAGTGTCGCGAGGCTGAACCTCTCACATGGCAGCTATCAAGAGCATAAAATGCGTATCTCTCGCATCAGGCAGGCTTCTGAAAATCTCAACATTCCAGTTGCCATCATGATAGATACCCGGGGTGTTGAGATACGTACCGGGGGGATTCAACAGGGTTTTGTTGAATTAAAGTCGGGGGCCAGTTTTTCTCTCTACACAGATCAGCGAGTGGGTGATGAACAGGGTGTTTCCATTACCTACCAGAGACTGACTCAAGAGGTTGCTGCAGGGGAGGTGGTGTTACTGGACGACGGTGCTATGGAGTTGAAGGTGGTATCTGTGATGGATACAGAGATTCAATGCGAGGTCGTGCTTGGAGGGATTCTGAAAGAGAATAAAGGCGTCAATCTGCCCAATACCCAGCTCTCAATGACCGCAGTGGAGACAGAGCAGCGTGATGATATTCTCCAGGAGCTCTCTTTCGCTGCAGAGAATGATGTGGACTATATCGCGGCATCATTCATTCAAGAGGCATCTGAAATCGAGCGAATGCGAGAGATTTTGTCAGACAAGGGGAGTGATATACCGATCATTGCCAAGATTGAAAATCGCGCCGGCATTGATAATCTCGAATCGATTGTGTTGTCTGCTGACGGCATTATGGTTGCTCGGGGGGATATGGGGGTTGAGTTGCCTTTGGCCGATGTGCCGAGTATGCAGAAAAAGATCATTCGTATTACAGTGAGTAATGGTAAGCCAGTTATTACCGCGACTCAGATGCTTGCCTCGATGGAGAAAAATCCCAAGCCTACCCGGGCTGAAGCCAGTGATGTGGCGAATGCAATTTTGGATGGCTCCTCTGCAATCATGCTCTCTGGAGAGACTGCAATGGGGGAGTATCCTGTGGAATCAGTAAGAACCATGGAGATGCTGGCGATACGTACAGAGGCATCACTGCGTGAGTATGGATATCTACAACATATCCTGCCCCATACCTCCAATGTGGTTACTGAAGCGGTCAGCCACTCAGCGGTCAGTATGGCGGATCAACTGCATGCTGCGGCAATTATCAGTCTGACCGAAAGTGGTTTTACTTCACGACTGATCTCAAAACATAGACCGGAGTGCCCGATTCTTGCTGTGACCCATTCCGCGAGAGTGACTCGTCGGTTGTGTATGAATTGGGGCGTGATTCCAATTGTTGATCCGCTGGGTCGTGCAGATGAGGATAAGATCGTATTCTGTATAGAGCAGGCTAAAAAGCGCGGGCTTTTATATGTTGGGGATATCGCTATTGCTACCAGCGGGTCGACGCAAACCGAGGGTGGCACCAATTTGATCAAAGTGATGGAAGTAGATTGAGATAGACAACCTCATCCTTGAGGTTGTGTTGTTTTGCAAAGCGCGTTTACAAGCCTTTGCAATTGGCGTAGAAAGTGACTGTAGCAGGCCAGTCAGAGAAGATTCCCTTAATGCCTACGTCTTGTGCGAGTACATCCAGCAACTCCAACATATCGCCATCATTGTTGGTTACATCTGTGATGCTTTGATAGTACCAGCCACCACCATTGGCCAACAGGCCTGAACGTTCCAGAGTCCAGGTGATCAGATCGATGCCGTTAGCCTTAGCGGCGATCGCATACTCAGAAGGTACGATTTCGCCCTGTGCTTCGGTTACCAATGCCCACATTGCAGGTGCCAGATATTGAACACCTTGTGCGGCAAGGTCAGGCATCATATCGATAGTGGCTGTCGCCTCTTGAGGATTGTCGCTGCCATCCAGATAAACAGCCTGTTTACCAAAGCGAGGCTCATTCTCGATCCAGTAGAGTATGTCATCCAGATTGAAGGATTGAGCAAAAACACTCTTCGGTTTTACGCCGGCAGCCTTATATTCATTAATCATCTGTTGTGCATAATCCTGCTGGGTATAGTCACCCTCGAACGGCATCTCAACACTTGGAGACTTCAATTCTGGAGTCATTTTTGTGCCTAATTGTTGGAATAGTTCGATACTTTCAGCGTGGGTCATCAGGGTGCCGACAGCGGTGTAGAGATCTGTACGCCAGCTGGGTGTGGCATCTAGATACTCTTCTACTGTTGTGGCAGCTGAGTTGCCTGCATCCATTTTGCCTTTCAGGGTCTTGAACTCAGCCAGTGTAATATCACTGGTGCAGCAGCGGGCAGAGGCTGGTGTGATGACTTCACCGGTGGTGGGGTCTATCACTGCAGGCACGAATGGTTCTGAACACTTCGCCGCCAAAGGTGTGGCTAGGATATTGGTTGTTGTGTGCAGATCACATTGAGAGTGACGGCAAACCAGTTCACGATCTTTGGTGAAAGTTACATCGCATTCGACAATGCCGGCACCCATACGAGCTGCGGCGACATAAGATTCCATTGTATGTTCAGGGAACTGCATTGCAGCACCACGGTGTCCAATGGAGAAGTCACTCTTTTTAAATTTTTTCTTATTGCATTCCTGAAGTTCTTGTTTCAGCGGGCTCTCATCCATATTGTCGACCAGATAGAATGGACGGGGGCCTAGCTCAATGTTCATTCTAACCTTTTCATATCGATTATCATCATCGTTCTGGTCTCTGTAATTACCGCCAAAACAACTACTAACGGTTAACATTGCTATGGTGATGAATAGCACTGCCTGGAATTTTTTATTAAGTCGCATACTCGATTCCTCAGATTATTCTTACACTTTTATTTCGGAAACTCAGAGTTCCGATGTGCAACAATAGAAGGAACCTATTTCGTGTTGATGCCATTCAGATGACACTTTTAAGAAATGAGCTGTGTTGAATATGGATTGGATTTAGTTCGAGAGGATATAGACTACGGCTGAGTAACGGAATTGCGATATCACGAAAACACGGCTCCGAGAATTGGTGCGAGAGATGAATGCATAAGTACTGCTACCTAATCCCAGCACCACCATCATCCCGGCATGCGCCGGGATGATGGTGTCTGTACTCCAGGATTCCTGGCATGAGCCGGGAGTGGAGAATTTAGCTCATATTGCTTGCAACGAAATCCCAATTGACTACTTTCCAGAAGGCCTCTAAATAGGCAGGACGTGCGTTACGATAGTCAATGTAGTAAGCGTGCTCCCAAACGTCTGCTGTCAGCAGCGCCTTTTTACCGGAGGTCATTGGAGAGCCGGCATTGGAAGTATTGAAGATCTCCAGAGAGCCATCTTCGTTCTGTACCAGCCAGGTCCAGCCAGAACCGAAATTGGTTGCGCCTGAAGTTGCGAACTGTTTTTTGAACTCGTCAAAGGAGCCAAAGGTGCTGTTGATGGCATCTGCCAGAGCACCACTTGGCGCTTTGTCATCACTTGGGCTGCTGAGGCAGTTCCAGTAGAAGGTGTGATTCCAAATCTGAGCAGCGTTGTTGAATACACCACCTGAAGACTTCATGATGATATCTTCCAGGCTGGCACTCTCGAATTCCGTACCAGGAATCAGGTTGTTTAAATTGGTGACATAGGTGTTGTGATGTTTGCCATGGTGATATTCCAGTGTCTCTTTAGAGATCACGGGTTCCAAGGCATCAATTGCATAGGGCAGTGCAGGTAGTTCATGAGCCATGAGTTAATACTCCTTTGTTGTTACTTTATCGAATTCTGTACTATCCCCGGGAATCTGGGTGGGGAGCCTATAAAAACCAAGTAGAATGGTCGGCTATTCTATCCATGCTATGGCGGGGATGCAACTGGGTTCGTTGTGAGGGAGAATGATACCACTTTCGATTGACTGATTGATGAATCCATGGATCCGATAGAACTGAGCATATTTTCCTCACGCCTGGAGGCCGTTTGCGACGAAATGGGAGCGGTGCTGCGTAATGCAGCTTTTTCCCCGAATATTCGCGATCGACTCGACTTCTCCTGTGCAGTGTTCGACGCGGCAGGTGAACTCTGTGCTCAGGCAGCACATATTCCTGTCCACCTTGGCAGCATGGCTTTTGCCATGGCGGATATAGTCTCTCGAATTGATTGGCATGAAGGGGATATGGTGGTGCTCAACGACCCCTTTATGGGGGGCACCCATCTGCCGGATGTTACCCTTATCGCTCCGCTCTATTGTGATAATCAATTGACCGCTTTCGTTGTTAACCGGGCTCACCATGCGGATATTGGCTCCGATTCTCCGGGATCTATGCCGATCTCGAACTCTCTCGAACAAGAGGGGAGAATTATTCCACCCGGCAAACTGTTCAAGCTGGGTGAACTGGATGAACACTACTTAAATCAGATTACCTCAGATAATCGTAATCCTGTTGAGTCGAGAGGGGACTTTGCTGCTCAGATCAGTGCGAATCGGAGTGGTTTGAAGCGCTTGGATGGGCTGGTTAAAGCGTGGCGACGTGAGGGGTTTCTGCAAGGTCTGGTAGCACTTAATGGCTATGCTGAACGTTTGGCTGGTGAAGCTTTGAAACGTATACCCTTGGGTGAGTACTGTTTTGAGGATCTGATGGACGATGATGGTCAGGGTAACCGTGATATCCCGATCCGGGTCAGGTTGGTTGTCGAACAGCAGAGACTGCTGGTTGATTTTACAGGTTCTGCGATGCAGGTAGAGGGGAATATAAACGCTCCGATGTCGGTGGCAGCAGCTGCAGTCTATTACGCTTTTCGTTGTCTGATGCCTGCCCAGACGCCAGCATGTGCTGGGAGTTTCAGGCGAATTGAGTTGATTGTGCCGGAAGGTTCTCTTCTCAATGCCCGACGGCCGGCAGCGGTTGCCGCAGGAAATGTTGAGACCAGCAGCCGCATTGTGGATGCGGTGCTAGGGGCACTGGCACAGGTTATGCCGGATGATATACCTGCAGCGAGTCAAGGCAGTATGAACAATCTTGCTATGGGCAGTGATGATGAGGCTCTTCGCTGGGACTACTATGAGACCATTGGTGGCGGTATGGGAGCTGGCAGACAGGGGGGTGGCATAGATGGGGTGCAGACCCATATGACCAATACACTCAACACCCCTATCGAAGTTATAGAGAGCCGTTTTCCACTACGTATCGAACGCTATGCGTTACGTAAAAATTCGGGAGGTGAGGGCATCCGCAAAGGTGGTGAAGGCTTGATTCGCAGCTTTAGATTTTTAGCACCGACCCAGATAACGCTACTGACCGAGCGTCGCAGTCACGCTCCTTGGGGTATATCCGGTGGCGGTTCAGGAGGCCGTGGCGTGAACAGGCACAATGAATCAGTTATTGGTGGCAAGGTGAGTCTGATAGCAGATACCGGTGATCTACTGACTATTGAAACCCCTGGTGGTGGGGGGTGGGGAAAATCTACAACGCAGTAGGGTTGTACCTGGTTGCAGTCAAGGCAGCCAAATTGAAAAACATCCACCACTCAGATGCTGGTTATTGGAAAGTTTGACGAATCCCTCTTTTTCATTATTCTTGTGTATACCCGCAACCATCGAAGCAAAATAGATCCCCAGCTGTGTCTGGCCTTCACTCATTTTTTTATTATTGAATGCTGTTTGGGCGTCGATCATGCTTTGTGGAAATCCATCGCCATCATCATCGATACTCAGAACAAGATACTCCTCAACCATTTCGGCGTGGATAACGATTTGACTTTGAGTGTAACGCAAGCCATTTCCAATCAGGCTGTTAATAACGCCACGAATTAACCATTCGTCGAAATAGCCAACCAAGCCATCCTCAGATTCAAAGTTTATCGTCACACCTTTGGTGTTTGCGATGGTTTGATTGTCTACAGTGATCTCGTGCAGAAACTCCTCAATATCTATCTCTTCTATATTTGCAGAGAGTTGTCCATTATCTATTTTGTAGAGTGAGAGTAAGGCAATCAGGTTGTTGTTGAGTCGCTTTGATTCGTGTTGCAGGGTGAGGAATTTTGGGTTTTCATGATTCTTCTCCTCTTCAGCAAGCTCATCCAGTGTGTTGATCACCATGCCCAGTGAGTTTTTCATATCGTGTATGAGTGATGCCAGTATGTCCGAAAAATTCATGTCATATCTCTTGTGTTTGCCGCAGGCTGATAACTAATTTGGTGCTTTAGTCATCGAAGTTTTAAGCCTGTTATAGAGTTTTTGTAGTGTAGGATTGTCAGAGTCGCTCCTTGCAACCCTTGCAAGGTAACTCTTAATATCATCTATCCTTTCACTGCTTGATCCATGTCGCTCCATACTCATCAGCAACACCAGTGCGATATTTAGATTGACCGTCTTGTTGGATGGCATTCGGGTTGAGGTCTCTTTTAATAATTCTGCGGCTTCCTCCAGTTGGCCATTTCTGGCCAATTCAACACCTTTGCTGTTCAGGGAGGCTACCTCTTTACGTATGGTTTCAACAGAGTCCAATGTCTGTTCATCCATGTTAAGAGAAGCCATGGTCAGCTTGACTTCATCCACCAGGGTCTGATTTGTATGGTCGTTGAGAACTGTGTCCTTTAACAGTTCGATACTCTTATCCTCCATACCAAAATGGCTATAGGTCTTTGCCAGTTCAATGGCGCAGTCTGTGGAGTTACTTTGATCAAGGGTTTCGTGGATAGCAATGGCTTCCTCCAGGGAGGCCTTTGCAAGTTCATCATTCCCCATGGCCTGATGCACAAGGCTCTCAGTAGAGGCTCTATAGAGATCGGCCTTGGCGTCCTTCTTGAAGTCACGTTTCATCTGTTTGATGACGTCCAGACCAGCAGCAGCCCCAGTTTGAGTTTTGCTAGCCACCTTAGCCAGGTTGGCATAGTTAGATGGGTTTTTATAGACTGAGTGCCGGCCATGTTTTACGGCATTCGAGAAAGCCGACTCTGCTGTCTGATCATCCTGGTTCAGTAGCGCAATCTCACCCAGCATCTGTTGTCTGAGAACTGCTTTAGGAGAGATTTTCACCGCGCTTTTGAGAACTTCCTGAGCTTCAGAATATTGCTTCAGGCTTTTATGGCACTTGGCCAGCCAATCGTATGCAGGCGTGAAATTCGGGTTTTGTGATATGAGTTGTTGAAACTGTGTCAGGGAAATGTCATATTTTTGAGCCTGATAGAGACACTTTCCCAGGCCAAGACGTGCCCAGGCCAGGTCTCGGATTGCCAGAACTTCTTCGTAAACCTCTTGAGCCTGGCGTATCTTTCCGCTGTTGAGTAGAACCTCTCCTTTGATTTTTCTCAGTTCATTGATATTGGAAGGTTTGGTGTCGATTTTTTCATCCAGGATACGTAGAGCCAGGGATAAGTCACGTTTCTCCATTGCCTTTTCCACTGGCAATAGGTTCTCTCTTCTGGCAATAAGTTTTTCCAGTCTTGTCTTGAGGAGATCTTTGTTGAAGGGCTTGGTCAAATAGGAGTCAGGTTCGTACTCCACAGCACCCATCACCATCTCCCGAGTATTTTCCGCGGTGACCATAACGAAGACGCACCCTAGACCAAACAGCTGTCGATGTTTGGCCTCTTCAAGAACTTGCTGGCCATCTCTGCCTGGCCCCAGGTTATAGTCACACAGCACTACATCGAAACGTTTCTCTTCCATCTGTTCGATGGCTTCGGCGCCATTTCTGGCGAGGGTGATTTCTCTGACCCCACAAGCCATCAGCATGTTTTTCATCATGCTGCGCATGTCGCCGAAGTCATCGACTACCAAGTAGAGTCTGTTTTCAAGAAGTCCCGGTTTGAAAAACAAAGAAACGCCCTATATCTGTTTGAATTGCAGAAAAGAGAGAGCCGTGATTTATTAATATAGCACTCCAATAGTAAAGCACGTCTGGATGATGGTGTTTACATTGAACAGAACGGCAGAAAGCAGCGAAACTGTAACCCGAAGTTTGGAGAACCTCTGTTTGGTAGATAGTGCGGAGAAATGCGCTAACAGTCAGAGTTCTGTAATCGCGCTAAAGCAAGGCGCACGTAGCCGGGAGTGGCGTACCCTTCTCAAGCATCACAACGCAGCAGATGCATGCTTCAGGTCGCGCTCTACGGGTCGTAAAACCAGAGGGCACAAGCAGTTAATAGAGGTGCCCTTAAGCCTGCATACGCTTTGCTGGCGCAAGAATCAGACCCATGGTCTCTTCACTCTTGGCAACCATCTCTTCTACCAGGGAGGCAACCGTATCTGCGCTGAGGCCTGTGGTCTCCCAGGCTGTGGGGGCAATGGCCCAGAGCATCTCATCCACCGAGAGTCCAACCATATGGCCGTTGGCAACTGCTTTTGCAATATGGATGAGTGAGACCTCTATAGGGTTTTCAACTGCGTTTTCAGGTGCATTGTGATATCCCGCTACTTCAATGAAACTCTCTGGGAGTTGCCAGGAGCGCATCAATTCCGCACCGACATCAAGGTGGGTGAAGCCAAGTATCTCTTGTTCAGTCTGCGGCAGAATCCAGTTATCTCCACCGGTGATATGAAGAATATCCCTTGACTCATTCGGTAGTGACAAGTAGATCACCAGTCGGCCGATGTCATGCAACACACCCATCACAAGGAGTCTTTCGCTGTGCAGAACATTACAACGTTCAGCCAGGATTTTCGCCATTACCCCGGTGGTTACCGAGTGGCTCCAGAAATCCGCCATATTGACCATCTCTTCAGGGATGCCAACGAAGGTACTTTGGGCAGCAGTAGCCAACACCAGATTGCGCAGCTCATCTGCACCCATCAGCGTCACTGCTCGCGATAATGTTTCTATCTTTGAGCGTTGACCAAATGCAGGGCTATTGACCAGGCGGAGAATACGCGCAGATATGTCGGTATCCTGAATGACTATATCTGCCACTTCGGGGGCCGAATAGTCTCCTGTTCCCAATAATTGAT
The DNA here is from genome assembly GCF_058244675.1 of Candidatus Thiodiazotropha sp. AKIB8. NCBI lineage: Bacteria > Pseudomonadati > Pseudomonadota > Gammaproteobacteria > Chromatiales > Sedimenticolaceae > Candidatus Thiodiazotropha > Candidatus Thiodiazotropha sp. AKIB8. The sequence continues at coordinate 42,796 of NZ_JBSYOO010000021.1, read as the reverse complement.
TTACCTTGATACAGACATCTGGCAAAGAGACAAGGTGGTCTAAATTGTTTACAAGGCTTTTGGGATCCATGGTGTTTCCAAGTCGATTTGTTGTATGTCTGTCGCTGACTGTAATCGATTCAAATATTTAGTGTCATTGAATCTGAAAAAATGAGAACTGGTTTGGTTTTTTGGGATACTAAATCGCACATTTTAGAATGGATCTAAGTAATTGTTTTAGCAACTGTTCTGTAAAGAAAGCACTGAGCAGGGTATGGACTTAAAATTTGTCGCCAACCCCGTTAATGGTCTTCACCATAGCTGGCTAATAGATGCATTTCCTCTCTTTAACTGAGCAGAATGAGTTACTCAGGGGTTGCTATAGATGCTTCAACATTCAATGCGGCTTGTATACAGCGAAGCAAACCATAATCATATACTCCCTCAAGTGCTTCGTAGACCGGTTTCAATTTACCATCATCAGCAAATTGTTCAAAGGCGAAACGTATTGCCTTTAGTTGCTCACTGGAGAGGGTTGATACCTGCGCCAGTGGCAAACCACGGCTTTCAATTGCTGTTGCCAAATGATTATAGACTGTTGTCAGCGTCAGGCTACGCTGATCGGCAATGGCTTCTATGGCCTCTCCTTTTTTCAGTAGCATTACAGTTTCTGATACTGTATCGAATCCACTGTCAGTCGATAGCTCGTCGAAGTTGTTCAGGCAGCTGAGAAACTGATCGCCATAGGCTTCCAGTTTGCGCTCACCAACACCTGAGATCTGGGCAAGCTGCTGCAAAGTCCGTGGGTGCTTTTCCAGCATCTCCATCAGCGTGGCATCATGAAAAATCATATAGGCGGGCACCCCTTGATCTTCTGCCAGGGATTTGCGCAGTGTGCGCAAGGATTCCCAAAGGTTCTGGTTTGCTTTTACACGGGCACTATCTTTTGAGGTTTTGCGCCCACTGCGTTTTTCTGGTTTCCGCAATTTGCGCAAAAAGAGCTTGCTTTCACCACGCAGCACAGGTCGGCTTTTTTCTGTGAGATGAAGTCCGCCATGACCTTCCAGGTCGACAGTGAGTAGTCCATGAGCAATTAATTGACGGTAGATAGCCCGCCACTCACCAGCACTGAATTCGGCACCGATGCCGTAGGTGCTGACCTGATTGTGATTGAAGCGTCTGATGCGGTCATTATCTTTACCCAATAGAACATCGATTAAGTAGTTGACCCCAAATCTCTGTCCCGTTCTATGCACGCATGAGAGTGCTTTCTGGGCGGCTTCAGTTGCATCCCAGGTTTGGGGGGGTTGTAGGCAGGTATCACAGTTGCCGCAGGCAGACTCCAGTGTGTCAGAAAAATAGTCCAACAGTGCCTGGCGGCGACAGCTGGTGATTTCGCACAAGGCCAGCATTGCATCCAGTTTATGTCTTTCCACACGCTTATGGGATTCGTCAGCATCAGAACCTGCCTGCATCTGGCGTAGGGTAATGACATCTTGAAGCCCATAGATCATCCAGGCATCGGCAGGTAAGCCGTCGCGACCGGCGCGACCGGTCTCCTGGTAATAGGCTTCGATACTTTTGGGCAGGTTGAGATGAGCGACGAATCGTACATCCGGTTTGTCTATGCCCATTCCAAAAGCGATGGTCGCAACAATGACAACACCGTCTTCACGTAGAAAGCGGTTTTGATGTGCTTGTCGTGTCTGGTTGTCCAAGCCCGCATGGTAGGGCAGGGCATCAATGCCTTCAGTCCGCAGCCAGCTTGAGATTTCGTCTACACGCTTGCGTGACAGACAGTAGATTATGCCTGCATCTCCTGGATGCTCCAGCTGGATGAAACTCAATAATCGCTGTCGACTATTACCATCGTTCTCCATGATCTGGTAGCGAATATTGGGTCGATCGAATCCAACGACGAACTGATTTGCACTGCCGAGAGAGAGGCGTTGAGCTATCTCTTGTCGAGTGGCCAGATCGGCAGTTGCTGTCAGGGCAACCCTGGGGACTTGCGGAAATTGTTCTGCCAGTTGGCTGAGCTGAATATATTCCGGACGAAAGTCATGACCCCATTGGGAGACGCAGTGGGCCTCATCGATGGCAAACAGAGCCAGTCGACTCTGGTGCAGCAGATCCAGCATGCGCGGTATGAGGAGCCTCTCTGGTGCGACGTAGAGCAGATCGATCTCTGCAGCCAGCAGTTGCTGCTCTATCCGGCTGCTCTCTTCAGCTGTCAGGGTTGAGTTGAGATAGGCGGCTCGAATGCCCAATTGGGTCAATCCATCGACCTGATCCTTCATTAGGGCAATAAGTGGTGATACCACTATCCCAACCCCCGATCTGATCATTGATGGAATCTGGTAGCAGAGAGATTTACCACCACCGGTCGGCATGATCACTAGGGCGTCCCCATCTGTCAGCAGATGGTGAATGATCTGGTCCTGGGGTGGACGGAAATCGTGATAGCCGAAGCTATGCTGCAGAATTGCTCTGGCTTGGTCTAACTCAGTGGAACTGTTTTCTCTATCTGTCATCCTTGACATTATCCTGTCCTTTTGTCGTCTTGTCAGGAGGAATGATACCTTAAACAGGCCCTAACAACTGTATGGCTACCTGGCTGGGGGATATTAAGCCGATGTTGAAGTCATTTACGCATGGGACTAAGGTGCCCGATAACACGACTCCGGTTCGAGCGTGCTCAGGTGGCCATGCCTTATGAGATAGCACCATCGGCTCAGGTCGAGTGCTACGATATGGTGTATGGGAAAACCCGAGGGTGAGTTCACAGACTACCAGTCGTCATCGGGCACCTTGCCAGGGCAATCTCTTGAATCAATCGATAACAGGATAATTGGGAAAAATAATGTGTGGATTATGTGGTGAATTACGGTTTGATGGCGCCCCTGCTGATCTGGGAGCAATCGACCGAATGAACCAGCAGATCCGGCGGCGTGGGCCGGATCATGGGGGCAGTTTTAGTGATGGATCCTTGGCAATGGGGCATCGCAGGCTATCCATTATCGATCTCTCAGTGCATGCCAACCAGCCGATGGTGGATCAAAAGCTCAATCTGACCCTTGTTTTTAATGGCAGCATATACAACTACAAGGAGTTGCGTGAAACCCTGATTGGTATGGGTTACCAGTTCTTCTCCAATGGTGACACAGAGGTCATTCTCAAGGCATATCACGCCTGGGGTGAGGATTGTGTTGGTCGTCTCTCTGGTATGTTCGCCTTTGCAATCTGGGATGCTCAGCGACAACGCCTGTTCATGGCTAGGGACAGGTTTGGTATCAAACCACTCTACTATAGCCAGAGCGGTAACTGTTTTCGTTTTGCCTCCAATACCCAGGCGCTGCTTGCAGCAGGCGATGTGGATACCTCCCTGGATCAGGTGGCACTGCACTACCAGTTTACCCTGCATGGTGTTGTACCTGCGCCGCATACGATTTTTAAAGGGATTAGAAAGCTCTCCCCTGGCCACAGCATGATGATCGAGGCCAATGGCAAACAGCATATCCGTCGCTATTGGCACTACAGCGCTATCCGCCCCGCTCAGCCGATGTCCGATGGGGAGTGGCTCGAGGCTATCCATGATGAACTGCGCGAAGCTGTACGCAGACGTAATGAAATTGCTGATGTTCCGGTTGGTGTATTGCTTTCCGGCGGGCTTGATTCGAGTCTGTTGGTAGCCCTGCTGGCTGAGGCCGGTGTAGATGATTTGCGCACCTTTTCTGTTGGATTTGAGGATCAGCCGGAAGAGAAGGGCAATGAGTTTGAATACTCAGATCCCGTTGCTGAAATGTATCAGACACAGCACCACAAGTTTCTGGTGCCGAATGGGGATGTGTTGAAGCGACTGCCCGAGGCGGTCGACAATATGTCGGAACCGATGTTTGGACAGGATGCGGTGGCTTTCTTCCTTTTGGGTGAGCAGGTTTCACAACAGATCAAGGTAGTGCAGTCCGGACAGGGTGCAGATGAGGTGTTTGGGGGCTATTTCTGGTACTCACGCATCATGGAGGAGAGGGAAGGTGAAGCTGTAGATCGTTTTGCAAAGCACTACTTTGATCGTGATCATGACGAGTATCTACGTATGGTTACTGATCAATACGGGGCTGGTGATTACACTCGGGAACTGATTGCCAGTAAGTTACGGGAGAGCAATGGCGAGACATTGATCGACGCAGTAATGCATACCGATCAAACCATGCTGATTGTCGATGATCCCGTTAAACGTGTGGATAACATGACCATGGCTTGGGGTTTGGAAGCCAGGGTGCCCTTTCTTGATCATCATCTGGTTGAGCTGGCTGCCCGATGCCCACCGGAGCTTAAGTTGCGGGACGGTGGGAAGTATCCACTGAAAGCCATGGCCAGAGGTATCCTCCCCGATTCAGTGATTGATCGCCCAAAGGGCTACTTTCCTATGCCGGCCCTGAAATATGTGCGAGGAGAATTTCTGGAGTTCATGAGTGATATTCTGAACTCCCAGGCAGCACGGGAACGTGGGGTTTTTCAGCAGAAATATATTGATATGTTGATGGCTTCTCCGGAGATGCACCACACACGGATTCGCGGTAGTAAGCTCTGGCATATCGCGTTGTTTGAATTTTGGTTACAAAAGCATTTACTGGCCGCAACCTAGATATAACGATAGTCAGGGCGACAACAATGGCTCATCCCTCATCAAACGGCAGCGCCGAGCAGAGGGTTTGCCTAGGGCTTCTGTGAACAGACCTCTAGTAGCACATCGACAGCCTCTGGACAGAATTGGCTGCCGCTCTCCTGAGTAATAATCTCCAAGGCTTTATCAATCTCAATTTGTCGCCGGTAGCTGCGTGTCGTGGTCATCGCATCGTAGGCATCCACTACTGAGATAATGCGTGAAATGATAGGGGTCTGCTCCCCTTTCAGCCGTTCAGGGTATCCTTTTCCGTCCCACTGCTCATGATGGTGCAACACACAGACCGCAACTTCATCGAGAATTGGATTACCCAGGCAGCGGAGCATGTTTGAGGCAATGATCGGGTGTTGCTTAATGCCATCATACTCTTCCCCAGAGAGCTTACCTGGCTTCAGTAGGATATGATCTGGAATACCGATCTTACCGATGTCGTGGAAACCGGCAGCTAAAGAGAGTATGTCCATCTGATGATCGCTCAGGCCTAGTTGGCGACCGATACACTCTGCCATTGAGACCACGCGCTCTGAGTGGGCGAGCGTGTAGCTGTCCCTGGCTTGTAGCGCATGTTTGAGGATGGTCTCCAGCTTGAAGCCAATATGGCTTTCGAGAAGCGAGACGCAACGCGTCAAATCGGGGTTTTGGTCTTCGGTCACTGGGAGGTTACAACCCGTTTCGATGTTGGATAAACCAGAGAAGAATCCGGCTATTAGATATTGAACGCAATATAGAAAGTTCGATGATATCGATTTTTAACTTCTTGGCAGCAAGTTTGTCAAATCTATTTAGGCGTTAATGACCATACCCCAAGCCATGAAATCTGTTATCAACTATGCAATCAGTGATCCGCTTCCTGGCTGCTCAGTAGTAGAGTCTGTCATGCTTCGTGACAATGAGGTAACCGTTTACCCTGTGCTTCTAAGGGTTTTAAGCTATGCTGCAGGAATAAGTAGTGAGTAAGCACTCTCTATCAGAGGTTTTTTCTTAGTTGCCAAAGCGTTAGAATTTCCCTAAATAATCCGTGCTTGAAAAGTGTCAGATAAGACTCCAGTTAAGTACGACAAACGACTATTTCGAGGTGCAAAGATGGACGTAATGGATCGAATCAAAGATCAGGTCGAGAGCAATCCGGTTGTGATCTACATGAAGGGAACGCCACAATTTCCAATGTGTGGTTTCTCCTCCAGGGCTGCTGCCGCACTACAGGATTGCGGAGTGCCTTTTGCTTATGTGAATGTACTGGCCGATCCTGAGATTTTTGAGAATCTGCCTCGTTTTGCAGATTGGCCAACCTTTCCCCAGGTCTATATTGACGGAGAGTTGGTGGGTGGCTGCGATATCACCCTTGAGATGCACCAGAATGGTGAACTGAAGAGCATGATGGAAGAGGCTGCGGCTAAGGTTGCCTCTGCTGGGGAAAGTCAGGCCGAATGACGAAGTGGGATACGAGATTTCTTGGACTGGCTTCCTACATATCTGCTTGGAGTAAAGACCCCTCATCGCAGGTTGGCGCTGTGATTACTGACGGCAACCGCATCATCTCACTCGGTTACAACGGATTTGCTGCTGGTGTGGAGGATAAGCAGGAGCGTCTGGGGGATCGCGCATGCAAGCTCAATCTGACCATTCATGCCGAAGAGAATGCGATGATTTTTGCAAAAAGGGATTTGAGTGGTTGCACCGTCTACGTCACCCATCCGCCCTGTCCCCGATGTGCCTCCAAGCTGATCCAGGAGGAGGTGGGGCGTATCGTCTATGTGACCCCTAGCGAGGATTTTCTCTCCCGCTGGTCAGATGATATCAAGTTGTCCGCTGAGATGTATCGGGAGGCTGGGGTAGAGATAACCCAGTACGATCTGCACGAAATCAATCATCAAAATGCCTCCATTACCATTGCTCCAGGAGGCTTGTTCAAGAACGTTATGAATCTGTTTCTGCAGGATTAGTTCTATCTCCAGCTACCATTTACTGCCGCCGAAATCTCCTCCACTGCGAGGGGATTCAAAAGCCAGCATATGTCAGCTTTCGAGATATGAGAATTGATGAATTACCAATAGCCGAAAACTGAAATCAGTACTATGAACTCTCTTTAACAAAATTGTAGTGACTGGATTATGAGGGTATGCATAACCTGGTGTGGTGCCAATCAAGGCATCGACAGTTCATTGAGTACCATTCGGTAGGTTTTCCCCCCTTGGACACGTTCAATTTTGATCGGAAGGTAGCCAAGCTCAGGGGCGAACCATATGGTGTAGTCAGACTCTTTTGAAGCCTTACTGCGCTCAACCCTCAGGCACTGATAGGTGCCATAGTCAGTTTCAACCCTCTCTTCCCCTACGACTTCAAAGTGATAATGTTTCAACTTGCCGCCATCTGCTACCTGGTAACTGATCTGCCGTTGACCCTGAGCCAAATGAATCCTTACTTGCAGTTGCTGACTGAGTTTATCCTGGGTGTCGCTTGTAATGGCCTGGGACCAGGTTATGCCATGGCTGGTGGTTGCGGCGCTCTGTTCGGGCCAATGGAACTCTACGATACTACTCTCGGAATTCTCATCCCCATCTTTGTAGGTGTAGTGATCGGGAATGATCTGCCCTTGCTGGATGCTGCCACTGCTCTCTTCGATCACTTCATGTCTGCTGAATATTCCGGCCAACATACCGGGTTGAGTGTGTGCACTATAGGTGTATGCCGTACCACTCTGATCCAGGTTGAATTTCAGAGTTAAACGTCCCAGGGGGATGATGTTACGTTTTACTTTGAATGCTGCTGAAAAGGGCTCCAGCACTTCACTCGCAGCTACAGTAAGCGATAGAGATGAGATAAAAAACAGTCCCAACAGCCAATTTACAAGGAGTGGGCGGCGGCTCATAGGCTTACCTGATAGGGTCCTGAGGCGTGAATACCACCGGTTGTTGCAGAATCCTGTTGTCCAGAATGACCTCTCCATTTTCATTCAGTTTAAGTCGCTCCTCAGCAAACCAGCGCAGCGCCAATGGGTAGAGCTGGTGCTCTTTCTCCAGTACCCGTTTTGCCAGGCTATCCGCATTATCCTGTGCTAGAACAGTTACCTGGGCTTGAGCAATGAGTGGGCCACCATCCAGCTTTTCAGTCACAAAGTGTATGCTGGCACCATGCAGTTTATCCCCGGCTGCGAGCGCCTGGCTATGGGTGCGCAGACCGGTATATTTAGGCAGCAGGGATGGATGGATGTTCAACATTCGTCCAGCATAGTGGCCTACAAACTCGTTGGTTAAAATGCGCATAAACCCGGCTAATACAAGCAGGTCGGGATTGTATCCGTCGATCAGAGTCATCAATGCCTGGTCATAGCTTGAACGATCCTGATATTCATTGTGGTCGAGTATTGCAGTTTCGATTCCAGCTGATGATGCCCTTTCCAGACCAAATGCCCCAGCTCGGTTGCTGATGACTGCGGTAATCTGGATAGGCAGGTCCGCCTGGGCTGCATCGATGATCGCTTGCAGATTACTGCCTTTGCCTGATATCAATACCACGACCCGGAGTCGCTGCAATGGGGTCATGCCAGGGATCCGGTTACCACTACAGCTTTGTCATGCTCAGAAGCAGACTCGATTTTACCCAGCTCCCACGCTGTTTCGCCCAGATCGTTGAGTAGTTTCAGGGTGGATTGGGCATCCTCTTCAGAGACACATACCACCATACCAACGCCACTATTAAAGGTTCTCAACATTTCGTCAGACGCCAGATTACCCTGTTGACGAAGCCAGTTGAAGATTGGAGAGAGGGTCCAGCTGTCACTATCGATCACTGCACAGCAATCTGCTGGCAATACCCGGGGCAGGTTTTCAAGTAATCCACCACCTGTTATGTGGGCAAGGGCATGAATCTCGACCTTTTGCATCAGTGCCAGCAAGGATTTGACATAAATTCGGGTTGGCGCCAACAGGGCTTGGCCGAGGTTGGTTTCACCTATCGGCTGGTTCAGGTCTGCCTCGCTCACTTCAAGAATCTTACGAATCAGCGAGTAACCGTTGGAGTGTGGGCCTGATGATGCGAGGCCGATCAAGGTATCTCCAGCTTTGACACGATCCGCTTGTATCAGTTGACTCTTTTCTGCGATACCGACACAAAAGCCAGCAAGGTCATAGTCACCAGAGTCGTAGATACCAGGCATTTCCGCCGTTTCACCCCCGGTCAGAGCGGCGCCAGCCAGTTCACACCCTTTTGCGATACCCCGTACTACGTCCGTTGCTACTTCGATGTCCAGCTTACCTGTGGCGTAGTAGTCGAGGAAGAACAGGGGCTCTGCACCGGCCACTACGATGTCATTGACACACATGGCAACTAGATCGATGCCGATGGTATCGTGCTTGTTCAACTCCAGGGCAAGTTTCAGTTTCGTGCCTACACCATCAGTTCCGGAAACCAGTACAGGTTCCCGGTAACGATCCAAAGGCAGCTCGAAGAGGGCTCCGAAACCACCTAAGCCGGCAAGTACACCCGGACGAAAGGTCTGTTTGACAATCGGTTTGATACGTTCGACCAGTTCATTGCCTGCATCTATATCTACTCCGGCATCCCGGTAACTTAACGAAGCAGGTTGGTTTGGATTGGACTCATGGGCCACGAGGCAGTTCTCCAGATTGTCATAAAATTCAGAACGGAATTCTAACAGAAGATCATAGCCCAGGTAGGTTTGTGAGCCATGAATTTTCATCTTTTTTCCAAGCGCGTTAAGATGGCCGATTCGATTAGTTAACAGGCCCTAGGAGTATGTGATCTGAAATGAATCAATTTCCAGTGCAGCTATTTTTCAAACTGTTGTCTCTATCCCTGTTGTTGGCGCTCTGCTCCTCAGCATATGCCGAGTCGGTGACTAATTTGTATGAAGCCGAAGTGCCGGTCTCGGGACAGAGTGCTGAAGCGCGTACCAAAGGCATTCGTGATGCATTTGCCGGGGTATTGGTGAAAGTCAGTGGAGATAGTAGTCTGCGTGACAATTCCGATTTGGCTCAACTACTCAAAAGAGCGTCTGGATTAGTCCAGCAATATAGGTATAAATCGCTGGACTCAGGTAGTGAGGCCGTTGCTGCAAATGCACCCGACCGATTGTTATGGGCTCGCTTTGATGAGAGGGCAGTCAATCGACTGCTACGTGAGAGTGGTATTCCTGTCTGGGGGGAGACTCGCCCCTCCATGCTGGTCTGGTTGGGAGAGGAGAAGGGAACCCGCAGAGTTCTTATCTCTCCAGAGCGGGAAGCGGGGCTGAAACGACAGCTGACTGGTGTTGCCGACTTCAGGGGAATGCCTCTGGTCTGGCCGTTGATGGATATCGAAGACCAGAACGCCTTGCAGGTCAGTGACTTGTGGGGTGGGTTCGAAGAAAATATCCGACGAGCATCCGACCGTTATCTGCCTGATGTGATACTTGTGGGAAGGCTCTCCCATCGTGGACGCAGCAGTTGGCGGGGAGAGTGGATGCTCTACCTGCCCGATAAGATCATTCGATGGCAGGCACATGCCAACAGCAAACAGGCCTTAGCCCGTGAGGGCATTGAGCAGGCGGTGGATGCACTTGCTCTACGCTTTGCACCACAACAAGTGAGTCAAGGTGTTGCCAACCTGAGATTAAGGGTGCATGGGCTACCCCATCTTGCAGATTATGTATTGGTACAGGATTATCTTCGCTCCTTAGCGATGATCGAAAATGTGGATCTGCTCTCTGCTGGTGAAGAGAAGGTGAGTTTCCTATTACGGGTGCATGGAGGCCGTGACGCACTGGTGCGGGGTATTCAGTTGGGCTCCGTGCTTGAGCCGGTGGTGTTACAGGAGAGTCCGGATCCTGATCAGCCAGACAATATCAGCGATGAGATGGTGGATGGAGAAGGGTTGGATTACCGTCTGCGCTGATCTCTATTGGCAGTGAGGTAGGGCCTGTTAACACTAATCGAATCGACTCTGTTACCCTGAAAAAGCGCCAATGAAGGCGCGAGGAGAGAGGTTTGGTCACTCCAAATGAACGACGAACAACGCCGAGAGGCGCTTTTTCAGGGGTAACCCGAGGGGCTGAGGCTATTTTTCCGCCCAGCGTCGTTATCATTCGCTCATGTAGAATGACTACACTTCGCTTATTCTGCCTTGCTGGACAAAAAAATAGTCTCAGCAGGGCCGATTCGATTAGTGTTAACAGGCCCTAGGAAGAGATGCAGCTTAGTGACATTCCGAATCTGATCAGCATTTTAAGAATCCTGCTGACCCTGCCTATTGTCTGGTTGCTGTTTGAGCAGCAGTTTTCCCATGCATTGATTCTGTTTGCCGTAGCCGGGTTTTCAGACGGATTGGATGGCTATCTGGCGAAACGCTTTGGTTGGCAGAGTTACTTGGGAGGGTTGCTGGATCCCCTGGCTGACAAAGCACTGCTGATGAGTTCATTTCTGGTGCTGGGTGGCCAGGGCCTAATTCCTATCTGGTTGGTGATTCTGGTGATTTTTCGTGATCTGACTATTGTGGGTGGGGCGCTCTACTATAACTTCAGTGTTGAAGAGGTTGATGCAAATCCGAGTCTGGTCAGTAAATTGAATACTTTACTGCAGATCATGCTGGTACTTTTGGTGGTTACCGATGCGGGCCCCTTTCCCTTGCCATATCCGCTGCTTGAATGGCTGACCTGGACAACAGGGCTGACAACATTGATAAGCGGTGTTGCTTATGTTTGGGTGTGGAGTAATAAGGCGCGTAGGAAAGGGTGGCACATCTGAATCCGGGGTAGGATAGGGTAAGCGGATTTTATTTCCTCTATTTATTAACCTACTGAATAGATAGGTTTTTTCAGGGCTTCTGCATGCAACTGATCGAGGTGTGGCTCGCTGAAAGGAGCGATTACATTGCCAGGCTCATTTTTTAGTTGTCTTAACTATTTGATATATAAATGATAATCTACAGTATGCCCGGGTTTGGACTGGACTATCAAAAACTTGCGAAGGCGTAGTGCTGCGGCATATTGATAGGTTAATGTTGGTTGGCAAACAGTGGCTGGGTGAGAAACATACAATCCGACCGAATTCGCAGTTTTGCGGGCATGGCGCTTGTGATGCCAAGCAGCTAGACTATAGTTGGAAAAAATAAGTGTCTATGTGACTTACGGAGAAAAGTTAATGAGAGTTACCACTTCTATTGTTGGCATTGGCCTGCTGTTGTCTTCCGCTGTTTCTCAAGCGGAAATATTTGCCGATGGCTCAGGTATTGAGGGAAACAACTACTTTGGGGTAATAGTTGCCTCACCTCAATATAAAGAGGATGACAGCAATACTGATTTCAGGGGAACAGGTCTGATCGCCCGCGGTGGGCGGGAATTTTTCAAATATATAGCCGTGGAAGGCCATTTTGGGATTTTCAGTGGTGACACAGTCGATGACAACAATTATCAGATAGATTACATGGCCAGCCTTTTTGCCAGAGGTAACCTCTACCTTTTTGATGATCGCGCCAGAGCCTATTTAATGGCCGGTGTGACCTATTTTGCGGGGGATGTGCCCAGATTCAAGGGAGATGATGATGTCGCTCCGGCATTTGGCTTGGGTCTTGAGCTCTACGGCAATGAGCGTAACGCCTTAACCTTCGAAGTAATGCGCTATGCCGATGGTGACCTCCACAATGTCGATTACAAGATCGACTCAATCAATCTGGGTTATCTGCACCGCTTCTGATATCAGACAGCTTACGGCAGTGGCGGATCGCTCCCCCACTGCCTATTTAAAAGGGTAGCTCAAGCTGAGCTCATGCTATCCATTCCATTGAGGTCTCAGCTGAAAACTGTTGACGCTTCGAAAACCGGTCCGTCTACACACACCCGCTTCATTGCCGGACCTTCATTTGTCTCTACCTCAACCACACATCCAGCACAGCCGCCGATGGCGCAAGCCATAAACTCTTCAAGTGAAACCTGGCAGGGAACATTCCATTCTCTGGCCATAGCAGCCACTGCCTGCAACATTGGGTGGGGGCCGCAAGCGAAGATCTCAATCTGTCCACGGGTCTCCCTGTCGAGGCTCCTGAACCAGCTTTGAGCCAATTCGGTCACATAACCCTGGAAGCAGCCGCTGTATCCCTGAAGGCTGGCAAGACGGGAACCCACACCCCAATCATCAAGCAGTGGCATTCCGGCGATGACGCCATCCGGCATGCCTGGGATGAGGATTTTTGAAGGTGTTGGCTGAAAGGGAAAGGGGACTTCCGAGCCGAGAATAATAAATGGTTGTTTATCTTTTTCCCCGCGCATGCTCTCAGCAAGAAATACCATCGGAGGCATGCCAACACCACCACCTATTAACAGGGGTCTGGAGCGCTCAGGTGAGGGTTTAAAGGGGTTGCCAATCGGTCCCATGACGCTGATATGTTCACCCTGTTTGCGTTGTGCCAGCAGACTGGTGCCTTTTCCAACCCGTTTGTAGAGCAGATCGATCCAGCCCTCTTTGTAAGAGCTGCGCATGATCGAGATGGGGCGTCTCATCGGAAGCTGGGGGTCGCAAGTTATATGGACAAAGCTACCAGGCTTGGCTTTGGCCGCACAGTGAGGCGTCAGTAAGCGCATCACGAATTGATCGCCTTCGAACGCTTCGTGGCTGATGATTTCAGCCTCTTCAACAAATACAGAGTTATGGTGTGGTTTGCTCATTTAGTTTCTTCACAGAAGACCAATCGGCCTTTTAAAAATGTGTGTGTGACCTGGCCAGGCATCTCCCAGCCGGTAAAGGGTGTGTTTTTGCCTGCACTTTGAAGCCGATCTGTGGAGACATGCCAGTGCTGTTGCGGATCGTAGATACAGATATCTGCTGAGAGTCCTGGGGAGAGTCTGCCCAAGGGAAGACCGAGGATATCCGCAGGTCCACAGGTGAGGCGTGCGATTGCACTGCTCAAGTCCATCACCCCTTGTTCCACAAGTTTCAGGGTTAGAGGCAGTAGGGTGTCAATCCCCGATATGCCTGGCTCCGTATCAGGAAATGGGGCGGATTTCGCATCCGCCTCATGGGGTTGATGATCAGAGCAGATGGCCTGTATGACATTCTCAGCCACCGCTTTTCTCAGTCCATCCCGGTCGCTGTCTGTGCGCAGAGGTGGTCTGACATGATGATTGCTGTCGAAACCCTCCATATCCAGCTCCGTCAGATGTAGCTGATGGATTGCAACATCAGCGCTGACTCTGCGACCTTCACGTTTTGCCCAAGCCATGGTGCGTGCAGCACTGGCGCTTGAGAGGGCATGAAAGTGGATCACAGCGCCGGTGGTCTCCGCCAGGGCAAGATCTCTAGCCACTGCCACAGTTTCAGCGGCTTCCGGTATGCCAGGCAGACCCAGGCGGTCGGCTACTTTGCCTTCGTGGGCGCAGCCATTGTTACAGAGGTGCTGGTCTTCAGGGCGGATGATGGTCAACAGATTGAAAGTGGAGGCATACTCCATCGCGCGTCGTTGTACCAGGGTATTCTTTAAGGGGGTGTAGTTGTTGGTTACCGCAATACAACCGGCGGCTTTGAGTGCCGCCATTTCACTCAATCGTTCACCATCGAGGTTTTTTGTCAGCGCACCTTGGGGAAGTAGTCTGCAATAACCGGCCTTTCGGGCTTTGTGTCGTATTTGTCCGACCACCGCCGGGGTGTCGATGACCGGTATGGTATCTGGGGGACAGCATAGGGTTGTAATACCGCTGCGGGCGGCGCTGGCTGTTTCACTGGCAATGGTAGCTTTGTGCTCCTCTCCCGGTTCCCTGAGGCTGACACTCAGGTCGATCAGACCGGGACAGACAATCTGGCCAGTGGCATCGAATTTACGACTTGCCTGGAAATCATCCGGTGCAGTGCCCAGGCAGAGAATTTTACCGCCAGAGATGTGGAGGTCAGTAATTTCATCAATACCGTTGGCTGGGTCGATAACCCGTCCGTTGAGGATAGTGAAATCTTTTTTCTTCTTTTTCATACAGCGACCTCCTGAGTACGCAGATTTTGCGTACCGATCACCATCGAGATGATCGCCATACGAATGGCTATACCGTAGCTGACCTGCTGCAGTATCACTGACTTTGATCCATCGGCGACTTGAGAATCCATCTCCACTCCCCGGTTGATTGGTCCGGGATGCATCACAATGGCATCCGGATTCGCCAGTGCCAAACGTCTTTCTGTGAGGCCATAGAGCTTAAAATACTCGTGTTCAGAGGGGAGCAGTGCACCCTGCATTCGCTCTTTTTGCAAACGTAGCATAATGATCACGTCAACGTCTCTGACGCCCTCATCGAAGTCGTGATAGACATGAACACCAAGGCTGCGGGCATCGGAGGGTAGCAGGGTTCGTGGCGCCACGACCCGCACTTCAGAGACCCCTAAGGTATTGAGTGCCAGAATCTGGGAACGAGCTACGCGAGAGTGAAGAATGTCTCCCACGATCGCTACCCGCAGGCCAACAAACTCGCCTTTGTGTCGACGGATAGTAAACATGTCGAGCATGGCCTGAGTCGGATGAGCATGGCGCCCGTCCCCGGCATTGATCACCCCCACGCCACGGTCGGCATGTTGAGCGATGAAATGGGCAGCGCCACTGGTCGAATGACGCACAATGAACATATCCACGTGCATCGCTTCCAGATTTCTTAAGGTATCCAGCAGGGTCTCACCCTTTGAAGTGGCAGATGCACTGATATTGAGATTGAGCACATCTGCAGAGAGTCGCTTTGCTGCGAGTTCGAAGGTGGTTCTGGTGCGGGTGCTGTTTTCGAAAAACAGATTGGCAACCACCTTGCCCCGACAGAGGGGTACTTTTTTGATGGTACGTTCAGATACTCCGGTGAATCCTTCTGCAGTATCGAGTATTTCAGTGAGTATCGACTGATTGAGTCCGTCGATTGTGAGGAAATGGAGCAGTCGCTGCTCCTCATCCAGCTGTAGGGCCTTGTTGCTCAGACTCATCTATCCTTTCCTTGTTCATCGCCTCTGGAAGTCCGGTTTGTTTTGCCGCCAATAATCAGTCCCAAGGGGTCGGGTCCGATCAAGGTGATGTGTTGATCCGTCTCGAGACTGGGGTGAAGTCCGGTGACATCCGGCTGTATCGGTAACTCCCGACCGCTTCTGTCGACCAGGGTGGCGAGAATGATGGAAGCGGGCCTGCCATAATCGAAAATCTCATTCAGAGCGGCTCTGATAGTGCGGCCAGTCTGCAGTACATCATCGACCAGTATGATGTGTCGGTCATCCACAGGAACCGGCAGGTCTGAAGGGTGAACTTCCGGGTTCATGCCGATGCGTGTGAAATCATCCCGGTAAAATGAGATGTCCAGGGTGCCGAGTGGATCTTTCAATCCCAGCTCCTGGTGCAGTCTTTCAGCCAGCCATACACCACCAGTTCGAATGCCAACCATCAGCGGGGCGGTGATATCCCTCTCATGCAGTAGTGTCCAGATCTTGCCTGCCATGACATCGACAAGGGATTCCACGCCATCGGCGTGCATGAAAGTTTTGTTATCGCTCATTGAACCAGGTTTCCAATATCAGTTTGGCGGCTACCGCGTCATAATCTTCGAGCCGTTTGGCCCGATGTCCCAACCTGTCCCTGGCCTCGAAGGAGGTAAATCGTTCATCTGCCAGATGGACGGTCAAGTGGAAACGGCCTTCGAGCTGTCGTGAAAAGCGTAATGCGGGTTGTGTTGCATCGGTTTCACTATCATCCACATCAAGCGGCAGGCCAACCACCAGGGCCTGAGGCTGCCACTCATCAATCAACTGTTTAATCCGCTCCCAATCAGGCTTGTGGTTAACCAATTCGAGGGTTTCCAGCGGGGTTGCTGTTCCCGTCAGGCTCTGTCCCACAGCAACGCCTATCTTACGGGTACCAAAATCAAATCCCAACAGGGTATCTGTTTGTGCCACCTTGTTATGCGTGTCCTGCATCACCGCTCAGCAGGTTAAGATCAATTCCCAACAAGTCTGCAGCAGCCTGCCAACGCTCCTTGCTGGCCCGTTTGAAGATGATATTGTTTTCAGCTGGCCCACTCAGCCAGACGTTTTGCGCTATCTCATTTTCCAGCTGCCCGGCTCCCCAACTTGCATATCCCAGGGCAACCAGGTTTCGCTCAGGGCCCTTACCGGCGGCAATTGCCTCGAGAATATCCAACGAAGTGGTAACACTGATATCAGTAGTAACCTTCAGTGTCGAGGACCAATCCGAGTCGCTATCATGCAGCACAAAGCCACGATCACTTTGTACCGGGCCACCAGTGTATACTGGTTGTTCCGCGATTTTTTCGGTGCTTACCGGAATCTTCAGCTGCTCGAAAATATCTGCAAGATGGAGCTCCATCGGGCGATTGATCACTATTCCCATGGCGCCATCATTGGAGTGTTCACAAATATAAGTCACCGTATGGAAGAAATTCGGATCCTCGAGTTGCGGCATCGCGATGAGAAAGTGGTTGGTCAGGTTGGTATTGGGGCTCATAGTTTATAGTATCCAATCGCTGGCAGGTGGCTGCAATAGTTATTCTGCGTTGAGTTTGCCGCTACGCAAAAATTGCCAGGTACGTGTGATGTCAAGAATGTCCGTCTCTTTACGTATTTCATTTGGGAAGGGAGAGAAGGGAGCCGCGAGTCGAACGATGCGTACAGCGGCATCGTCAAGAATCTTGTGACCAGACGAATGGAGTACGCGTATCTGCTCAACACTGCCATCTGTCTTTACAGCAACATGCAGTACCAGATTGCCGTAGAGACTGTCTCTTTTGGCTTGATCCGGATAATTCAGGTTACCAATCCGCTCTACCTTACGTCGCCAGGCATCAAGATAGGAGGCATATTTATACTCTTTGGTGCTGGCGCTGATCGCTTTACGTTTGGGTAGTTTGGCATAGGCCTCGGTTTTTCGCTCCAATTCTGCGGTCAGTCTGGCAATTTCCATATTCTTGCTGGCCAGCAATTGTCTGGCTGAGGGGAGGGGCTGCAACTGAGGCAGAGTGGTATCCGGAGAGGTCTTTATATCTGAGATCTCTGTCGTTAGCGGATCCTGTTTGGGTTGCAGTGTCTGTTGAGCTTCTGGAGGCCGGGCGATTTGTGGCACTGCTGAGGGTAGGGGAGTCTCAGCTATTTGCGGTTTCTCCTTCTCACTCTGCTCTCCGCCACCGGTCTGGGAGGTTTGGGCCAGATAATCCGCTTCCTCCTCCTCTTTTGGCTGTTCACTGGGTCGTCTGACCACCATCACTTCAAGGCTCTGTTGCCGAAACTCAGGCTTGTTGGGTTCAAAGGGCTTGAAGGTAATGCCAAGAATTACAAAGGCATGCAAGGCCGTGGCAGCGAACAGACCGATACCAAGAATGTCAGATTGGTTTTGGGTTGAAATCATAAATTGAGTTTAGCTGCTATCGAGTCCATCAGGTCGCCGGCTATGTCCAAATCAAACAGGCGGTCAAGCTCCCTAATACATGTGGGGCTGGTGACGTTGATTTCAGTTAAATAGTCACCGATCACATCGAGGCCGGCGAACAGAATACCACGGGATTTCAGCTCCGGGCCTACTTGTTGCGCGATCCATAGGTCTCTCTCTGACAGGGGTACCCCTTCGCCTCTGCCACCAGCGGCCAGATTGCCCCGAGTCTCACCTTCAGCAGGTATTCTGGCGAGCGCATAAGGGACAGGTTCACCATCTATCATCAGGATACGTTTATCACCTTTGTCGATCTCCGCAATAAAGCGTTGCGCCATCGTATATTGACTCCCGTGTTGAGTCAGTGTTTCGATGATTACGCCGATATTCGGGTCCTTTTGGGTTATGCGGAAGATTGAGGCACCCCCCATACCACCTAGTGGTTTGAGAATAATGTCACCATGAATGCCATGAAATTCACGAATCTCTTCACTATTTCGGGTAACAAGGGTAGGTGGCGTGCATTGGGGAAAGAGGGCTGTGAACAGTTTCTCGTTGGCATCCCTTAAACTATTGGGCCGATTGACAATCAGACACCCCTCAGACTCAGCCTGTTGAAGCAGATAGGTTGTATATATGTACTCCATGTCAAAAGGCGGGTCTTTACGCATCAGTACCACGTCCAGCTGATGCAGAGGCATTCGCTGAGACTGACCAAATTCGAACCAATTGTCAGCATCATCCTTAACTTTTAGATTCCGGCTCTCTGCCCAGCAGGCGCCATCCTTTAGGGAGAGATCCTGCTGCTCAAGGTAGTGGATTCCCCAGCCTCTTGACTGGGCCGCCAGCAACATCGCGAATGTGCTGTCTTTATGTACCTTGATGGAGTCAATTGGATCCATCACTACGCCGAGTTGGATAGTCATAAGATATTTGCGGCCCTGGATATAGTTGGGGTGGTATTACTTGCTTGGATAATAAATTTTTAAAAAAATTAGTGGTCAATCTTCAGCAAGCCATAATAATGCCTCTTTGGGCTGCTTTGAAATGGCCAAATCACGTAAACAGGAATTTTTTCATCCTGGGCTTGATGCTACGAATTTATAGAAGATGAGGCGTTATGGCTTGGCAGCCAATCCCCGTCTGTCTTGTGGTCTGGCACCAAACCAGAATCGCCTTAAGTTTTTCAATGGCTTGCCGCTAGTATGTGCTACATGTTGTTAGGAGTAACTGAATTTATCCCCCTAAGTTAATGAATTGGGAAGTATATTCTTGATGCGGGCTGGTTGTCTTGCTATTTTGTTGGGGTAAATTCGAGGTTATGGACTTGACCGAAAGGGAGGAGAGCCACTGCACATAAGATTTCAGTCAAAAACTAGCGCAGTGTTGTCATTTATTGCTTAAAAATAGAGAGGTGTGTTGCTATGGCGGCACAAACCACCAGTTTTAGAATGATGAGATGCGTCAGTTTTAAGCGGCCTGCAATCGCCTTGTGTTTGGTTGGTTCTCTGTCTCAGGTCTCTATCGCAGATGAGGATGACTATCTGTCGGAGATTTCGATTGAGGCAAAAAAGGTCGATTCCGAACTGCCGACAAAGGGAGAATCGACTCAGAATAGTGAAGTTGGCTCGGTCGAGAATGCAGCTCGAATAGCATTTGAAGAGGATCTGAAGTCTCGTTACATGGGGAGCTACACTTTTTATCAGAAGTTACCCAGACGAGCCCGGGAAGAAGTTTATGAGGAATATATTGGTGGCGCTTCAATTGATGAGATCAGAAAAAAAATTATGAATCGTTTTCTAAATCAGTAGAGAAGTATTAGCTCGGAAATGTTGTCAAGGATTGTTTTATTTATCCCGATGCCAGATCAACTTAAACCTGAAAGGTATAGTGATGAATTGCTGTATTAACTTGATATTTCGAGTCTCCTTGCTGCTTTTGCCGCTGATCGCAGTTGCTGAAGAAGCAACCGACGGGAAAGATCTCGAGGTTAAGCTATCATCTGAAAAGCCATTTACCCATGTCATACATGAAGGCCGTGCAGTCAAAGTGCAACGGATTCAGGATCCCGATTACCAACTTAAGGGTTACTACGCCAAGACAGCGCGAAAATGTCCACCATTCTGTTTACAGCCAATGCAGGTCGATCCTCAGGTGGCGACCATTGGTGAGATTGAGCTTTTTGATTTCATGGAAGGGAAGTTACGAGATAAAACCGGTCTGTTAATTGATGCGAGGACGGCTGAGTGGTTTAATCGTGGCACTATTCCTGGTTCCATCAACATTCCATTTATAGGCTTGAGTAAGCCTGGAACTCCGGAAATGGAACAGGCGCTGTTGCTTTTTGGGGTCAGACCCAGGGGCAGTGTTGGCGCGATCTCCCTTAAGCTTGAGCAGATGGGAATATTGGGAAATGAGGAAATGACTGAAAAATGGGATTTCAGCAACGCAAAAGATCTTGTGCTTTGGTGTAATGGCCCGGAGTGTGGCCAGTCGCCTCGTGCAATCAAAGGATTATTGAAAGTGGGCTACCCAGCCAACAAAATTTTCTATTACCGTGGTGGCATGCAGTTGTGGCAATTATGGGGCCTTACAACTGTAGTGCCGGGCGAGTAACCGATTTTTATGAATATGTCCGTGACATGAGGATTTCAACGTGAGTGGTGATGAAACTGAAAAGGACATCTCTGGTGTCAAAGTCATGGTCATCGATGACAGTAAAACCATTCGGCGCACAGCCGAAAGTCTGCTGAAAAAAGCGGGCTGTGATGTATCAACGGCTACAGATGGTTTTGAGGCATTGGCTATGATCGCTGACCACCATCCTGACGTGATTTTTGTCGATATTATGATGCCTCGTCTTGATGGTTATCAGACCTGTGCACTGATCAAACACAACGATGTGTACAAAAATATACCGGTCATCATGCTATCCAGTAAGGATGGTCTGTTCGATCGGGCACGGGGCAGGATTGTAGGTTCAGAACAATACTTGACCAAACCATTTACCAAGGATGAGCTTTTAGGCGCAATCCGGCGCTATGTTAGTAGTGCTGCATAAGTAGTAACAGTTGCGATTTGGTTTGAGATGGCTGCTATCCAACAGGATGAAAGCTGGATTTAAAGACATTCTTGGATCAGCCGATAAGGACTAGAACCAATGGGCAGAGAGATTCGATGATCAAAAATATATTTCGCAGGGGTCGCGAAGAGTCAGTAGAGAGCAATATCCCATCTACTGGTGAGACCAAGGGTAGGATTCTCGTGGTCGATGATTCGCCCACTGAGGTTGTCGTTTTCAAAAAAATCCTTGCTAAGCATGGTTACGAGATACTCGTGGCAACCGATGGGCAGGAAGGGGTGGACATTGCCAAGCAGGAGTTGCCCGACCTCATACTTATGGATGTGGTGATGCCGGTCCTCAACGGATTTCAGGCGACACGTCAGCTGAAGAATAACGAAGCAACCGCGAAGATTCCGGTGATCATGGTAACCACTAAGGACCAGCAGACCGATATCAATTGGGGGATGCGCCAAGGGGCTACTGAATATATGGTAAAACCTGTCTCACCTGCAGAACTGCTGCACAAGATTAAGGCGTTGATCAATGCCTGATGACGCTATGCAACAGAGCGTTATAGAGACACCGCAAGCGGTGGTTCAACTATTGGCAAACCTGGAGCAACGCAGCCGGGACAGTGCCAAAGGACTCCCTCAGCAAGAACTTATCCAGAGTTATTGGGAAGGGGTGATGTTCTACGTTGGCGAGAGTCGTTTTATCGCGCCACTCAGTAGTGTCAAAGAGATTCTTAATTATCCAACTGCTCTGACTCCGGTTCCAGGCTCGAAGCCTTGGATGATGGGGGTTGCCAATGTACGCGGCACCCTGATCCCGGTAATCGATCTTCAGCTGTTTCTTATCGGTAGAAAGACCCGTCGTACTCGCAGAAGCCGGGTTCTCGTGTTCACTATGGGAAGTGGCTTAAGTGGTGTGCTGGTAGGAGAGATGGTAGGTATGCGCCACTTTACCAGGGAGTCTGCTAAAGAGATGCAGTCGGTTAAAGAAAAATTTTCAAAATATGTTCAGTTTGAATTCGACCAGGACGGGATGGCTTGGCCGGTGTTTAGTCTGCAGGCATTAGCAGACGATCCGGCGTTTCAGATCGCCGCAACCTGACACCATGAGAATAACTGGATTTAGGATTTGGGCTTAAGCTTTCGGGAGAAAGAAGAATGAAAGGCAAACGCGTGGGTGGAACTCTGCCCTCAAATAAGGTCATCACCACATTGGCTATTCTGGTGCTGGTGTGTCTTATCCTGGCACTGGTGACCTTCTTGCATACAACCCAGCGGGAGTCCTACGACGAACAGTATTTGATTCGCGCAGCTGAACAGCAGGTGTTGTCTCAGCGGATTGCTAAATACGCCCTTTCTGCGGCCCGAGGTGAGCTCGAATCATTTAAACCGTTGCAGAAAAGTCGCGACCGATTCGAAAATATCATGTGGGAACTTAAGAATGGTGGAGGCGCTGCCAGTGATCTCCCCGGTTCTCCAGATGAAGTAAAAACCGAATTGGCTGAGCTTGAGAATAAATGGCTGGCACTACGCAGCAACATTGATGAAATCCTCAAAGCACAGGAAAATATTCTGGCGATTGATGAATTCTCTGCAATTATTTCGGAATTCGTACCTCAACTTCAGGAGCTTTCGGAAGAGTTGGCCGAGGTTCTAATCAACAGTAACGCACCGAGACGTCAGGTCTACATCGCTACTGAGCAGGAGATGTTGATTCAGAGAATCAATTCGAATGTTAATCAGGTACTGGCCGGTGGACAGAAAACAGCTGCTGCCATTGATCAGTTCAGCCGTGACGCAGATCTCTTTGGACGAATTCTCGAAGGTCTGCGAACTGGTGATAAGGAGATGAGCATAGCCCAGGTTAAAGACAAGATCGCTCTACAGCGTCTTGATGATGTGGCAACCCTGTTCGCAACCATCCAAGACAATGCGGCAGAGATTATTCAGAATATCCCGGATGTATTACCAGCTCTTGAAGCTGCATCAGTGGTTAGTGGTTCTTCAGACCAGGTCAGTTCCGCTGCGGAGACTATGATTGCCGCATATGGCCAATCTCCAGGACGGTTTTCCTTACTCGGAATCAAAGCAGGCCCAGGTATGATCGCTGTATTCGGTGGTGCTGCCGCAATCTTCCTGGTAATGCTTGGTATGCAGTTGGTCGTTGATGCTCAGCGTCGTGAGCAGGCGAGTAAACAGCAGAACGAAAACAACCAGAAGGCCATTTTGCAGCTGCTCGACGAAATGGGTGACCTGGCTGATGGTGACCTGACCGTTACCGCCAGTGTGACCGAAGATATTACAGGCGCTATTGCTGACTCCATCAACTACGCGATCGAAGCGCTGCGTGAACTGGTTACCACTATCAATCAGACTTCAGAGCAGGTCTCCGGTGCAACCCAGGAGAGTCGTGCCACCGCGATGCATCTTGCTGAGGCGAGTGAGCATCAGGCTGAACAGATCACACAAGCCAATGGTTCCATTGGTGAAATGACCGATGCGATTGATCAGATGTCACAAGACGCGACTGAATCGGCGGAAGTTGCCAAGCGCTCTGTGGAAATCGCCAGCACGGGTGCTGATACGGTACGTAATACCATCACAGGCATGGATAACATTCGTGAACAGATCCAGGAGACCTCTAAACGTATCAAACGTTTGGGTGAAAGCTCCCAGGAGATTGGTGACATCGTTGAGTTGATCGATGATATTGCCGACCAAACCAATATTCTGGCGTTGAATGCTGCGATGCAGGCCGCGATGGCCGGTGAAGCAGGTCGAGGCTTCGCGGTTGTTGCCGACGAGGTACAAAGATTGGCTGAGCGTTCTATCAACGCTACCAAACAGATTGAAGCACTGGTTAAGACCATTCAGGCAGACACCAATGAAGCGGTGACTTCGATGGAAGCCAGTACCTCTGGTGTAGTTAAAGGGGCAACCCTCGCGGAAGACGCTGGTGAAGCTCTGAAAGAGATCGAAAGTGTTTCGCAATATATTGCTGACTTGACGGGCAAAATCGCTACCTCCGCACAGACTCAGTCGGATCAGGCGGTGAACGTTAAAGATACAATGAGCGTCATTCAGGAGATCACCAATCAGACATCGGAAGGTACACACCAGACCGCGAATTCCATTGGTGCTCTGGCCGACCTCTCTGATCAGCTGCAAAAGTCGGTTGCCGGATTCCGTCTGCCAGCCTGATCAAATTGAAGCCAACCCACTGGGTGGATGTATAAGCATGGTCAATAGTCGCACTGGTTTCTCGACGGGAGTGCATCACAAATGAGTAATGCGCAAGATTTTGGCGCCCTGAATTGGGTAAAGGACGAATTGGATGTATCCATTCGTCATGCTCGCCAAGCGTTGGAAGCCTATGTGGAGACGCCAGGTGACACTGCGTCTCTGGCAACCTGCGGCGACCACCTGCATCAGATTGCCCGGGTTCTGCAGATGGTGCAGGTCTACGGTCCCAGCATGCTCGCTGAAGAGATGGAACTGGTGGTGCGTGACATGTCCGATGGCAATGTCAGGCAAGAAGAGGATGCTGCCGAGGCGTTGATGCTGGCCCTTATTCAGCTTCCGGACTATCTGGAGAAGCTTCAAGGTGGTGATGCGGATGTACCGCTTATCATTCTGCCATTGCTGAATGATCTGAGAGCTGTTCGTGACGCGCCATTGCTTTCAGAGGCAGCTCTGTTCAAGCCGGAAATCGAAACCGAATCTGATGGGGATAAGATCAACGAAGATCTGCCGACACTGGTCAAGCAGGTCAGACAAAAGTTTCACCTGGGGCTGCTGAGTTGGTATCGCAAGCGGGACACTGTCCATGGCTGGCCACTGTTGAGGGATGTGTTTGCCACAATCCGTAATAGTGCTGGAACTGAGACGGTCCAACACCTTTTCTGGGTCGCTGAGGGCCTGATGCATGGGTTGATTGAAAACACCATAGCACCGGGGATTGCAGTCAAACAGTTGTTCAGTCGCCTTGACCGGAAGATGAAGGTCATTATCGATGGTGGTGAGCATTTGCTGGTGGAAGATCCACCTGCGGCACTGCTGAAGAATCTGCTTTACTATATCGCCCGAGCGAACTCGCAACATCCTGAAATCGTTAAGATAAAAGAAGCATATAACCTCGATGCAGTAATGCCGAGCGAGGATCAGCTCAATGAGGGCAGACTCGGATTGACCGGGTCAAATGCCGAGTTGGCTGAATCGATCAAGGATGCGGTGAGCAGCGAGTTAACCCGTATTAAAGATATCCTCGATCTTTTCATGCGTGATGAAAAGGCAGATATGGAGATGCTTGGTCATCTTGAAGCGCCAACACGCAAATTGGCTGATACTCTGGGAATGGTTGGACAAGGTGCATTACGCTCCCGTCTAAATCGTCAGGCAGACAAAGTTAAAACCTTTGTTGAACAGGGTGTGTTGCCGGAAGAGTTCGAGTTGATGGAGATGGCAGGAGATATTCTCTATGTGGAATCCTCCCTCAGTACTCTCCACACCTTTCAGCCTGGTGCTGCTCAAAACCTTGATGAAGGTTCTTTGGGAGACAGTCTGCCAGAGGGTGAGTATCAGAATCTGATCCGTCAAACCGTACGCGAAGCGAAGGTTGAGATTGCTCGGGCAAAAGAGACGATTATCAGCTTTACAGAGGCAACAGACGATACCTCTGTTCTTGATTCTGTACACCAGGGTTTTCGGCGTGTAGAGGGCGCTCTGCAGATGCTCAACCTGAGAGATGCGGCTGAATTGATGTCGCAAACAGGGGGTGTCATCAAGAGTGATTTCATGGATGCCAACGTGCCGCCGAGCAGGCAGCAGTTGAACTCCCTTGCTGATGTTGTCAGTAGTATCGAATACTACCTGGAGACTCTGGTTGACGGTGCTGGAGACCGGGGAGAAATTCTCGCCATAGCACGAGCCTCTTTGAATGACCTGCTGAGTGATGGCAAGAGCGAGGTGACAGAGTACGTTACGCCGTCAGAGCCCATCGATCTCTCGGAATCTGCTGATCATGCAGAAGGCTATGAGCTTGAAGAGGAAGAGGTTTCCGATCTCGAGTTTGGTGCCAGTAGCCTGCAAATTGAACCACCACAGCCAGAAGTGGAAATTCTTTCAACAGAGAATGAACCGGCAGCTGTTGAAAAAGCAGAAGATAAGCCACAGTTCGAGGAGATTGCATCTGCCGACAAGCCGATGTTGGAAGATATCGACCCTGAAATTCTGGAGATCTTTATTGAAGAGGCCCGGGAAGAGCTGGAGAGTATCCAGGAGCACTTGCCTCGCTGGCAGCATAACCAAGCTGACAGAGAAGCTCTTGCCATTTTCCGGCGCTCATTCCACACATTAAAAGGCAGTGGTCGCTTGGTTGGAGCGATGGTGATAGGTGAACTCGCCTGGTCTGTGGAGAATATGCTCAATCGCATGATCGATGAGACCATCAAGGTATCACCTGAGATGATGGATCTGCTCAATCATGTCACTGAAGCCTTACCTGTACTGATCGACTGTCAGGAAAAAGGCACCAGTCCCGATGTAAATGTTGAACTCTTACAAAACCGTGCCCACGCTATATCTGAAGGTAAGCCTCTCGAAGAGATAGCTGAACCAGAGATAGACACTACAGAGCTACCTGCATCATCAGAAGAGATTGAGATTGAAGCGATATCACTTGATGATGATGTTGCCGAAGTGGAGTCTGCTGAAGAAGAGGCGCTGTTACCTGAAGATGGAGAATCCTCAGAGGTTGAACCGTACAGCTTGGAAAACCTCGAACTCGATGATGAACTCGTGGATCAAGTCGAGGCTTCAGAGGAGACGGAACAGTCTGAATTGCAGGAAGCAATTCTCGAAGGTATATCGGAAGATATTGAGCAGGACGATTTCACCGATTCAGATCTTGAGATAGAGATCGATACCGAGTTGCTGGAAGTGTTTGCTGAAGAGTCAGAGGAGCACCTGCAGGAGATCGAGGTATTCCTCAAACAGGCTGCGAATACCTCCCCCGCCATGCTGGTACCCGAAGAGGTCGTGAGGGCATGCCACACACTACATGGTAGTGCTCACATGGCTGGGATTACACCCATCGCAATGCTCAGCGAAGCCATGGAAGACTATGTCAGAGCAGTACACGAACATCAGTTGCCTGCTGAACCTCAAGTGGTTGATCTGATTGACGGTAGCGTTGGATATATTCGTCAACTGTTAAGTTGGTTACCTGAAGATTCTCTACCCGAGCCACATGTCGATACCTATCTTGCCGGATTGAATGGAGCCTTGCAGGCAATACAGGCTTCAGTTGAAGAGAAGAGTGAAACTCTGGAAGAAGCATTTCACTTAGATGAACTCTCCTTAGAAGATGTTTCGACTCTCGATGAGGTCGAAAGCTTAGAAGAAGATATCCAAATCGAAGCTACGGATGATAGTGAGTCCGAAGAGTTCGAGGTGGATATTGCATCCGATCTGCTGCTACAGGATTTCGGGAGCCTTGAAACTGATTCAGAGGAGTCAGAGCTGCCACTATCGGAAGATTCAGGTTTTCATGAAGTAGTGAGTTACCTGCAGTCTGATGATTTCTTCGAGGTGGAAGGCGACGAGGAGTTGCTTGAAATCTTCATCGAAGAGGGACGAGAGTTGTTGGAAGCCCTTGAACATGGCTATACCGGCTGGCAGCACTCTCCGAATGATGAAAAAGTGGTCGATGACATCAAGCGGACACTACACACACTGAAAGGTAGTTCCAGGCTTGCCGGGATTAATCCCATTGGTGATCTGAGTCATGCGCTGGAGAGTTTATACGAACGCCTTCTGCGAAATGAACTGAAGCCGGATCAAAGAGTTCAGGATTTAGTACGCCAAGCTTTCGATTTCCTTGCCACTCAAGTTGAGGATGCTGCAACCACTGGCAAAGTACATCTGTCGACCCAACTACTCGTCGATCTAGAGCAGCCAGCTGCTCCAGAAACTGAGTCTGAAGATCTATCAGATGATGCCATCCTGGAAGAAGTTCTCGAAGATGATCTGCAATTGGCAGATGAGGCATTCCCCGATTCAGAGCCTGTAGAGGATGAGCAGCCTGACCAGGAAGAGCTTGTGCGTCTTCAAAAAATGGAGCTGCAGAAGGCATTGGACGAGGCCGAGGAGAGCAGCACCTTATCTGAGTCAGATGAGCAAGTTGATTCGAGTTCTTATTACGAAGAACCAATGAGCTTTCTACATGAGGGAGATCTGTTTGAGGTCACTGAAGACCGTGAATTGGTTGATATCTTCGTAGAAGAGTCAAAAGAGCTGCTCGAAGTCCTGGAAGAACAACATCAGAAATGGCGTGAAAACCCATCAGACCATCAATATCTGGATGGTATTCTACGAGCGCTTCACACCATGAAAGGCAGTTCTCGTCTAGCTGGTGTAGAGCCGGTAGGCGACCTCAGTCATGCGATGGAGTCGTTGCTGAATTGCGTCATGAGGGGGCATATACCTGCTGATAGCGCAGTGATGAGCAGTCTCACCCGTACAACCCTCGACATGCTGGCTACACAGACTGATGATGCCGAGTCCTCTAATGAAGTCCATAGAGCGGATAACCTGATAGACGAAATTCAGGTGCTTATCGATAAGGGTACCGAGCGCGAAGAGATCGTTGAAGATCTTATTGATCCCGATCTTCAGGATGAGCTTGGGAGTGTGGTGCAATCCTCCACTGAGGATGAAGAGCTGGAAATTGTTCAGGATGAGCTCGATTCTCTGCTGCAACCCTCTTCTGAAGATGAAGCTCTGGCGGAGTTGGAAATTGTCGAGGATGAGCCCGAGCCAGAGGCACAATTAACTTCTGAGGATGAAGTCCTGCCCGAAGTGGAATCTGTCCAGGATGGGTTGGACTCTGATGAGATAGAAATAGTCGCTTCCGAGTTGGACATTACGCCTGAAGAGGTTCAGGAAGAGAGCCTCAGTCAAGCCGATGAGTCTTTCCTGGTAATGCATGACGAAGTGTTGCTGGATGTGGGTGAAGATGAAGAGCTGATACAGATCTTCGTTGAAGAAGCCAAAGAGTTCATGGATCAGATCGAAAATCGATTTCTGCAATGGCTCGATGATCTCAGCGACCAAGCTGCAACCGAAGGTATGCAACGTAATCTGCACACGCTAAAAGGCAGTGCTCGTCTCGCGGGTATTATGCCTGTCGGCGACTTGAGTCACGCTGTCGAATCAGTGATGACAGCTGTGGCTGAAGAGGAAATCGATCCCATCGAAACAGTTACAGATACTCTTCGCCACGCGATCGATCACCTGGCTTTCCAAATTGATACCATTGCCAAGACCGGTAAGGTTCCTGCATCAGATGTTCAAGTTGAACAGCTGCATAATCTCCTGGGTGGAGAACTCACACCTGTCCATGCCGGGATGGTTGAAACCATTCAGGAAGTTGCAGAGAGTGAGTTAGTTGAAGAGAAGGAAGAGGAGTCGCCGACTGCCAAGGTACTGCCCTTCAATGAAGAGATTGCCAAGCTGCTCAATCCGGAAAGTGAAGAGGATAAGAAAGCCAGCTTCAAACCCAACAAGGAGCAGGTTCGAGTCAATGCGGATTTGATGGATCGACTGGTTAACCATGCCGGTGAGGTTAGTATCTATCGCTCGCGCCTGGAGCAACAAAACAGTGTCCTGGGCTTCAACCTCGCGGAGCTTGAACAGACAGTCTCCCGTCTCTTTACTCAGTTGCGTGGTCTTGAGATTGAAACTGAGGCACAGATTCTCTATCGCTGGGAACGGGATAACGAAAAACTAGAGCAGGAAAAGACTGAATTTGATCCACTGGAACTGGATCGATTTTCCACCATGCAGCAGTTGTCGAGAGCGCTGGTAGAAACTGTTAATGACCTGGGTAACATCAATGAGTCGTTACGCGATCTGCAACGTGAGACGGATACCTTACTGCTTCAACAGTCACGCATCTCAACCGATCTGCAGGATGGATTGCTACGAACTCGAATGGTGCCATTCGCAACCTTGGTACCAAGGATGCAGCGCCTTGTCAGGCAGACAGCAGCTCAATTGAGTAAAAAAGCCAATCTGGAATGCTTTGGAATAGAGGGCGAGCTTGATCGCAGTATTCTGAATCGTATGGTTCCAGTGCTTGAGCATCTGCTTCGTAATTCAGTCTCTCATGGCATTGAGCTTCCAGGGAATCGGCTCTCTGCGGGTAAGCAGGAGACAGGTCGTATCTCCCTCTATCTTGATCGGGAAGCGACAGATGTAATGATCACCCTGTCAGATGATGGCAAAGGTCTTGATATCGAAGCGATTCGTAAACGGGCATTGGAACAGGGCATGATCAATGCCAATGCTGAAATAAGCGATGATGACCTGATCCAATGTGTGTTGTTGCCTGGCTTCAGTACAGCGAAAGAGGTAACCCAGATTTCAGGTCGAGGCGTTGGCTTGGATGTGGTGACCAGTGAGGTGAAACAACTCGGTGGCTCACTGGAGATCGATTCTCAGCCAGGACGCGGTACCAGTTTCATTATTCGTTTACCCCTCACTCTGGCTATTACCGATGCCCTGCTGATTCGGGTGGGCGAAGAGATCTATGCTGTTCCTCACGGTAGTATCAGCGGTGTTGTGCGGATACGACGCGATGAGATTCAGAAATGCTATTCAGGCGAACAGGAGAGTTTCGATTACGGTGGTAAGCACTATAAGGTGAACTACCTCGGGCGTATGATGGGAACTGGGCAGCATGAGATTCATGAAGGTATGCGTTGGTTGCCACTGTTGCTGTTACAGACCGGCGAACATCAGGTAGCGCTACAGATTGATGAGCTATTGGGTAGTCGTCAGGTCGTGGTGAAGACATTAGGTAAGCAGGTCGGCAGTGTGCGTTGGATTACCGGCGGCACTATTCTCGCCGATGGTCGTGTAGCCTTGATCCTCGATCTTGCTTCTCTGGTTCGTATGGACGCAACCCATGCCGCACCGCTCATGCAACCGGATAGCGATCAGCAACAGAAGAAGCTGGAAGAGCGTCTACGCGTCATGGTGGTGGATGATTCGATCACTGTGCGTAAGGTCACCAGTCGCTTACTGGAACGCCATGATATGGATGTTGTGACTGCGAAAGATGGTGTTGAAGCAGTGGCACTGTTACAAGAACAGGTGCCGGATATTATGCTGCTTGATATTGAAATGCCGAGGATGGACGGTTTTGAGTTGGCTCGACATATCAATAACTCCGTAGATTATTATGGATTGCCGATCATCATGATCTCTTCCAGAGTTGGGGATAAGCATCGTCAACGTGCAATGGATCTTGGGGTTAAGCGCTGTCTTGGTAAGCCCTATCAGGAGAGTGACTTGCTGGATAATATCAACGAAGTCCTGGCGGAAAACAGACAATGAGCCAAGCGGTAGTCAAAGAGGTCAGAAGCGTAATAATCCCTCTGCACGAACGCCAGCTTCTGCTGCCTAACGCATCGGTAGCCGAAGTCATGAGCTATCAACAACCTGAATATGCGGGTGATGAGCTACCCGAGTGGTTCCTGGGGCATCTTGCCTGGCGTGGTGTGATGATTCCTGTCATCTCCTATGAAGGGATGTTGGGTGAAACGGTGGTTGCTCCAGGTTACCGAGGTAGGATTCTTATCTTGAATGCTCTTGGTGATCATGAACGGCTTTCTCATATCGGCATGGCAGTGCATGCAATTCCCTCTCTTGTCAGAGTCAGTGCTGATAATGTTGTGCCTGTGAATTCTGACGATGAAGAACCACAACCTCTGATCAAACAAAAAGTCGAGCTGGATTTGAGTCCGGCTATAGTCCCGGATATGGATGAGATAGAGCGCCAGGTTCTGGATTTGATTAAGGGTCTGTAAAAAATACCCACACTTTGAAACAAGCCATAGTGTAGATTTATCAGGTGTAGTCCAAAGGGTTGAAATTATTTTTAACATGGCACCTTGATATTTATGCTGTAGTGTTATTCGGATAAGTAACTATCAGGCCCAAGGGGTTATTCTCTCTCTTGTCTCTACTCCAATACTATCAACAGCAGCTGCAGATAAACGGTTTCGATCGGGATGCCTATCAGGAGCGTATTCTGTTTGCCTTCGATCGACTGGCTGATCAACTTACTCAACCAAGAAAAACTTCAGGTTGGCTGTGGAAAAAGAGTGTTCCAGCTGTCCAGGGACTCTATATCTGGGGTGGCGTTGGTAGAGGCAAGACCTGGCTGATGGATCTGTTTCATCAACAACATGAAACACTGGGCATCGAACGACACCATTTTCACAGTTTTATGCGGCTTATTCATCAGCGATTGAAAGAGCATGAGGGGGATAAGGAACCTATGATGCTGATCGCTCAAGAGATGGAAAACCGCATGCGGGTACTCTGTCTTGATGAGTTCAATGTCATAGACATTGGTGATGCGATGCTGATGCGGACTCTTTTAGAGAGCTTGCAGAAGGTGGGTATCACTTTAGTCACGACTTCCAATCAACCTCCCGATAGTCTCTATATGAACGGCCTCCAGAGAGAACGGTTTTTACCCGCTATCGCACTGCTAAAAAGTGGCAACGAAGTGCTGGAACTGGAAGGTGACCAGGACTATCGCCTGCAACTCTTCGAAACTTCCTCTGTCTACCATACCCCACTCAGTGATGACGCTATGGTCAAACTGAGCGGTGAATTCGATCGTCTGGCGAGTGGTTCGGTTGAAGAGATGGGACGATTCGAGGTGCCAGGTCGTGCGGTGCGATTCGTCAAAAGAGCCAGTGGTGTGATCTGGAGTGATTTCAATGCGCTATGCGGGCCGCCACGCTGGCAGAACGACTATATTGAACTGGCTCGATGCCATCACACGGTGTTTATTTCAGATATACCCCGACTTGATGGGACATGGGATGACAGAACCCGGCGTTTCATCAACCTGGTCGATGTCTTCTACGACCAGAAAGTTAAAGTGGTTATCAGTGCTGATGCTGAACCCGATCGGCTCTACAGTGGAACCCGGCTCGCATTTGAGTTTAAGAGAACTGCGAGCAGGTTGAAGGAGATGCAGTCGGCCAAATATCTGGAGACACCACATAAAGGCTGAGTCTGTTGTCGGGAATGAAGAAGCTATGACGAATCGTAGGGTGCGGCCCTGCCGCACCATGCCCAACTAAAAACCAAACCACCTGACAAGACGGTGTTGAGACGCTGCTGGTAATGAACCAAAGTATCTGCTTTTTTGGGAATTCTCACCCTGATGGTGCGGCAGGGCCGCACCCTACGATTCATCATAGCTTATCGTGTGGCATGCCCCACCCACAACAAAACCATCAACCTCGAACAGTAGCCTGATGACTTCCCGAAATAAATCCACACGTAGGGTGCGGCCCTGCCGCACCATAAGGTCAGGGTTACCTCGGGTCTTATGGTTAATTACAGCTGCGATTCTAGAGGGAGGTGGAATTTGTCTCTAAACCTGCTGATCAGGTAGTTTAAATTTAAGCCAGCCATGGTGCGGCAGGGCCGGCACCCTACATCAGTTGAATTTTTCTGGACTGTAGAGTGCATGAGCCTGGGTGTTTGGATCTGACAAGTCTGCCTACAACTCTTTTTGAGGCTCTGTTATTTAGTATTCAGATTAGAAATATTTCACTTTATTTTATCTACTTGATGGTTCGTGATTCACACATTGACATGCCAGCCGTCATCATCGATTGCGCCGGGAAATTTGCCATGCATTGCCACTCCATGCTGGTACCATCCATAACCAATTTTGGTGCTAATACCACTCTCTTGTCATTACCGAAGCTATTGCTCAACGTTGCAACGATTGCGCCGCCATCACCAAACAGGACCTCCTTGATATCTGCACTTTTCAGGTTGTCCGGGTTATAGCCCATATCCTGAGGTTTCTCAGGCCAAGCGCCATTCATCATATAGTATTGCTGCATTTCAAATTTGATCGGAGTCAGCAAACTGATGACGTTGACGAGCCTGGATTGAAATTGCATTTTTCCAGTGGTTGCAGGCTCTTCTCCCTGGGGGATATATTCAGATTCGCCCATTAGTTTTGAGCCCAGTTGAGAGCGCTGTTCAGGTGCAGTAAAAACGCTGACGGTCTCCTGGCTGATATCAGAATCGCAGGCCACCTGCTGATAGACAAGCTCACCCTCGGCATTGGTGCACTTGTAGAATTTCTTAGCCACCACCTGGCTGCTTGGAGCGAGAAAGAGCAGGGCCAGGAGGATAATCCGGAAAAGTTCTGTTTGATGTTGCATCATTCTGTCTTGCTGGTTGGTGATCTCCTTATCCTAGCAAGAAATTGAGAAATTGGCACAGTCATCACTGAGTGGGTTAAGAACTGTACACTTGTGGTGACCGGTAGGTGAGTGACACCACCACAAGCGTACATTGTGCACGGTTAAGATTGTATATAATTAACGCTCACATCTACGATGACGTCGCTCAGGTTTACGATCACTGCACTCTTCAGGCTTATTCTCTTGGGTAAGGTTGGAAGCAAATACGACAACACGGTTTGTCATTCCTTGCGCCTCCTCTTCATCATTGGCGCGGATTATGCCATAGAGCACGCCTTCTTCAGAATGATCCCAGGCAATACCCTGACCGCGGATATTCAAAGATATGGTCTCAGCAACTTCCAGCACAGATCCGGCCTCAGGAAAACGGATTTGATAGGTTTCTGCCAGATCGTGGCCTGTGATGTAAAGTTTTCCATCCGGTCCCCAGGAGCCGCCGGAGTTACTCATCAGTTCAAATTTCTCCATCAATTCGGTTGGAAAAATCCAGCCTTCCAACACCTGCCAATCCTCGTTGAACTTAACCAATGTAGTATTGATATTGCCACCGGTATGGATTGCATAAGGTACGCCGGCTTTAGTGCCGTCTGGTAGTTTGCCTTCCTTGTTATAGTTGGCGAAGGTACCCCACCAGTAGCCATCATGTTTGTCCAGCCAGGTTAAAGAGCCAAGGCGGATACCGATACTGTGGCTTTCAATGTGCTTCATGGTTTCTGCATCCCAGACCTCAATCGAGCTGGTCATCGGGAAGTAGCGGTAGTTGGAGTGTGAACAGTAGATTTTGCCATCAACTACAGCGGCACTGTCCAGGTGTTTAACCTGACCATCGTCTTCGCCAATCCAGGCATCTACATATTCACCATCCTTGGTGTACTTGGCGATTGTATGATTGTCTACCGCATAGAAATGCTCCTCATCAACACCAATGCCCTGATTGGCTTCGGGTATATCGAATTCAGCAATCTGCCAAATGGTGGTTTCGGCTACGGAGACGGTTGAGACAAGACAGAAAAGTGCTGCAGATAGTGATGATCGTAACAAGCTGGCATTCATTGGTTATTCTCCCAATTCTTATAGGTGTCCTGATTCCAGGAAGATTGACGCAAGCGCACTCTATAGTTATTGAATGACAGTCTTATGGAGGTCAATTGATCGCTTTGTGACTATTCGTCACAACTAATTTGTATTCAGCCAGAGTCGGGTTTTTTTACAAAACTTTGAAGTCACCCCAAAGGGTCTGGATAGCTGCAATGGCGGCCAGAGGTGCAGTCTCGGTACACAGAATTCTCGGACCTAAGCGAAGACCTGGAAACTCTTGTTGAAGGGCGTGATCCCGCTCGCCATCGCTCAGTCCGCCCTCCGGTTCGATCAGGATTGAAACTGAAGATTTCGGGGGGGAATATCAGTTATGGGTTGTTTGCCACCTGGGTCGAGTACCAAGGCGAGGTCAGAATTTTGTTGAGAAATTGCAATAATGTAGCCTGGATGAAGTGTAACGGAATCCGGGAGAGCAGTGCACAAATCTTCCCGGATTCCGTTGCACTTCATCCAAGCTACGGACTGAAAAAGCGCCACTCGTCGTTCATTTGGAGTGACCAAACCTCTCTCCTAGCGCCCGTAAGGGAGTGCCCTTGGGTGCGCCTTGATTAGCTCTTTTTCAGGGGCAACAGGGTCGATTCGATTAGTGTTAACAGGCCCTAAAACTTAAAGTCACCCCAGAGGGTTTGGATAGCGGCAATGGCAGCCAGTGGTGCTGTCTCGGTGCGCAGGATTCTGGGGCCCAGACGCAGGCCAAGAAAACCCTGCTGAATGGCTTGGTCACGCTCGTTATCGCTCAGTCCGCCCTCTGGTCCGATCAGGATTGATACTGATGATTTCGGTGGAGGGATTTTAGATATGGGCTGAATGGCAGCAGGGTCGAGTACCAGGGCGAGTTCAGAATTATGTTGAGAAATTGCAGTTGATAGCTCAACTGGTTCATCAAGCATAGGTAAACGGCATCGGCCTGACTGTTCGCAAGCGCTGACGATTACGCGCTGCCAGTGAGCCATTCGGTTGATGCGTTTTTTATCATCAAGTTTTACCACGCACCGTTGTGTAAAACTTGGGGTGATATGGGTAACACCAAGCTCAGTGGCTTTCTGTAGCACCAGATCCATACGCTCTCCCCGCGAGATACCAATGATCAGATGAATAGCGAGCTGTGTCTCTGTCTCATGTCGAATCTGCTCTCCAACCAGAGCAGAAACCCCTTGCCTGGATACCTGGTCGAGGTGAGCCTGAAACTCATCACCGCTGTTGTCAAACAGTATGATCTGGTTGCCGGTGCGCATTCTCAGAACATGGCGCAAGTGATGAGCCAGCTCCTCTTCAAGGCTGATCGGTTGATGCGGTGTCAGGGGTTGAGTGGTATAGCACCGGGGAATTCTCATCGCTTATGTCCGAGGTTGAATCTGTGCTGCACCGCAGACTATCCAGTGACTCCTGTGGCCTCTTCGGTATAGCTGGTTCTAGCCAACTGTCGTTCAGCGAGACGTTTATCAATCAGATTTTTCACCATGATCAGCAAGCCGAGCCCGATGAAAGCACCCGGAGGAAGAATGGCGATCAACATGCCGGGGAAGTCCTCGATTTTAAGGGTCAACCCTTGAGCAACTTCGCCAAACATCAGATGAGCCTGATCAAACAGGGTGCCCTGACCAACCAGTTCACGCATGCCTCCCAGCACAATGAGTACCAGTGTAAAGCCGATTCCGACACTCAGGCCGTCAACCAGTGAACGCCAGAGGTTGTTCTTCGACGCAAAGGCTTCTGCCCGGCCTATGATGGTGCAGTTGGTAACGATGAGCGGGATAAAGATGCCCAGTATTTTATGCAGTTCATGGAAGTAGGCGTTCATGCCTAACTCAATCGCAGTTACAAAAGAGGCGATTACCATCACAAACACCGGCAGGCGTACTTCAGGTCGTACAAAGTTCCGGATTAAAGAGACGGTGCTGTTGGAAGCGACCAAAACCGCTGTGGTCGCCAATCCAAGCCCCAGTCCATTGATGGCGGTATTACTTACTGCGAGCAGTGGACAGAGCCCGAGCAGGGCTACCAGCGCTTGATTGTTGTGCCAGAGGCCATCAGTGATGAGTTGTCGGATGCTATTGTCAGACATGGTGTTTTGTCTCTATTCCTTTGTCGCTGGCTCAGTTGTCTGCCGGTCATAAAGGGCATCTTTGTTGTCGCGTACATAGAGCAGTGTGTTTTTCACTGCAGTGACGATGGATCTGGGTGTGATGGTGGCGCCGGTAAACTGGTCGAAATAGCCACCATCCCGCTTCACGCTCCATTTTGCCAATGATGGATTGTCCAGGGATTTATCGTTAAAACTGTAGATCCAATCCGATCGGTTCTCCTCAACCTTATCTCCCAGACCGGGAGTCTCTCTATGGCTGATTACACGAACACCGCCCAGGGTACCGTCGTAGCGAACCGCTACCAGCAGCTTTATCGGGCCGCTATAGCCGTCAGGTACCACCGAGGTGAGTACCGTGGCTACAGGCTGCTGTAGCTTTCGACCACGGTAGACACTGGTCTGTTCACTCCCCAGCAGGTCAACTGACTCTACCTCTATCACATCGGCTACCATATCGTTGTCGACACTCTCCGGTGGCACCAGTGCGTGAAGAGATTGCAGCAGGGTTTCCCGCTCATTTTGCAAAATGCGATCCTTGGTGGCGACATGGGTGAAAGAAACCAGTGAGGTGCCTGCCACGGCGAAGGAGGCAAGAATGCCAGCTGCTATGAGGATTGAAACACGATTATTCATGTTTTATCTCACCATGCCCATAGGTCCGTGGACGGGTGTAGTAGTCGATGGTAGGTGCTGCCATATTCATCAGCAGTACCGCAAAAGCGACCGCGTCCGGATAGCCACCCCAGGTGCGAATGAGGTAGACAAGTACCCCTATGGTTGCACCATAGATCAACTGCCCGGCTCGGGTTGTAGAGGCTGTAACCGGATCGGTGGCAATAAAGAAAGCCCCCAGAATGGCGCCTCCACTGAAGAGATGAAACAGCGGAAAAGGGAAACTCTCAGAGTCGAAGATCCAGAATATTGTCGCCATACCCACCAGACCGGTGATGAAAGCGAGAGGGATCTGCCAGGTGATGGTGCGCTTGTAGACCATCCAGATACCCCCCATAAGGAACCAGTTGCCGGCCCACTCCCAGCCCAATCCGCCGAAATCACCCCACAACGGGCTGGTACGGATTTCACTGATCATCATGTTGAGGTCAAGATTGGTGCGCATGACATCAAGGGGGGTTGCCATGGTGATCGCGTCCAGTTCCAGGCCATCAGGCAGTAGACCGGCAAACTTGAAGGCGATTATCTGCTGAAAAGTCAGTTGATGGTCATTCAGGAGTGTCGGAGGCAACCAGGAGGTCATCTCCACCGGATAGGAGATCAACAGCAGAACATAGGCGGCCATGGCAGGATTAAAGGGGTTGTAACCAAGCCCCCCATACATCTGCTTGACCATGATAATGCCAAAGGCCATGCCCAGTACGACCATCCACCAGGGGAGCAGGGGGGGGATTGCCACAGCAAACAAGATGGCTGTAACAACTGCGCTAAGATCAAAAATAACCGGGGTTACCGGCCGCTTGCGCAGTTTGATTACCAGGGCCTCAAAAGCGACAGCTGAGGTAATGGCCAGTAGCAGGTTAAGTAATACCCCCCAGCCAAAATAGAAAATCAGTGCAGCGGTGCCTGGGAGCAAAGCCAGCACAACCTGGAGCATCACTTTTTCGACCCGGTTCGGACGACCGGTATGGGGTGAGCTGTGTGTTGGAAATTCCATCAGGCGGGGGGCTCCGATTGATTCTGTTGCTCAGTGGTCCCGGATTTTCGGCGTTGATCCACCTCGTCGATTTTTGCCTGCTGGGCTGAAGTCAGGTTATCCGTGTTTTTAGGGGCAAGCTGCTGTTTGGCCTTCTTCTCGGCAGCACGTTTCATTGCGGCCTGGATGGCAGCCTGTTTGGCATCCTTCTCATCCAGTTCAGGCTCAGCACTTTTCTTCTTTGGTGCCGGTTTCTTGGCTAAAGTCTCTTTCTTCTTGCGTAGTCTTGCCTTGCGCTCCGCCTCCAGTCGTTCCAGTCGGGCGATCCGAAAGTCATGCCGCTGCTTGGCATGGTCAGATTCACGTCGCTCCTGCTCCATGGCCCAACTCTCGGTCTTCGCATATCTGAAGTATTGTACCAGCGGAATATGGGAGGGGCAGACATGAGAACAGCAACCACACTCTATACAGTCGAACAGGTTGTAGTCCTGGACCTTATCCAGGTCTTTGGCACGGCTATGCCAATACAACTGCTGTGGCAGCAGCTTTGCAGGGCAGACATCGGCACAGCGGCCGCAACGGATGCAGGCCTGAGCTACTTCGGGTCTGGGGGCCTCCTCCGCAGTCGGGCAAAGGATGCAGTTGGCGCCCTTGGTGATGGGGACCTGATCTGTAGAGAGATCAAAACCCATCATAGGCCCACCTAGAATCAATTGTTGTGGATTGTTCTGATAACCACCAGCCTGTTCAATCAGATCACTCGCCAACATTCCGATCGGAACTTCATAGTTTCCAGGTCCTTTTACACCCTCACCAGTGAGGGTCACCAGGCGGGAAATCAACGGACGTCCTTCCAGTACAGCGTCGGCAACTGCGGCCGTGGTGGCGACGTTATGGCAGATCGCGCCAATCTGAGCAGGCAGTCCGGAGGTGGGCACTTCCCGACCGGTAAGGATCTGTATCAGCTGCTTTTCGCCCCCACTCGGATAGAGGGTGGGTATGCGGACTACTTCGATATTCTCATCCTCTCGAAGCTCCTGGAACATAGCAAGGATTGCCTCGGACTTGTTGTCTTCAATGGCAATCAGACAGACTTCACTTTGCAGTAGATGTTGCAGGATTCGCGCACCGTCCATCACCTTGGCGGCTCTATCCCGCATCAGACGATCATCACAGGTGATATAGGGCTCACACTCAGCGCCATTGATGATCAAAGTCTTGATTGGCTGTCCGGGGTTGAGTTTGACAGCCGAAGGGAAGGTCGCGCCACCCATGCCGACGATACCCGATTCCCGGATGCGCTGACGCAAGG
Organism: Candidatus Thiodiazotropha sp. AKIB8; assembly: GCF_058244675.1. Lineage (NCBI taxonomy): Bacteria > Pseudomonadati > Pseudomonadota > Gammaproteobacteria > Chromatiales > Sedimenticolaceae > Candidatus Thiodiazotropha > Candidatus Thiodiazotropha sp. AKIB8. The sequence goes on along the minus strand of NZ_JBSYOO010000021.1, from coordinate 2,221 downwards.
TCTGGGCATCCACATTCCGGTAATCCTTGATCGGCTCTGGCAGTTCACCCCAGCTATCTTTTCCATCCGGTTGGATAACGATGCAGGGACCGGAGAGTCCTGAAGGATGTGGGATAAGATGTTCATCGATCTCCACCACAGTGCCCGATGTCGGCGCGTGCAATGGTGCAGTTACCGGTGCTGTTGAATCGGCAATCAACTCACCCTTCAAAACTGTATCACCGGGTTTCACCCTGGCTTGTGCCATCATCCCGATATGCTGCTGCAGGGGGATAATCAATCGATCAGGCAGCACTACAGATCCCAAAGGTCGCTGCAAGGAGATATCCTTATGGTCGGGCAGATGGAGTCCACCATGAAAGCGCCATAGCTCTCGGGTTTTACCTTTTTTAGATTCAACATACATGACTAATCTGCCTGCCGGGCAATCTCTTCTGTGCCACTTTGAGGAAAGGGCCAACGCCAACTATCAGCCTTTTGAGGGATCGGCTCCATTACAATACAGTCCACAGGGCAGGGGGGGAGGCAACGCTCGCAGCCAGTACATTCATCAGTGATGACCACATGCATCTGTTTCGCTGCGCCAATAATCGCATCCACCGGACAGGCCTGCAGACAGAGGGTGCAGCCAATACACTCCTGCTCTTTGATGATCGCAATCGCCTTCGGTTTCTCCTCCGCTGTCTCTGCATCCAGAGGAACAGGATCGCGCCCCAGCAGATCCGCCAGAGCGATCATGGTGCCTTCGCCTCCAGGGGGGCAGAGGTTGATCTCAACCTCTCCATTGGCAATGGCCTCCGCATAGGGTCGACACCCAGCGAAACCACATTGGCCACATTGGGTTTGAGGCAGCACCTTTTCGATCTGATCGGTGATTGGATCCCCTTCCACATGAAAGCGGATACTGGCATAGCCAAGCAACAGACCGAATAGGGTTGCCAGTCCGGTAATGGTGATGATAGCGAGCAGCATCAGATAAACACCTTACACAGAGACCAGGCCGGCAAAACCCATAAAGGCCAGAGACATCAGGCCGGCAGTGATCATAGCAATCGCGTTACCCTGCAGAGGTTCAGGAACATCAGCTACGGTTACCCGCTCACGAATGCCTGCAAACAGCACCAGAACCAGAGAGAAGCCTGCAGCGGCGCCAAAGCCGTACAAGGCAGACTCAATAAAGCCGTGCTGCTCCTGGGTATTCAACAGGGCAACACCGAGCACCGCGCAGTTAGTGGTGATCAGAGGTAAAAAGATGCCAAGTACCTGATAGAGCATGGGGCTGGTTTTGTGCATCACCATCTCGGTGAACTGCACCACCACTGCAATCACCAGGATGAAAGCGATGGTGCGCAAAAACTCCAGCCCCAGGGGGATCAACAGATATTCGTTGATCAGATAGGAGCAGATTGCCGACAGGGTCAGCACGAAGGTGGTGGCCAGGCCCATACCTGTGGCAGTCTCCAGCTTCCGGGAGACACCCATAAAGGGGCAGAGGCCGAGAAACTTCACCAAAACGAAGTTATTTACCAGCACAGTGCTAATCAGGATGAGGGCGTATTCTTGCATGGAAAAACCGAAAATCAATTAATGGCGTAAGGATAAGCGGCCAACCGGATGGTTACAACTTGTCTCTACTGTGTATTTGCCGGCTACTATGCTGATTTTATCTGGTTAAATCATTGATAAGCCGCAAACAATACTGGTCTGGGATGGATAAATCCATAACAATAGGGTTGTCTGAGAAAAATTGATAAAAAAATGCGTCAAACGCCACTGATCATTGTGGGATAAGACGACCAGTGGTGATTTCGGTGGCTCTATGCTGACCCTTATAGTCTAAGCAATCGGAAAATCACCACTAGATCTGGTGCTCATAACGCACCACTTTGCCCGAGAAATATAAACAACAGCAGTCAATGTTGCCGGGTTAACAACAATGAGGATGAGAAGAGCATATGAAACTAGAATCCCTTGCTTTGCACGCCGGATACGATTCCGAGCCAACAACCAAATCTGCGGCGGTGCCAATCTACCAAACCACCTCCTATACCTTTGATGACACCCAGCATGGCGCTGATCTGTTCGATCTTAAAGTAGCCGGCAATATCTATACCCGTATCATGAATCCAACCAACGCCGTGCTGGAGCAGCGTATGACCGAGATGGAGGGCGGCGTTGGTGCTCTGGCGCTCGCTTCCGGAATGGCGGCGATCACCTATGC
>NZ_JBSYOO010000006.1:0-69901 GCF_058244675.1 Candidatus Thiodiazotropha sp. AKIB8 | reverse complement strand
GCGTACCTTTTCGTCTTGTAGACTATCTTGAGCTTGTTGATTGGACGGGGCGCGCCATCCTAGATAATAAGCGGGGTTACATACCTGACCATAAACCGCCTGTTCTCGATAGGCTACAGATCGATTCTAAACATTGGCTCTACATGGCTCAACATTTTGAAAGTCGTTTTAAAGGGTTAGTTGGAGCAAGTCACGCACTAAAAGCAGCTTGTCGCAAACTTGAGTTTCGACGAACGCCGAATTTAGGTTCTGTGGTAGAGCTACTCAGCTAGCCTTTCTATTTTAAATAGCTAAATTATCAAGCGGCGAGACAAGGCTGAGGTTATGTTGCGCCTGCGAATCTGCAAACATACATTAAAAACCGCACTTCAATCTAAAGACCCGGTCATTCTTCATATTTTTTGATCATATCGATCCAATTATTAAGACGTGTTGGTACTGCAATCTTGAATCTAGGGGATCCAAAACGAATCAAGCTGGAGTGGCTGTCTCGTTAGTTCTCTTTTCGCGTTAGCTTTATGGGCTGGTTAGGGCTGTTTATTCCATGAAATATCCACCTTTCGATGATGGGCAACACAATCACGAAGATATAGATTTATTAAACTCTGATATGGCACCCCTGACTCTTCAGCCATCTCTTTAAAGTACTTTATGACATCTTCGCTAAGCCTCATGGTAATGGGCTTTTTTAGTTTTGAAGCATAAGGGTTCTTACGCGATTTCATTTTAGAAAGATCATATTCTTTTTTCATGATAAGTCACCTGCGTAATACATACGCTCTAGACGCGTTGCCTTTCTCGCAGAGATTATCCGAATGGTATTACCGGAATCTCTTTCACAATGGCAAACAATCAAAATTCTTGACTCGCTACTAAGTCCAAGCATGAGAAAGCGGTCTTCTTCCAGCTCGGAGTTCTCAGAATCATAGAAGTGAACGGCAAACTCGTCATAAAATACAGACTTAGCTTCTTCAAAAGAGACGCCGTACTTTTTTAGATTTACTGTAGCCTTAGCTGAGTTCCATTCAAACCTTATCATATGTACATTGTATGTACAATTATCTCATTATTCAAGGGGCTCCAACTGGCAATTATGTAGCCAGCACTGATATTGGGATATATCTATACCCCCTCCCTTCTAGGGTGAGGAGCTTTAAGACTCAGACACAACCTGATTTAAATCATCATCCCAGAACCAGACCATTGAATCACTGTTGAGGTGCACGCCGCCAAACCAGCGGTCGTAGTTATTGTGCGCCTGCCAGGATGTATGGCCTTGAAGCAGTTCCCTACCAAAATCGGTTAGTGAGACACGCCAATCGATCGGCTTTGGTGAGCTTTTAATCAGCTCTATTGCCGGCTTATGAGCCTGGGCAAGCTGATCCAGTACCAGCCAGTAACTGCTATCACCCATGAACACCAAAGGCTCATATTGAGTGGTATACCAGTGATAGAATAGTTTTGCGCCATCCTGTGGCCCCTGCTCATCAAGAATCGTCAGTGTAAGGCGCTCTGATAACGACAACCCATCCTCTAGCCAGGGCAGCTCTTTGATATGCCTTTTGATCGCCGGCATGATCTCAGGAAAAGGAGCATCATCCAGGTTGGCCAATTGACTGAAATCCTCCGGCGTGGATGCGGTGTATGCCTCCCAGCATAACTTTCCAAACTGTAGATGCCGCGCCTCAACCGGTTTGAACTGCTGCCACAACAGACGCATCGATTGAGCAGGCAGTTGTCCAATACCATGAAAGCGTTTCACACCAGGATAGTGGTCGATACAGATGAACTGGATTTTACCAGGCTGCTTTGCTGGATCGCTGAAAAAATGGAGCAGTTTGATGAATACCAAAACATCGTAGGCATCGTGTTCAAACCAGAAGGCGACTCTTTCATACACTCGGGCTCGCTCCAGGGATTGATAATCTGAGGTCAACTCCTTTCGTGCCTGCTCTCTCATTCGCCACTCGTTTCCAGCAATAAAATCACTGCGAATTTCTATAAAACTGTCCAGATCAGACGCAGCAGGAACCGGGCCTTGAATATAGGGGTCAGCAAAAGATAGAAAATCTCCTTCAAAACCTGCAACCGCTAATTTGTACATTACATCGGTACCACAGCGGATATGTAAAGTCTGCATCTGTGCATCCAATGCAGAAGCGACACCCTCATTGATTGCTTTGGTAGCAATATCAGTAGACTCGACATGGTGTTTGAATTTTGACCAGGATTTAAAACCAAGTTCACCGGCGAGTATTGCCTGAGCATCTGCCAGCTTGATGTTCTGCGGATTCAAAGCCTGTGGATTTGGGTGGGCCTGGGTACGTTGCCACAACTCACCTTGGCGCAATGATCTGAGTAGTTCCTTTGCCTGCTTTTTACTCTGAGGCAGTGAGTAGTTAGTTGTGTTTCGAGGGTCGTCAGCGGGTAGTGTGTGGAAACTTTTCTGTTCTGCAACAAACTGACGATGCAGTTCCGGTAGTGACTGGATCATAACGAGCCCCTTGTTATATCAGGCCTTGCTTGCTGATAGGCACAAGGAAATCGCTGCAATTTGTAGAGAGTGGTTGTTGGGCTCAGCCCTTTCCGCAAGCAGGCAGCTGACAAACCAGCATGGTTGGATTATAGACTTACCAACGATCTATCAGCAATATGGAAGATCCATGCAATGGTGCTACAGGGTCACACCTTTGTTTCACTGCTAATGAAAAAGGAGTGCCTCTCACTCCTCATCTGGCGTAGGCAATGACGCCTTGCGGAAGACCGGTAGATCAGGACTCGACTCCTCTTCCAACTCCACCTTCTCAATCTTTTCAAATCGGTTACTGATCTTACGCGCAGAGACATTCACATCACTCACATCCTGATGGGCCAGTCCGATATGCCTTGCCAGATTGTCCATGCGGGACTGAAATCGCCCAAAATCTTTCGACAATGCTCGCAAGTGTTCTTGAATGATATGAACCTGCTCCCGGGTGGCAGCGTCCTTCATCACGGCTCTTGAGGTGGTAAGAATAGCCATCATGGTGGTGGGCGAAACCAACCACACCCGCTTGCGAAAGGCCTCTTCCACCAGGTCGGGGAAGTGGGCATGGATTTCAGCAAATACCGCTTCCGCCGGTATGAACATCACCGCACCATCCGAAGTCTCCCCCGGAATAATATAACGTGAAGCGATATCATCCATATGTTTGCGGATATCACTGCGAAACTGACGCTGGGCCTGGGTACGCTCCGATTCCGGTAACTGTTCATCAAGCATCCGTTGGTAGGATTCCAACGGGAATTTGGCATCGATCACCACATTTCCGGTGGGGTCGGGAAGAAACAGCACGCAGTCAGCTCGCCTGCCGTTACTCAGGGTATGTTGCAATGAGAACCCACTCTCTGGCATGACGTTTCGCACCAGGGCATTCAATTGCACCTCACCAAAGGCGCCCCTGGAACGTTTATCTGATAGCACCTCCTGCAGGGAGACCACATTCGATGAGAGCTCGGTAATCTTCTTCTGCGCCTCATCTATTCGGGTCAGATGCGTGAGCACCTGATTGAAGGTCTCAGTAGTCTTTTCGAAACCTTCGCTGAGACGCTTCTCAACCTGTCCACTGATCTCCTTGAGGCGCTGATCTGTGGTCTCGGTCAAGCCCTCCACCCGCTTTCCCAGATTGTCTGCATGCTGGCTGAGGGCCTCAGCAACCTGCTTGCGAACCTCGCCCATACCTGACTGCAGCGTTTCCTGCTGCTTGCTCAGACTGTGGGCCTGACGCTGATCGAAAGATTCCCGTTGCTCGGAGAGGGATCTGCTCATTGATTCACGCAACTCACCCAGCTTCTCCTGCTGCTGCAAACGGCCATCAGCGAGGTTTTCAGTTACCGCTTTTTTGAGCGCCTCGAACTGCTCTAAAAGATCCAAACGCAGACGACTGGCATCACCCCCCAAATTCTGCAGAATATCTGCAAAACGTCGTTCCAGAGTCTGGCTAAGCTTGTCGGAGTGCTGCTGCTGAGACTGCTGCATGCCATGTAACAGACGTTGCTGGGCCAGCATTCCCTTAGCAATTCTTTCAGATAGCAGATCCCTTAACTCACTCTGCTCTCGCGCACTTCTGCGCTCCAGTTCATGCAGCTGCTCTTGTTGTGACTGTTGATGATGAATCCTGACTTGTTGTTCACGTTGTTGGGTATCGAGGAGACGCGCCAGCCAATAGAGCGCCCAGCCCAGTAGAAACAGACAGGAGAGCCCCAAAACAAGCAGTAGCTGTTGAAAAGCAGAAATTTGGGTAAACCATTCCATGAGCACACTATACCCCAGGCAGAGGCTCAAAATGCGAGCCTTTAAGCGAATGCCATTGAGTTATCCCCTCAAGTTCCGACGATCTAATTTAACACGCAGCCACATATAAGTTATTGAATAAAAAGCAGGTTGGCCTTGTACATAGTAAACCGTTCATGATCAAAGAGAGACAACAAAACCAGATTGAATTGCAAACCAGTCCGTAATCCGTAGCCTGGATGGAGTACAACGGAATCGGGGGTAGTTTCGTGCGTTGATCTTCCCGGATTCCGTTGCACTCCATCCAGGCTACCTTGTCGAATAGATAACTCACTAGGGCCTGATAACACTAATCGAATCGGCCCTAAGACAGTCCCCGGCAGGTGAGAATTGAGGGATCGCGGCTAAGCGGGAACAACTAGACTTGCATAACCGACCCATCATCATTACCTTTGCCGCTCATCTGAGAAACCTCTGAATCCCATGCGCGTTCATCTAAAGACACTGGGCTGCCGTCTCAACGAGGCGGAGCTCGAAACCTGGAGCCGAGAATTCCAGGCTCGCGGCCACCAAATGACCGGTCAGGCTGAAGAAGCCGACTTGCTGGTGGTGAATACCTGTGCGGTCACCCAGGAAGCGGTGAGGAAATCGCGAAAACTGATGAGCCGTAGCGGCCGGTTGAATCCGAATGCCCGTCTTGTGGTGAGTGGTTGTTATGCCTCACTGGAACCGCATGAGGCACTGAAGATCGAGGGTGTGGATCTGCTGATCGACAACCGGGACAAGGCCAGGCTGGTAGAAATAGTCGAACAGAAACTCGACCTGAAGCTTATGCCTGAAGCAGCTATGGAGGCTGAGACCAGTGGTATTCTGGAACGTGGGCGACAACGAGCTTTTATCAAGGTGCAGGATGGCTGCCGTTACCGCTGCACCTTCTGCATTGTCACCCTGGCCAGAGGTGAGGAGCGCAGCCGTTCAGCGGAGGAGATCATCGATGAGATCAACCGCCTGCATCGGGAAGGTATCCAGGAAGCTGTATTGACTGGCGTCCATATCGGAGGCTACGGCAGCGACATCGACTCAAGCCTGGTGCAGTTGATCAAACAGATTCTCGATCAGACAGAGATTCCCCGACTTCGCATCGGCTCCATTGAGCCTTGGGATCTGGAAGCGGAGTTTTGGACCCTGTTCGACAACCCCCGCTTCATGCCCCATCTTCACCTGCCGTTGCAGAGTGGTTCAGACGCAGTTTTGCGACGTATGGCCCGCCGCTGCCGCAGTGACGAGTACCGTCAGCTGATTACTGAGGCAAGAAGCCGGGTAGACGGCTTCAATGTCACCACTGACATTATTGTCGGTTTTCCAGGCGAAACTGAGGAAGAGTGGCAAGAGACTCTCTCATTTATCGAAGAGATCGGATTCGGCCATTTGCATATCTTCGCCTACTCACCGCGCCAGGGGACCAAGGCAGCCAGTCTGCCCAATCCAATCAGCCGTGAAATAAAACGCCAGCGAAGTGATGCACTGCATAAACTGGGCAGACAGACGAAACAGCAAACCCTGGAGGCACAGCTGGGCCAGACACTGCCAGTGCTGGTGGAAGGTTCCCCAGAACAGGGTTACAGCGGCTATACCCCCAACTATCTGCGGGTAGAGATCAGTGCCCCACCAGAAGTCGACCTGGTCAACAGGATTGTGCTTTGCCACTTGAGCGGACTCTCTCCCAGTGAAGATACTCTGCAAGGATCAATCTCCACAACAATGGGAGAGGATTGAAATTGCACAAACCGTTTGCACTCAAAACTCTAACTAAGCACTGACTCTGCATGACACAAAAGTTCGAGAGTCAGCCCAAAGGGCTCGGTTAACTGACCTTACCTCCTTTTTCAAAAACCCAAGAGACCTATGCAAGAACTCTATATCGATACTCCCAGCCAATTACAGTCACTCTGCAATCGTATTCAGCATAGTCCGTGGCTCGCGCTCGACACCGAATTTATACGCGAGAAAACCTACTCGGCCGAGCTTTGCTTGATACAAATTTGCAATGGTGAATTGTCGGCTTGCATCGACACCTTAGCACTTGAAGAGCTGACACCTCTGCTTGACATTTTTGCTGATCAAAATAGCGTGAAGATCTTCCACGCTGGCTATCAGGATCTGGAGATTTTCCACCAGCTTTGGGGACAACTCCCGGCAAACATGTTTGACACCCAGACTGCTGCGGCACTTCTTGGAATTGGAGAACAGATCGGCTATGCAAACCTCGTCGAACAGCTGCTCGGAGTCGAACTGGAGAAGGGGCACACTCGTACCGACTGGACACACCGCCCACTACAAAAAACCCAGTTACGTTATGCCCTTGACGACGTCATCTATCTGGAAAAGATCTATCTAATATTGAAAAAAAGACTGCAAGAACGACAACGAGAGAGCTGGATTGCAGAAGAGATGCAAAAATTAAGCGATCCATCCAACTACATCAATTCACCGGATCAGATGTGGAAGCGTATCCGCGGACTTCATCGCGCAAAAGGGGTGAACAGGGCCGTATTACAAGCATTGTCAGCTTGGCGGGAAGTTGAAGCCGAACGAGCTAACCGTCCACGCCGCTGGATTCTTAAGGACGAAGTCCTGCTGGAACTTGCACGTCATCTACCTGCTGACTTAACAAGCCTACAGGGCATCCGCGGACTCGAACCTGGCAGCATCAAGCATTGGGGAGATGAGTTGCTTAAGCTGATTGCTGACAACAAGAGAGTCCCGAAGTCTCAGTGGCCAATCAGCAAGGCACGACCAACCCAACTCTCTTCAGAACAAGCCGCAACAGCGGATCGTCTAATGGCGTATGTTCATCAGATAGCCGAAGAAGAAGGGATCCCCCCTTCTCTCCTGATCAATCGTCGAGAACTGGAACGCCTGGTGAAGGGTGAACGGGAACTACCGATACTGAAGGGCTGGCGACGAACTTTGATTGGAGAGCAAATATCACTGCTAATGTCCCATTAACTTTCAATCTTCTCAGAACAACTAAAAAAGCCCCTCTCCCTTTACGGGAGAGGGGTTGGGGAGAGGGTGTACGCGAAGCGTTTCATATGGTTGAAGTAAGCTGGACAGTAGTGAGCAGATATATTTTTTATGGTTCTTCCATCTTCTCGATAGCAATGACAGACGATTAAAATTCGTAACTGAGAGCAAAGACCGAGCAAAATATAACGATCTTCATCTTCGGAATGATCAGGGTCGGTAATAAGCCTTGCTCTATCATCGTAAAATACCGTTTTGGCCTCGTCGAAGCATATCCCATGGTTCTTTACATCCTTAGCCTTATCCCATGTAAATTCCAGCTCACTCATAATTAAATTATTAGCAAGATCTGGGATTTACCTCTTTCTTTCAGGCACGTACATATATGCATTTATGCGTTAGATTTTTAACCCACCCCTCCTCCCGGGAGGGCGATTAATAGAACTGGCGTAGGGTGCGGCCCTGCCGCACCATTAAGGGCTGGAAAGAGTAAGAAATTGCGCTGTTTTGGATGCAAAATCTATTTGTAAATATAGGTGATTTTCTTTTACAAACCCCTCCCCGGTGGGGAGGGGGATTAATAGAACAGCCATCTTCCTAGGTGAAAGATTCAGGGGTAAGACTAGGGCCAGGTGTAGGTGTCAGCCACGCCCTCAAAAGTCACCACATACTGCGAGCAACTGATGAACTCAATCACTGCAGTTGCTCCGTCAGCCGCTTCAACACGAATACGACCAGCACTGGGGTGCCCATCTGAACAGTCGAAGGTTACCGGTACTTCAGTGGTTACAGTGACATATCCATGATCCGGATCGTAAACCCGAACAGAGACCTGATAACCCGATGACTCATTCCCAGAAACGCTGACCTCGGAAACCCGATAGGTTCGGTTATCATAGCCCCGGTAGTCTGAGTAGTATTCACAACTGGCGTCTGAGCCTTCCTGGTTGGTCGCCGTACAGGTCACCGACATATTGAAGGTATCCGTGTAACTGCCATTCGGATGAGTGACCGACACAGTGAAGTTGACGTAATTTAGGGTCAGTCGATAGCCGTTGCCTACCTGAATATAGGTTCCCTCAACAGATCCATCGAGCGTGGACGAGTAGCTGTTACCATATCTGCTGGTACTGGTACATTGATTGAAATCGATACTCCAATTTCCGGCAACCCCGTTATCCGGAACCTCCATGATCACCGAGCCGCTATCACACAAGGTACTGGAGAGATCTTCAGTTCTTGCTGCCGTAACTCCACGGCCTGCCAATTGGCTATTGCGACTCAACGCCTCACCAATCACTACCCATAACTCGTCATTGATCTGCTGCCGCGTAACAGGCATATCCGATCGTTGACCGAATAGTGGCACATCATCGGAACTGATCGCCTGTTTGGAGCCTGAGGCTGCAGCGGTAGTGATTTCATCGACGTTTTCTGAGGTCAGTGAAGCCTGTTTGGTTTCACCGCTGTAGTCCAAAGATGTATTGGTTGAGCCACCATCATCGGTATTGGTGTTGCTATTATCATCATCACCTCCACCGCCGCCGCAGGCCTGGAGAATAAAAATCAGTAGTAGAAAGAGTGTCCATTTATTGAATTTTAAGATCATGATTGGTTCTCCCTTATGTAAAACATCCAGGCCACAGGTTGAATAATAGTGACTTAACGATGCGGTTTTTACCAGCATTTAGACTAGCCTGATCCCGAATAATATGACACCAATCAAAAAGTCTCGTTTAGAGAGCCGGCTCTTGATCGAAATACCACTCTGATCCTCTATCAGCGATCCATCCACCAAAGATCGCATGAAACAGATGCTCAGTGCCAAAAATCACAGTGCGCCTGAATGCTCTAAGCAACTATCAGAGTTGATTAAAAGTCGAATTCTGCCCATATCGGACAGTGGTCGGACGGTTTTTCCATACCACGTATATCGTAAGCGATACCCACATCAGTACAGCAACTCATCAACGGTTTGGTGACCAAAATCAGGTCGATACGCAAACCCCGCCTGGGTTCCCGGTCGAACCCCTTGCTTCGATAATCAAACCAGCTGAAACGATTATCCACATTCGGCTTGAGCACCCGATAGCTATCCTGCAATCCCCAATCCTGAAGCGCTTGCAGCCATTCGCGCTCTTCCGGTAGGAAGCTGCATTTACCAGTCTTGAGCCAGCGTTTCGCATTATCAGGCCCAATCCCGATATCCAGGTCCAAAGGCGCCACATTCATATCCCCAATCAGCATCAATGGCTCAGAGGCATCATGGTGGTTATTCAAATAGTCGAGAAGGTCAGCATAGTACTTGCGCTTTGCTGGAAATTTCACCTCGTGGCTTCGACTATCACCTTGGGGAAAGTAACCATTGAGCACTGTAAAGGGCTTGCCTTTTGGAGATTCGTAACGGCCAATGATCATCCGTCGTTGGGCCTCTTCCTCATCAGTGGGAAAACCCTTGTTGATCTCTAAAGGTGCCGATTTAGAGAGCAGGGCAACCCCGTAGTGGCTCTTTTGTCCGTGGTAGGCTGCCTTCAAGTCGAGGGCTTCGATCATGCCGATGGGGAAATCCGCATCCTGTACTTTGGACTCTTGAACTCCGATAACGTCCGGGTCATAGGTGGCTTTGAGCTGAGTTAACTGATGCTCTCTGGCTCGGATCCCATTGGTGTTGAATGAGACAATTTTCATAGATTCTTCTCTCCGAGGACTTCAAGGGTCTCTTTTCCACCCATTTCAAAACCGTGCCGATAGGCTTTACCCCAGGGTAAAAAACGTTGTTCATCGCTGATAGTTTCCCCCCCGCAGCCGAGCGCTTCATTGACTTCATGTTCATAACCCAGAAGCCGCATTCGACTGGCCATGCCATCAGCATATCCACGGTTATACCAGAGCTGCAGTTCGCTTTCTGTTTCAGATAGTACGGAGGTCTCCGCATAAAGATCCCCGGCCAGGTGCAGCAGTCTCTGAAATCGATCTTCTGTTGTCTGATTCATTATCCAATAGTTCAGTAATCAATATATCGGGCTAATAATATATGTTGCAGGACTATTCTGTATATCCATCGGGGAAATACGGTTGTATTTCGACGCTTCTATGGCGATGATTGTCCGATAGCCCGCAGAATCGAACTCAACCCCTGTATCAGGTTGATGTTCAGCAGATTAGAGATCAAAAGATGTTGATTGCAATTTCACCCGCCAAAACCCTCGACTATGAAACTCCGCCGGTCACCAAGACCCACACTAAGCCAAAGTTCCTCAAACAGTCGCGCCAACTGATCGATAACCTGCGAGACTACTCAGCACTGGATCTGGCGGAGCTGATGAAGCTGAGCATGAAACTATCAGAACTCAACTTCGATCGCTATCACGACTGGAGCACCCCCTTTAACCTGAAAAACGCCAAGCAGGCCGCTCTGGCCATGAAGGGTGACGTCTACACCGGCCTCGATGCAGAGACCCTTGATGAAAAGGGGTTTGAGTTCGCACAATCTCACCTGCGAATACTCTCCGGACTCTATGGGGTAATGAAACCACTTGATCTGATGCAACCCTACCGGCTTGAAATGGGCACCAAACTACCTAATGAGCATGGCAAAGATCTATATGCCTTCTGGGGAGAGTCCATTACCCAGGCGATCAACAAAGACCTTAAGGCCCAGGGGGACGAGATCCTGATCAACCTGGCATCCAACGAATATTTTAAAGCGATCAAACCCAAACTGATTAAAGGCCGCATCATCACGCCTCAGTTCAAAGAGAAAAAGAACGGCACTTATCGCATGATCGGCATCTTTGCCAAAAAAGCGAGAGGCATGATGAGTCGTTATATCATCGACCATAGACTCAACGACCCTCAAAGCATTAAGGATTTCGATGTTGATGGATATCGTTACAACCAGCAGCACTCAAAGGATGATCAATGGGTTTTCACCCGCGGTTGATCGATGCCCACTGCCACTTTGATGATAGCCGTTTCGATGTTGATCGGGCTGATGCCCTTGAACGCGCCCATCAGGCAGGTGTAGAAGAACAGATTATCCCCGCCATCAAAGCCGCTTGGTGGCCTCGTCTTCGACAACTCTGCGAGACCAACCCCGGATGCTATCCCAGTTATGGTCTGCACCCTATGTTCCTTGGTGATCATGAAGAGGCGCATATTCAGGCTTTGAAAGTGTGGATCGAGCATGAAAACCCAGTAGCGATCGGCGAGTGTGGGCTCGATTTCTATATTCAGGACCCCCAGGCTGAACGTCAGCACTACTTTTTCGAGGCCCAGCTGCAACTGGCCCAGGAATACGATCTGCCGGTTATCATCCATGCCCGTCGATCAGTAGAAGAGGTCATCAACAGCCTGAGAAACTTTCCCGGCCTGCGTGGCATGCTGCATAGCTATTCCGGCAGCGAACAGCAGGCCCACCGATTGATTGAAATGGGGTTCTATCTCAGCTTTGGCGGCCCGGTCACCTATGAGCGAGCAAAACGCCTGCGGCATCTGGTTGAGTCCCTGCCCCTGGAGCATCTACTGATAGAGACAGATTCACCGGACCAACCCGATAGCCACCATCGTGGCCAGCGAAATGAACCTGCCTATCTCCGGGTGATCCTTGACCTATTCAGCCAGCTTCGTAATCAACCCGCTGACCTGATTGCGGACCAGACCCGAAAAAACACCCAGCGGCTGTTTCGATTGTGAGCAGTCGGAATGGTGCGGCAGGGCCGGCACCCTACGGATTGTTCTGTCTTTGACCTGGTAAATTCTATTTCCAAGTTCCCACCCTGGCTGAGTGGGAGCGAGTCCGTAGCCTGGATGGAGTGTAACGGAATCCGGGAAGATTGGTGCGATGCCCCCCTGGATTCCGTTGCACTCCATCCAGGCTACGTTATCAAACCGCTGAACTGATTGCGGATCAGAACCGAAAAAAACCAGCAGCTGTTTCGATTATGAGCGGTCAGAGTGGTGCGGCAGGGCCGACACCCTACAGATCGGTCTGGCTTTGACCTGGTAAATTCTATTTCCATGTTCCCGCCCTTGCTGCGTGGGAGCGAGATGAAAACCAAGGGGCATTCGTACCTACTCATAAGTGCTTGAGATGTGCAGTATCAGACACTTCTCTCTTAAACAGCGCATGACTCCGCGCCTCTGCCCCGTTATCATGTACGCGTTTTTTACCTGCCAGACATGGATGGTCCTGAGTTTCGTCTTCACATTGAGCGACATTCCTGTCTGACCTTTTGAAAAGGCGAAGTAGGTAGACACGCGGAAAATACACATTTGATCCTTTCAAAGATGGGGAACCACTGATGTCGAAAAAAGGAATTCTGGTTACCGGCGGCGCCGGCTATATAGGCAGTCACACTGCACGTCAGCTTGGTGAAGCGGGTGAAAGATTGGTTACCCTGGACAATCTCTGCACCGGATTTCGCCAAGCCGTTCTTCACGGCGAACTGGTGGTGGGTGATACCGGTGACCGTGAGTTGGTCAGCCGTGTCCTAAAGGAGCATGACATCGATACAGTGATGCACTTCGCTGCCCACACCATCGTACCCGAATCAGTGGAGAACCCGCTCAAGTATTACTCCAACAACACCTGCAATACCCGCAACCTGCTCCAGTGCTGTTCCGAAGCAGGGGTTAAGAACTTTGTCTTCTCCTCGACCGCTGCAGTGTATGGCATCCCTCAGGAAGGGGTCGCCTACGAGGATACCCCTACCAGTCCGATCAACCCCTACGGCACCTCCAAACTGATGTCAGAGATGATGCTGCATGATCTCTCTGTTGCCAGTGACATGCGCTATATCGCTCTGCGCTATTTTAATGTTGCCGGTTGTGACCTGGAGGGCAGAATCGGCCAGTCGACCCCAAAAGCCACCCTGTTAACCAAAGTCGCCTGTGAGGCAGCTGTAGGTAAACGGGATGCGGTCTACATCTTCGGCACAGATTATCCAACAGCGGATGGTACCGGTGTGCGTGACTATATCCATGTAGAGGATCTTGCTGCAGCCCACGTGAAGTCTTTGGACTATCTGCGCAACGGCGGTGACTCTGCCATCCTCAACTGTGGCTATGGACACGGCTACTCAGTCCGTGAACTGCTCAAATCTGTCGAAACAGCACATGGCTCACCCCTGAATATCATTGAGGCTGAGCGTCGTGCAGGAGACCCGCCTGAGCTGGTGGCCGGAGCCAAAAAAGTGCGCGAAGTTCTGGGCTGGTCCCCAAAATATGACGACTTGTCAGTTATCGCCAGCTCCGCACTTGCCTGGGAGCAGAAACAACTGGAGACCCCTTGGAAGAACTGATGACATGGATCTGTTACAAATCATTATCCTGGCTGCGCTACAGGGACTGACCGAATTCCTGCCGATCTCCAGTTCGGCCCATCTGATTCTCGCACCCCAGGTCACCGGCTATGACGACCAGGGACTGGCCTTCGATGTAGCAGTGCATGTGGGAACATTGGCTGCTGTCATCGGTTATTTCCGCCACCAGGTTTTATCCATCTCTGTTGATTTTTTCCGCTCATGGGTCAATCCATCAGCCCGCTCACAGGAATCAAAACTGGGCTGGATGATCGTAATCGCAACCATACCGGTTGGATTGTTTGGTCTACTGATGAAATCCCTGGTGGAGGGCGATCTGCGATCACCGATGGTGATTGCCATAACCACAATTGGCTTTGGCGTATTGCTTCTACTGGCAGATAAGTTGGGGAGTCGGCAAAGGGATGAATATACCCTACGATGGAGTGATGCCCTGGTGATCGGACTGTTCCAGGCCATGGCTATCATCCCAGGCACCTCTCGCTCCGGTTCCACCATGACAGCAGGTCTGTTTCTTGGCCTGACCCGGGAAGCCGCATCCCGTTTCTCATTCCTGATCTCGATTCCCACTATCCTCATGTCCGGGGGACTGCTGGGGCTTGATCTCTTAAATAGTGAGACACCTGTGGATTGGCTCTCGATAACTCTTGGTGCCGGGTTGGCATTTTTTACCGCCTACCTCTGCATTCACTACTTTCTACGCTTTATTGAGAATATCGGCATGGTGCCGTTTGTCATCTACCGATTTTTACTGGGTGGCTTGATTCTGGTCTATCTGCTTTAGGGTCTTCGACTCTAAACGGTATCTTAACAATCAGCCCCTAATTCACTCTTTCCGTGGTTACTAACCAGGCCATAGATATTAATACACACGACGGCCTGTCATTAAATATCTGAGGATAGGGGCTACAAGCGTGGCTCAGCTCGGTGTTGCGGCTCTTGACAAGGGATGGGCCATTCCATCCTTAGGTCCGCAAACGGCACATCCCTGTGCCACTCCTGCCGGCGTGCCGCGCCCCGAAGGAAGTGCCCTTGGGGGTGCGTCTTGATCTGAGCCACGCTTGTAGCCCTGAGTCTATTAATATCTATGGCCAGGTTAGTAAGTGGTCGATTGAAAGCGATTAAAACCGTGTTCCAGGCTACAATTCGATACAATATCTGCCTTGACTACTGCAATCTCCGGGTGGGATAGTTTGTTATCAATGATATATTTGATTTCACTAAACCATGGAGGGAGGAACCAATTTATGCTTAAAAATATCACTCTAATATCACTGTTATTATTCACTCTGGTCATTGCAGGCTGCGGCGGCGGCGATGACGTTAAAGTAAAAGAGTTCAGCATCAACGGCTCTTCATCAGAGCTTGAAGAGGGCCGGGTAACGATCGATTCAGCCATTAACAACGGCGAATTCGAATTGGTCTGGAAGGTTGATGATGACAATGCAAGTGGCTATACCGCTTACTTCTATCTCAGCGTCAATAGCAATCTTGATGAAGACAATGACATTCGTTTCTACACTGTCTGGTGTGGTGAATTTGGCAGTTGTGATCATGACGACAGGAATGACGAAGATTGCTGGTTTGATAACAATCTGGAGATGGTCTGTGAAGATGATGATGATCCAGAAACCGATGTTGATGAACTCATCGACTCGCTTCCTGAAGATCTCTACGTTATCGTTGAAGCCTGCAACGGCTCAGACTGTGATACTGAAGCTGTGGCTGTCCGGTTACGCTAGCCCGTGAAATAAAGCCTCATCCATTATAATCAGGTGGATGGGGCGTAATTTACCAATACTCTTCTCATCCCTTGCTCAGCGCTTTCCAGGGCCTAGTGTGGTGCGTCATATAAACCATGCATTTAGAAAGCCGCTCAAGCCGTGAGTGCAAGGCGCAGCCCGCAGGTAATGGTTGTTCCCTTACCAAGGGGTGCAACGCCGCAATCGCGGCTTGAGTGGCTTCCCGCAGGGCGAGGCAGGTGATTTAAACTCAAACTGAGATAGGCCTTGTCTAAATATAGGATTTATATGACGCACCACACTAGAGGGTCACTTCACATCAAACAATATGAAACGCCCCGCTACTTCACTACAATAGAACCAACTTAACGAATTAAATAAAAACACCCATGTATCAACTTGCGCAATATTTCAACCTCTCGCTCATATGGCTTGTAGCTCTAATCTCGCTACCCTTGCAGGCTGCCACCCCCTTACCAGCACCTCCTGAGGTTTCTGCTACCGGCTATCTGCTGGTGGACTTTCACAGCGGTAAAATCCTTGCCGAACGAAATTCAGACAAGCGACTCGAACCGGCCAGTCTGACCAAGATCATGACCGCCTACACCATTTTTCGGGAGTTACAGCAGGGTAATATTAATCTCGAAGATACTGTGCTGGTAAGTGAAAAGGCCTGGCGCACACCAGGATCGAGGATGTTCATCGAAGTTGGCAAACGGGTCAAAATGTTAGACCTGATCAAAGGAATGATCATTCAATCCGGCAACGATGCCTGTGTAGCACTTGCAGAACATATCGCCGGCAGTGAAAGCACCTTTGCTGAATTGATGAACAATCACGCTCAGCGCCTGGGAATGGTTGATACCCACTTTATGAACTCCACCGGGCTACCCCACAAAAACCACTACACCACGGCAGCTGATATTTCCAAGGTTGCCAGAGCGACGATTCATGAGTTTCCGGAATATTATCAATGGTACAAAGAGAAATCCTTTTTATTCAATAATATAGAGCAGCACAACCGAAATAAACTGCTGTGGCGGGATAGTAGCGTTGACGGCATGAAGACCGGCCATACCGAGGGAGCAGGATACTGCCTGGTAGCCTCTGCAATGAAAGAGAATATGCGCCTGGTCTCCGTAATTATGGGTACCAAAAGTGAAGAGGCAAGAGCCCAGGCAAGCCAAAGTCTGTTGAACTATGGGTTTCGTTTTTATGAAACCCACCAACTGTATGCTGCTGGTGAAGCACTCAATCGGGTCAGGATCTGGAAAGGAGCGCGTGATAAGTTACCACTGGGTCTGAGTGAAGACCTGAATGTGACTATTCCCAGGCATCAATATAAAAACCTGGATGCAAACCTCGAGATCGAACCCAAGATCATGGCGCCGGTACAAGAGGGGCAATCTCTTGGAAAGGTCATGGTCACTCTGGATGGCGAACCGGTTACCTCCGCCACTCTGATTGCTCTAAAGACAATCCCTGAAGGCAACCTCTGGCAACAGATAAAAGACAGCGCCCTTCTCTGGCTGGAGTAACCCGTTGGAAGAAGAAGAGACACTATTAAAATTTCCCTGTGATTTTCCCATCAAGGTAATGGGCAAGGCTGAACCGGGATTCGAGGCGATGGTGGTGGAGTTGATCAGTCGTCATGCTTCGGGTATCACTGAAACAGCCGTCAACAGCCGTAGCAGTAAAGGTGGAAAATGGGTCTCGGTTACCGTTACCCTGCGTGCAGAAAGCAAGGCTCAGCTCGATGCAATCTACGTTGACCTTAGTGCCCACGAAAAAGTTGTCATGGCACTTTAACTGCAATGTTGCTGGTGAAGTCTCTGGGTATCCAACCCTATGCCAAAACCTGGCAGGCAATGCAGGACTACACCAATCAACGAGGCCCTTCCACCCCCGACCAACTCTGGTTGCTTGAGCATCCCCCTGTTTTTACCCTTGGTCAGGCAGGCAAGCCAGAGCACCTGCTCAACCCGGGTGATATCCCAATAGTCAACAGTGACCGGGGCGGTCAAGTCACCTACCACGGCCCAGGACAACTCATCGCCTATCTGTTACTCGATCTACGTCGGGCTCATTTAGGTGTTCGTGGTCTGGTAACCCACCTGGAAGCCGCTGTAATCAGCTTACTGGCCGAGCATAGGCTCAAAGCCAACGCCAGAAAAGATGCACCAGGCGTCTACATAGACACCTCAAAGGTCGCCTCTCTTGGTCTGCGCGTACGCAGGGGATGCAGTTATCATGGGCTCAGCCTCAATGTGGATATGGATCTCGAACCTTTCAGCAGAATCAATCCATGTGGCTTTCCGGGGCTGCAGGTCACTCAGTTAGCTGACTTGAATATAGATGCAGATTTACCCAGTCTTGGCCGGGAATTGGCGCAACACTTGGCG
Source organism: Candidatus Thiodiazotropha sp. AKIB8 (assembly GCF_058244675.1). Taxonomy (NCBI): domain Bacteria; kingdom Pseudomonadati; phylum Pseudomonadota; class Gammaproteobacteria; order Chromatiales; family Sedimenticolaceae; genus Candidatus Thiodiazotropha; species Candidatus Thiodiazotropha sp. AKIB8. Next base: position 52,134 of record NZ_JBSYOO010000006.1, on the reverse strand, counting down.
GAGCGTTTAGGCTACACTCTCAGCTTCGTTGATCCGGATGAACCCAATGAGTACGACTAAAGACCTTCTACCACCTTCACGCACCCAGCCAGAGAGTCATCAACGGGGTAAAACTAAACTTGCCCGTATTCCGGTAAAGGTCGAACCAACCCAAACCACCCTGAGAAAGCCCAGCTGGATACGGGCCAAAGCACCTTTGGGCCGTGATGTGAGCCGCATCCGCCGAATACTGCGCGATAAAGGTCTAAGTTCTGTCTGCGAAGAGGCTGCCTGCCCCAACCTTGGGGAGTGTTTTCAGCATGGCACTGCAACTTTTATGATCATGGGGGATATCTGTACCCGGCGCTGTCCATTTTGCGATGTGGCCCACGGCAAACCCCAACCATTGGATCAACAAGAACCACAACAACTTGCTGAGGCAATCTCTGCGATGGCACTCAAATATGTTGTGATCACATCGGTGGATCGGGACGATCTCCGTGACGGGGGAGGCGCCCATTTTGCACAATGCATCGCAGCGATTCGTGAACAGATGCCACTAACCAAGATTGAGATCCTGGTCCCGGATTTTCGAGGACGTGAAGCACAAGCCCTAAAGCCACTACTTGAGTCAGCACCAGATGTCTTCAATCACAATCTTGAAACTGTGCCTCGTCTCTATCGTCAGGCCCGCCCAGGTGCTGACTACCAAGGCTCACTGGATCTGCTGATGCGATTCAAACAGGAGCAACCCAAAGTCCCAACAAAATCGGGACTGATGCTGGGACTGGGGGAAAAACAAGAAGAGGTTCTGCAAGTATTGCAGGATCTTCGCAAGCATGGCTGTGAAATGCTCACTCTGGGTCAGTATCTGCAACCCAGTCGTGACCACTTACCTGTGGATCGATTCGTCACCCCAGAGGAGTTTGCAGAACTGGGTAGAATGGCTGAAGAGATGGGCTTCACCAGTGTCGCCAGTGGTCCTATGGTGCGCTCCTCCTACCATGCTGACCTACAAGCAAATCCACTACTGAACACCTAACCACAGTTAACAGAGTGGACGGCCTCAACACCCAATTAATCAGCACTTTGATCCTGCCCCCGGCAGGCCCCCTTATGCTTGGCCTTATCGGCTTGCTGCTATGGGCTACCGCCTTTGGTCGTAAATTGGTTGTAATAGCGCTACTTCTGCAGATAACACTGAGTCTACCGATCACCGGGGAATTGATTTTCTCAACCCTTCAAAAGCACCCTCCCCTGAGCAGACAGCAGATACAAGACAATCAGGCTCAGGCAATCGTTGTTCTTGGAGGAGGGCGCTACCGTGAAGCACCGGAGTATGGATCTGACACTGCAAGTTTGCGATTGTTGAGCCGTCTTCGCTATGCTGCAAATATCGCTAGAGAGACCGGATTACCGATTATTCCAAGCGGAGGCAAGCCTGGTGGCAAGGGTGATTCAGAAGCTGAGATCTCAGCAAAGATTCTACTTCTGGACTATGGCATATCTGTCCAGCATATGGACAAGCGTAGTAGAAACACCTGGGAGAATGCCCGTAACATTGCCCAGCTCATCGATGGGCTGGATATCAAGAAAGTTATATTAATTACCGATGCTGCACATATGCCTCGAGCTGCGGATGCTTTCAAGCGCCATGGTGTGCAGTTAATTCCGGCGCCGATCAACTTTGAATACCAGCTGCAGGGAGAGCGACCCAACTATGAAAGATTCATCCCCAGCATGACTGCGGCAATGAACATTTCACTGGGCCTGCATGAGCTTCTGGGGCAATTTTGGTACTCTCTGAAGTAGCCCTGAAAACAGCTCGGCCTGAACTATTCAGAGGCCCCTTGATTATCATCATCCACATGGGCCATATAGCGCTCCATCAGATAGCAGAGACAATCCTCTCTTATCACTTCCAGGTCTTTTGTCAGCATCGAGGGCATTACCATGCGATTGAGGCAGAGCTGCCCCTCTTCGATATGAAAATAGTCACAGCCCACATCTGAGCCACTCTCATCCCTGACCTCCAGTGCTTCAAGTCCTCTGCCATTAACCCATCCGAGGAATGTTCCCACAGGCAATTCTCGAAAATTCATATGATCGAGATCGGGATCGAATACCAGCTGGCTCTCATTGGGTATAAAGCCGAAACTGGTATCCTTGGTTATCTTAACCTGTGCCACGGTATGAAACAGATCAATATCCTGGTGTGCAACAGGGTGAAGTGGATGCTCCGCCAGGTGCAGACAAGCCTCCAGGTACTGCAACGCATGTTCGACACCATATGCACTGCCCACTTTGCCGCACTCTAGGGTAACCGAGGGACAAAGTTCTGCAAATGCCATCGACTGAACCCCCTTTGGACGAAGAAAGTAGACCACCGTGCGGGAAAAAAGTAGTGCAAGATGCAGAAATGGACCATGCAATCTGTTAACACAGGCATAGTGAGGATTGAGACCGGTATTGTTATGAACATCGACACTGGCGAAGGGTTGATGCTGCCGCATTATTTCAACCACCTGAGCCATCATCTGCTTCTCAGGGCTCTCCTCAAGCTCACTACCAGGCCAGACTCGATTATAGTCAGGTTGCCCCGGCAACAACCTCTTATGCCGCGTAGCCGCTGACACATTCCCAATGAATATACTCAATGAACGAGGCAGCTCTTTGCCACCCTGATAGCGTCTCAACAACAATCGAATCGCTTCCCAACCCACCTGCTCATTGCCATGCATCAATACGGAAACAAATAGCGGCTGCTGTTTCCTTCCAGGCAGGTGAATCAAACTTGGGCCAGGCAGACTATCGGCTAGTTGATGAGCCTGCAAAGAGAGCAGCTTGTCTGGTAAGTAGTCGTATTGCTTTAACATACTGATTCTACAAAACTAAATATCCCATTCATGGACAGGCTTGCCACGCTCTTGCCTCTCAAGGTAGGCCTTGGTCAATCCCTGCATATCCACTCCATACTTCGCAACCCACTGCTTTTGCCAGATAGCCCCATTGACACCCAGAGTTACCCGTTTACGGATAATCTCCAACCAATGGTCGACTGACTCAGGATCGATGCCAAGTGAAAGCAGTCCGTCTTTTGAAATAGGTAGCAGCTGTTCGCCAATCAACTGTGCTGCAGGAAGACGCTGCCAGCCAAACCAATAGAGTTGGGATCGCAAACCATACCTGGCAGCCTGATAGAAATTACTACGCGCGCGAATAAATCCCATCTCTTCTTCAGGCCGCTCATATCGTTCAGCCAGACCGGTTACAAGGCCAAAATAGAAAGCGGCATTGGCAATCATATCCGGCATGCTGGGGCCAGCAGGCACAACCCGATGCTCAATACGGAGATGGATCTTGTTGTTTTTATCAAAGCCGATCAAGGGGCGGTTCCAGCGCCAAATGGTGCCATTGTGCAGTCGCAAATGAGCCAGTTTTTCAATTGGCTCATCCAATAACCTGGGAAGCAGGACGGGATAGCGCTGCAAATTGGCTCGAAAACTCTCCATCATAGACTGGTAGATATAGCGAATTCCGAAACTGACTCGCTTGGTCAAATCGGAAGCCCCCACCGAAATTGACTGTTCGAAGAGAGGAATTCTTGTCTCATCCCAGAGATTCCGACCAAACAGGTAGGGTGAGTTAGCACTCAATGCAACCATCGGAGCAGAGACGATCTTAGACAGATTATAGAGTTTTGCAGCCTGGCTGACAGCCACCTGCAGGTGGATTTGAAAAGAGGTTGCCGCCGATTCAAGCATCACATCATCATGACAAAGGTCGAGTGACTCAGGACCATCAATATGCAGTTCAACCGGCTGCCCATTACGTAACTTGAATACTTGATCATTCAACGCCCGATAGCGGTTCAGCGGTGACATATTTTCCAGACTGAGATCTGCTTGGCGAAGGGTGGGCAATATGCCAAACATCCCCATTTGATCTGAAAATTTTTCAGCTTGCTGGTTGCACTCTTGCCAGATGCCCAGTAGTTCCTGGTACATCTCGTTTAAAGCACCCTGCCTCAGGGAACGGGGGGTTGTGTTGATTTCCAGATTAAAGGTTGCCAGTTCTGGCACCACATACCGCTTATCCAAGCCTTGCAGCAAAACCTGGTTGAGCGGCGCTGGATTACCTTGACTATCGAGTATACAAGCTTCGAGCTCCAATCCCCCGATCTGACCCTGATCACCGATCAAGCCATCCATGAACCACTCGTCAAGAAGACGGGTTTCAGATATCAGTCGCCGCTGAAACTCTGCGAAGTCTGATTCTGAAAAGTTGCTGGAATAGATCTCCTGACCCATGATTTGCCCATTTAGTGTGGTGCTACATATCCTGTTCCAGTGCGCGTAATCGCTCCGGTGTTCCTACATCAACCCAGTTGCCGTTGTAACGTTCACCTGAAACACCACTCTGAGATATCGCTCTGCGTATCAGAGGTGCCAAAGGAAAAGCTTCGCAGCGACAGCCCTCAAAAAGCCTGGGGTGATAGACACCAATACCGCTGAATGTCAGACACTCTCCTTGATGCTCTGAGATCCGGTTGCCCTGTAAGTAAAAGTCCCCTCGTGGATTGTGACCAGGATTTGGAACCATAACCAAATGCGCTAGGTCATTAACCGAAAGTGAGAGGCCGGAAAGATCAAAATCACACCAGACATCCCCATTGATCACAACAAACGGCGCCTCACCCAATAGGGAGAGTGCCTTGAAAATACCACCCCCAGTCTCCAGGGCTTTGCCTTCAGCAGAGTAGTGAATATCAACCCCCCACTGATCACCCCGACCCAGGTGAGCTTCGATCATCTCCCCCAGATAGGCATGATTGATCACCAATTCCCGATAGCCGGCAGCCGCGAGCTTTTCGATATGATGAACAATAAGTGGCTTTCCAGCCACGGGTAACAGAGGTTTTGGCAACTTGTCGGTCAATGGCCGCATGCGCTCGCCACGGCCAGCGGCCAGAATCATGGCTTTCATTAATTATTTAACCCAACAACAAACAGAGTATTTTCAGACTACTTTAAACAAAACAACACGCCTTAAAAGCCAAACTGTAACCTCTTGCCTCGACCTTAGCTACACTCTGTCTAAAGTATAGCCGCAGAGAATCCACTGGTTGTTGCCTCTTCAATGACACAGTCTGATTAAACCAAAAACCCAAATCGCCTCTTCATTCTGTCCAGCTGATCTTTTTAGGTTAAGGCAGTGAGATAAAATAAACAGGCAATAAAAAATGGGGGCTTTAGGCCCCCATTTTTTATTGCTACAAGCCCGACGGCCAAATAGTCTATTTTCAGCCCTTCATGGCATCAAAGAACTCATCGTTAGTCTTACTGACTTTCAGCTTATCAAAAAGGAATTCCATCGCTGCCAATTCGTCCATAGGATGAAGTATCTTGCGTAGAATCCACATCTTCTGCAGCTCATCCGGCTTCATCAGCAACTCTTCGCGGCGGGTACCAGAACGATTTATGTTTATTGCAGGGAAGATACGTTTTTCTGCGATACGTCGATCAAGATGGACTTCCATATTGCCAGTGCCTTTAAACTCTTCATAGATTACATCATCCATTCGAGAGCCTGTATCTACCAGCGCTGTGGCAAGAATGGTCAGAGAGCCACCCTCCTCGACGTTTCGGGCAGCACCAAAAAAGCGTTTTGGGCGATGTAATGCATTCGCGTCGACACCACCAGTCAATACCTTACCTGAGGAAGGAATTACCGTATTGTAGGCACGCGCCAGACGAGTAATGGAATCAAGTAGAATCACCACATCCTTCTTGTGTTCGACTAACCGTTTGGCCTTCTCAATTACCATTTCAGCAACCTGAACATGTCGGGTAGCCGGTTCATCAAAGGTACTCGAAATGACTTCCCCGCGTACCGAGCGGGCCATTTCCGTGACCTCCTCAGGGCGTTCATCGATTAGCAATACCATCACATAACACTCTGGGTGATTATTGGTGATCGACTGGGCGATATTTTGTAACATCATTGTCTTACCCGCTTTTGGCGGGGAGACGATCAAGCCGCGTTGTCCTTTACCAATTGGCGCACACAGATCGATGGTTCGAGCGGTAATATCCTCGGTGCTGCCATTACCAATCTCCAGATGAAAACGCTGGTTGGCAAACAGTGGAGTAAAGTTCTCGAATAGAATTTTACTTTTCGCATTCTCCGGTTTGTCGTAGTTGATTTTATCAACCTTCAACAGCGCGAAGTAACGCTCACCATCCTTAGGAGGACGAATTTTACCGGAGATGGTATCGCCTGTACGTAGACTGAATCTACGAATCTGACTCGGAGAGACGTAGATATCATCAGGACCGGCTAGATAGGAGCTGTCTGCAGAACGCAGAAAACCAAACCCATCCTGGAGAATCTCCAACACCCCATCACCGAAGATGCTTTCACCCTTTTTTGCGTGGGCTTTGAGAATAGCGAAGATCAGATCCTGCTTGCGGGTCCTCGCCATACCCTCTATTTTCATGGTTGTTGCAAGGTCAGCCAGTGCTGGCACAGGCATTTTCTTTAATTCGGTAAGGTTCATAATGATTTAGGAGTTGTTGTTGTCTGAGAAATGAGTTTGGAAGGAAATAGGCCCGTTCCGGGATTGTTGATTACTATATATTTTGATTCTTTATCAGTTCAGGCCTGAACAGTGCGAGGAGTCTACAATGATCGGAAGCTGGCAGACAGTGGTGATACGTCCTGCACCTGAGCTCTATCTATAAATTACTATCGATGAATGCCACAAGTTGTGATTTTGATACGGCCCCGACTTTAGTCGCCTCAACTTCACCATTCTTGAAAAGCATCAAGGTTGGTATACCACGGATCCCATAACGGGGCGGGGTGTTGGGGTTCTCGTCAATATTAAGTTTAGCCACCTTTAGCTTATCGCCGTATTCCTTAGCGATTTCATCCAGTACTGGGGCAATCATCTTACATGGACCACACCACTCGGCCCAGTAGTCGATCAGAACTGGCTGACTTGATTGAAGTACGTCAGACTCAAAAGAGTCGTCAGTTATATGAACAATCTGCTCACTCATTGATTGAGGATCTCCAACTGAATGCTTGGGGATTTTTTGAACGGATGCTATCCGCCACTATTAATCTGTTTGAATCCAGTGACACACCGTGAGACGAATTAACTATATCGAGGGGAACAACTGGATAGGATTGATTATTGAATCTTAAAAATGATCACATTTCAAGGCCTAAATGTTAATAACCCGACATTAATTGACAAAATTCCATTTAAACCTGACTCGGATGGGCGATATAACCATCAAGCAGGGATTCAATCTGGCATAAGTGGGCTATTGATAGAATAGCCTCAGGCACACCGATAAAACTGACCTTAGTTTCCCGCTCTGCAGCCCAGGCCATCCATTCCAGCATCAATGCAAGACCCGCACTGTCCGCTTTTTCGACCTGAGAAAGATCGATTTCGATCTCTGGTAGAGCAACAAACAACTTTTCTGACTGTTGCAACAGAACCTTTGCATGTTCGAATGTCATCGCGCCATGCACTTGAAATTGAGATCCGTCTGCTTTTTCTATCCTTGCTTCACTCACGGCTTCAAGGCTCATCGGAGATTGCGTTCTCCTCAGCCTTGCTGAAGAGAAATTGTCCGATAATCTCTTCCAGAACCAGTGCAGACTGGGTCATCATCAATTCACTTCCCTGCTCCAGACTCTCAAGACTGCCACCAGGATCAAGACCGATATACTGCTCACCCAGCAGACCTGAAGTGTATATCTTAGCGATACTGTCATCTGGAATCTGATTGAACTCAGGATCTATAGCGAGAGTCACTACCGCCTCAAAGCTACTCTGATCATAGGTAATTCCAGCGACACGACCCACCCTTACACCAGCCATTGATACCGGAGACCTGACCTTCAAACCGCCGATATTATCGAAACGGGCGGTTATCTTATAACCTTCATTTGCTGAAATACTGGCAAGATTACTCACCTGCATCGCCAGAAAAAAGAGCGCCACAAGGCCCAACGCCATAAAGAAACCGACGGTAATTTCCAACTGTTTTGTCTGCATGATTATTCTCCAAACATCAACGCCGTCAGTACAAAATCCAGCACCAGCACAGCCAACGCTGAATGAACAACCGTCCGGGTAGTCGCCTGACTGACACCCGCCGACGTCGGGATCGCATCGTATCCCTGAAAAAGTGCTATCCAGGCGCATACGAACCCGAACACAAAGCTTTTGATTACGCCATTGAGGACGTCTTCATTCCAGTCGATCTTCGACTGCATTTGACTCCAGAAGGCCCCATCATCAACACCCAATAGACCCACACTGACGAAATAGCCACCGATAACCCCTATCGCACTGAACATGGCGGCCAATAGAGGCATGGATAAAAAACCGGCATAGAATCGCGGCGACAAGATGCGACGAATCGGATCAACCGCCATCATCTCCAGACCTGACAGCTGCTCAGTCGCCTTCATCAGGCCGATTTCAGCAGTCAAAGCTGACCCGGCACGCCCTGCAAACAGTAATGCGGTAACAACAGGCCCCAACTCACGCACCAGGGACGCTGCCACCATCACACCCAAACTATCCTCGGCGCCAAACTGTGACAGCACATAGTAGCCCTGCAGCCCCAGCACCATACCTACGAACAGACCTGAGACCACGATAATTGTCGTGGTGCGTACGCCGATACTGTGGATCTGTGCAGCTAAAAGCTTTAAACGGGGCAGCAGACTGGTCAAACCGAAAAGGATCTGAACCAGTAGTAGATGACCTCGTCCAAGTCTTTCCAGGGCACCAAGCCCTACGCGTCCGAAATTGGCCAATAGATCAAACACTATCCCGCCCCTCTCATGCTCAACAGGTCTTCTGACAAAGTCGGTGCCTGATAGTGAAAGCCGACAGGTCCATCTGGCAATCCACTCATGAACTGTTTCACAGCCGGTGAATCGGAGCCCATCAAGGCATCAGGGGAGCCGGACTCAATCACCTTTCCGCCAGAGATCACATAAATCAGATCTGATATACCTGCCGTCTCTTCTACATCATGAGAAACCAGGATACTGGTCAAGCCAACCGCATCATTCAATCGTCTCACCAATTGAGCCAACACGCCCATGGATATGGGATCCTGTCCGGTGAAAGGCTCGTCATACATCACCATCATTGGATCAAGGGATATAGCCCGCGAGAGCGCTACTCTTCTTGCCATACCACCGGACAGCTCGGAGGGCATCAAATCCCGTGCACCGCGCAGGCCAACGGCCTCCAGCTTCATCAACACCAGACGTCGGATCATAGACTCCGGAAGGTTGGTGTGTTCACGCAAAGGATAGGCAACGTTATCGTAGACAGTAAGATCGGTCAGGAGTGCCCCACTCTGAAACAGCATCCCCATTCGCATACGCAGCTTATAGAGCGCCTTTCGTGAGAGTTTATGGACATTCTCACCATCCACTTCGATGGTGCCCTTGGAGGGTCGCAGCTGGCCGCCGATCAATTTCAGTAAGGTGGTCTTACCTGTTCCACTGGGCCCCATAATAGCCGTCACCCTGCCTCGGGGAATATCGATATCTACACCATTGAAAATAGTGCGGTTGCCATGCGAAAAATGGAGATTGCGAATTTTGACCAGTGGAATGCTAGTGTTCACTGTTACCTTCTAACCGGGAACCCTTGGGATAATTGAAGTTCGGGCATTGTGGCGGCGGGATGGCAGGGCGTCAAGCCTAAGTCAGTGACTATTTTAGATATACGTACTGAATCACAGCCTTCTACGCATTAGAAAGATCAAGAAAAAAGGGAGGGAAAGTTAATTACATCGTTCCAGCTGAGATTGTGCGACTGAAAACAGTCAGAAGCGCAAGCCAGGTCCCTGCTTCCATGCAGGGTAAGCCTGGCAGATAATGAGATATTTTCTTAGTCCTAGCCCAACACCAAAAATCAAATTAATGTAGCGGTTTCAATTTCCAATTAAAAACTGACATCAAATCTTGTAACGCTTTCCCTTGGTATTGGCGTTGTCACTAGAATTGTCAACGGGCCAACGGCATCGTCTGGAATGATGAAAGTAAAAATATCCGATCCCAGCCGAGTATCCAATCGGGCATTAAAGCTTGAATCAGGCACTTCATAACGATCTTTAATCGTGCCCTCTTGGAGAGTTGCAGTAACAATTGTCCCCCCAGGCATGATTTGCCCGGTTTGAGCGCCTACAATTTCGAACGTCACTGAGGCACCAGGACCTGGCGTGCCGGAAATTAATCTGATTGAAGCTAAACTCTCAGACATGATCATGACAATGTCGTCACGCACATTTATGTTCTTTTCGCTGCTGCACACCGGTGATGTGATAGGTGTAACATCATAGCAGACGCCAGGATCCTCACCTGCAGCCACAGCCTTTTGCGCATCTTCAACAGCAACCGCATCACAACAGAGGGTGCCATTATAGTTGGGATCGCTGTTGGCATCATCGTAAATACCATTGGTGTTGAAATCCACAAACTCTTCAAAGCTTGGATCCTTGACGTTATCTTCGTTATCGTCCCTGAAGGCCTCGGGTATATTGGCAAAAGGAGTGTCTCCACTATCAAGAACACCGTTTCCATTGGCGTCGATGAAGCTCTCCTCTCCCAACATACTTGCAAGAATGGTGACCCGTCCCGCCATACCGCCGGGTACAAAGTCTTCTGCCGGCCGGGGGTTCGAACTGGTCCAGGTGACTGAGCAGCTACCATTTGTAATCTGACATTGTGATTGGATCTGCCCACCCTCGGTGGTGAAGTAGACTGATGAACCATCAGGAACCGGATTATTGAAATGGTCGGCGGCATGGACAGTCAACGCAACCTCAACACCATCAACTCCCCAGGCCTCAGGATTAAATTTCTCCGTGCTCAGAGAGATACTGTTTTGATCGGAAATCCCTGTGGAAATAATCAAACCGTCTGACTGGGTGGAGATCAACGGATTGGAATCCAAGGATGCGGTAACACGTACCGCCGTGGGGATGGTCCCAGATTTGACATCGGTACCTACCAATCCATTGGAATCGCTGACCGCAGTCTCTGCACCCGCTGGAATATTCGCTCCACCTACATCGGTACTCAATGTAAAATTAACCCGCTGTTGTGGGACCGGGTTGCCATTCTGATCTAGCACCCTGAAAGATACCCGGGAGACCTCGGTCAAACCAACACCCCGCAAGCCTATGAGGGTCGGCTCGGCTGATATGAATTCCATAGACCCGATCTCAGCAGGTTGCACATTGATGGTACCGGTTGCAGTAGTGGTATCGCCATTGACAGTTACAGTCGCACGAATCACATCAGTCCCAGAACAACCCATGGCGACGTAGGTTGAAGTAACCACACCACCAATCGCATCGACTGGCGTATCTACTGTAGCCAACCCGGTCGAGAAACAATCGGTATTGAATGAGATGCTCGCGTCTTCTTGATATAGATTACCATCACTATCAGCGAGGGTTGCTGAAATTGTAGTCTGACCTCCGGCAGCAAGGGAAGTCACTGCGATATCCAATACACCCGGGAGAAAAGATGTGCCTGAACCACTGCCGAGGAAAATATTTGCCCCGCCGGCACCTTCATCTTCGATTGTGTCACCATTTTCAGTAGAAACAGCCTCATCCCAAGGCGTCTCAGCATCACCACCACCGCATGCGGCAAGCAGGAACATAAGAATAAAAGGGGTGACAAAGCGGGCTAAACCTGACATGGCGAACTCCAAAATCCCATATGAAACAGTCCATTAAGGGAGGATACTTAGACTAATTTCTTAATAGTATACAAACACTCGACTATTGCAAGGAATTATAAGCAATCAAATGGCAATTTTTTCACCTTAATACAAACACAGGTCACGCTTTTGCATCAGGGATTGCAAGCCACTTAAATCACTCAATCCTCGGCTTCTACATCATAGCGGCAGCATCAGTTAGCGCTTTAGAAAAAATCAAAACACCTTTATGGGAATATAATTCCCGTAGCGCCAATTTAACAACTGATTCAGGCTATTTTCTACTCTATACCTTCACCAGACAGGAAGATCAAACAGCCAATCTTTCAACCCTCTCCCCATTAATAAGATGTCGCTGCAGGATCTCATCGATATCCTCACGATCTACATAGGTATACCAGACCGCATCGGGATAGATAACCATCACCGGCCCCAGATCGCAGCGATCAAGACAACCGGCTGTATTCACCCTGACCCCCCCAGGCCCATTCAGACCCACCTCCTTAACCTTCGACTTCAGATAGTCGCGCATCGATTTTGCACCGTGATCTCCACAGCAGGCACGTCCATCCTCTCGCTGATTGACACAGAAGAAAAGGTGGTAGCGATAGTAGGACATAGGTTGGCCTCGTCAATGTTTTGAACACTATGACCTTTGAGTTCCACTCTAAAAGGCCATAATCTCTTTGGGAATCTTAAGCGTTATTCGCTTCACAACCAAGTAAAGCAGATGAGATTGACCTATATCCACAATTTCTGACGCCTTCATCCCTATTTTCATATAAATCTGTAAGTCGTCTCCAACTCTCACGAAAATTCAGGTAAAATGGTGATCTTTCCCTATAACTCTACCCATTGTGACACCAGAAGACCTGCTTGCTGAAGCAGACCGTTGCGTAAAATGCGGTCTCTGCCTACCTGTATGCCCTACCTATCGCCTGCTGGCCAGCGAGGCTGATTCTCCCCGCGGCAGGATCAGTCTGATTCAGGCATTGGTCAGAGAGGAGATCGATCTCCATTCGAATATCGAAATACATCTTGATCGATGCCTCAGTTGTCGCGCCTGTGAATCCGCATGCCCATCCGGCGTTCGTTACGGCAAACTGCTGGATACCAGCCGGGAAGTGATCACGACAAAACACCACCACAGATATCTGCTGAAATCTGTTATCGATCAATTATCCAGTGTCAGACGCATTAACATTTGGAATAGAGTTTTCCAGATATTTCGCCGCTCCGGGTTGGTTGCTCTGGCAAGTTACCTGCCTCTACCACGAATTCGTCGACTGCTCTCTATTGCCGATCATCTACCATCAAAACCCAGCCATCGAGCCGGTTTTTACCCCGCATCAAAGCCCACAGGCCGGAGTGTTCAGTTGTTTACTGGTTGTGTGGGGTCTCAAGTTGAAGATAGATTGATCCAGAGCACTCTACAGATATTGAGCAGGCTCGGTTACGCAGTTGACATACCTGTAGAAGACTCTTGCTGTGGCGCACTCCACCGCCACAATGGCTATGCTGCCGATGCAGAACAACACTGTGACACCGTCCGCCAGCAAACCCTCAGAAGCAGCGCACAATATCTGCTAACCATAGCCACAGCTTGCCATCTTGAGCTTGATGAACAGAGCGCCAGCAATCTTCCTCTGATCTCAGTCACAGATCTTCTTCTACAACTGCCTGTTGGTGATTTTCCTCCCCTGAAACCACTACACAAAAAGGCCGCCATACACATACCCTGCTCGGCGCGCAGTGACCGGACTCGGGAGTTATTGAGTAAGATTCCTGACCTACAACTGTTTGAACTAGAGGAAAATGGTCTTTGCTGTGGTGCAGCCGGCAGTTACATGCTGACCCAACCAGAACTCTCATTGCGGCTCGGACAGGCTAAAATCGACAGTTTGAAAGCCTCTGGCGCTGACCTCCTGATCACTACCAATACTGGCTGCGCCATGCAGTTTCGACAACTGATCAAGGAGGCAGATCTCTCAATTGAAGTTTTTCACCCAATTGAATTGATTCTAAATCAGTGGAACGACAACCCGAAAGGATAATCAAACAGGGTTGAACACACCCTGCAATTGACGCTATGGTTTGCTGATGACTGAACGAAAATTCAAAATGACGGATCAACTGATGATCGGTCTGGATACCGCGGTGAGAACCCTGTTTGGCAGACCTCAGGTCACTGAACGGAAGAATCCAGCAGATAAGCTCAAAGAAGCAGATCTGAGTGACCAGGAGCGGGATCTGACTGCTCGACTGATGCGTATCAACCATACCGGTGAGGTATGCGCCCAAGCCCTCTACCAAGGCCAAGCCTTGACAGCCCGTCTGCCTGAGGTGAGAGAACGCATGGAGAGGGCCGCACAAGAGGAGAACGATCATCTTGCCTGGTGCGAGAATCGACTGCTTGAACTCGACAATCGAAAAAGCCTGCTGAACCCTTTCTGGTATGCCAGCTCATTCATGCTAGGCGCAGCCGCAGGAATAGCAGGAGACAAATGGAGTTTGGGTTTTGTTGCTGAAACCGAGCATCAGGTTGAATCCCACCTGGATGACCATATCAGTAGAATCCCACCGCAAGACGAAAAAAGTCATGCTGTGCTGGAGCAGATGAAAATCGATGAAGCTCAGCATGCTGTGATGGCACTGGAAGCCGGTGGAGCCACTCTACCTCAGCCCATCAGGGCCGCCATGAAACTCACATCAAAAGTGATGACGAAATCGGTCTTCTACCTATAAACAGGAGCGTCTTGCCGAAAACAGACTCTTTTTGAAACAATTCATTTGAAAAAAATTGGATCTCTTCGGTCTATCCAGCCTTAGCCTGAGAAACTTCACTGTGAACAACCTCATGCCGATCGATGGCGCTGACCTGGACAGCCAGTGTCAACCCAAAGCCAATCATGACCAACACCACCACCACGGCAAAGAAATCCGGTTTATGATGTGGATGCTGTCTATTCATATCTCTTACTTTCTCAATCAATGACTTACTATTAATTATTCGTGTACATTACAACGTTTACTTTGACATTCATCACGTTGTTGCACCCGAATAAACCAAATACCTTCCTTTGTGATATCAACTCACAAGATTACTTCTGATCTTTAGCCGCACTTTCTGTAGCACCCATTTCACTCAGCAGAGCTGACACTTGAGTATGCTTTCCCCGATTAGCCAACCCCAGCGGGGTATTGCCAGCCTGATCTGCTGCATTGACATCAGCACCGCGCTGAATCAACAACCTAACCACCTCCAGATGACCGAATGCTGCCGCATCAATTAGCGGGGTCTGGCCAGATTTATCAGCCAAATTGACATCAGCACCCGCGGCTAACAAAGCACGCACCGTCTGCAGGTTTCCATTAAAAGCCGCTATATGCAGAGCAGATCGACCGGAAGGGTTAGTACTATTAGCATCAACCCCTTGGGATAGCAGATCATTGACCCGCTCCACTTGCCCCAATGTCCCAGCCGCAAGCAGAGCCTGAGCCTCCGGGGTAAGCTCAGCAGACATACCCATTTGGGTGACGAGCAACATCAATATCAATAAACCCACTCTCATTTGAGTCAAATTCCTATCACATTCCCTGCAAACCATATCGGCATCCGAATTTATTTCTTGAAATGTCATGCATGAACCACTGATTTTTCAGTAGACACTGCCAAGCCAGTGATCGACGCCATTTGCACAGGCTATCTTGTGGTAGTATTAACCCGGCACCTTGAATAGCCTTGTTCAGGTAATATTCTGCTCATTACAGCAAACCTGAACCAATCTCATGGAAATAGACCCAACTCTTTGAAGAGGCTATTGAACAATAATCTTTCTCCCACTAGCCGTTGCACTCCCCTCTGCGCCTCAGTAATCTTTAACCTGAAACAGTGGGTTCATGATGGAAGCAGAGTGTCAGACCTTGGTTTTCAGGTATGGGAGAATAACCTTAGCTTCATCCATAGTTTGAGCGGTTTTTTTAACTACAGGAGTAGACAACTTGCGCAATGAGCCAGCTTAGTCCAGCAGATTCAGGTTTTATCCTTTGCAGTACCAAAATAAATAACGGCCAGGTTTGAGAAAAATGGAAGAGGAAACGAAGCACGATATCGAAGTTCAGGTTGAGACACGATACATCGAATCTCAATCACTACCCAAGGAACAGAGGTATGTCTTTTCCTATACGGTAACCATTCGCAACGAAGGCGACTCTTCGGCGCGATTGATGAATCGTCACTGGATCATTACCGATGCCAATGGCAAAACGCAGGAAGTCCGAGGTGAAGGGGTAGTCGGTGAGCAACCACATCTCAATCCAGGAGAGACATTTCGCTACACAAGCGGTACTGTACTCGACACGCCTGTCGGCAGCATGCAGGGAAGCTATGACATGATCGATGCACAAGGCAACCATTTCGACGCCTTAATCCCTGCCTTTTCACTTGCACGTCCAGGCAGCCTGCATTGATCCAATCAGAAATATCACTATCCAATAGTCAAACATGTAGTTTCATATAAACAGACGCGCTGAACTCACTATTACACCACCAGTCAAACCACTAATAAAAAATAAAAGTTAACTATGGCTATTTATGCAATTGGGGATGTACAGGGTTGTTATGATGAGCTTCAGCGCCTGTTGGAGCTGATACATTTCGACCCCGCCAAAGATAAGCTCTGGTTTGCCGGAGACCTGGTCAATAGAGGTCCTAAATCACTTCAGGTTATCCGTTTCATCAAATCTCTGGGGAGTCGTGCAGTTTCAGTTTTAGGCAACCATGACCTGCATCTTCTTGCGCTTTCTCAAGGTAATACCAGCCATCAGAAACATGGTAGCCTTGCAGAGATCCTCGATGCCCACGACAGCAGTGAGTTGATTGAGTGGTTACGTCATCGCCCGGTGATGTATCACCACTCCAAAAGGGGCTATAGCATGATTCATGCGGGGCTACCGCCACAATGGGATCTCAACCGAGCTTTAAAATGTGCTGCTGAACTTGAGTCGACCCTCAGGGGCCCTGGTTTTCATGACTACTGCCAAAACATGTATGGCAATAAACCTGACATCTGGAAAGAAGGTTTACGCGGCATAGAGAGATTGCGCTTCATTACCAATTGTTTTACTCGCCTTAGATATTGCACTAAGGATGGCCATCTCGCGATGCGGGATAAAGGACCGCCGGAGCAGCACCTTAACGGCTCAATTCCCTGGTATGCCATTGCTGGAAGAAAAACCAGAAATGACCGCATCCTGTTTGGTCACTGGTCTACCCTGGGTTACCGCCAAATCAACAATGTGTGGTCTCTGGATAGTGGCTGCTTTTGGGGTGGACAACTCACTGCACTTCGAATCAGGA
This sequence comes from Candidatus Thiodiazotropha sp. AKIB8, assembly GCF_058244675.1. Classification (NCBI taxonomy): domain Bacteria; kingdom Pseudomonadati; phylum Pseudomonadota; class Gammaproteobacteria; order Chromatiales; family Sedimenticolaceae; genus Candidatus Thiodiazotropha; species Candidatus Thiodiazotropha sp. AKIB8. The sequence goes on along the minus strand of NZ_JBSYOO010000006.1, from coordinate 35,014 downwards.
AGCACAAGCCACCAAAACCTTATCACCTGCCCTGCTCATCCAGGCGGAGCGGTTAAACCTGGAATCTGCAGTTGACTGTCGATTCCAGGCTGAAGAGAATCCATTCATTCAGACCCAGAAGATCATCTCCCCGAAAGTCTATTTACGCACCAGATTCACAAATGAATAGCTAAAGGTGTTCTTTTCATCTGCAAGGTGTTCTTCTCGATTCTCCTCCCGCCATTGACTCCGTTCAATCTCAGGGAAATAAGCATCACCTTCCACATCAGCATCGACCAGTGTCAGATAGAGACGATCCGCTCTTGGCATCATCTCGGAATAGAGATGACCACCCCCAACAATCATCACCTCAGGTACACCCGCCACTGCCGCCAAAGCTTCATCCACGGAGTGCACCACTTGACCACCAGGCGCCTGATAGTCTGGGTTTCGGGTTATAACGATATGCTGCCTGCCCGGTAGCAGACCCGGTAATGATTCCCAGGTATTTCGCCCCATCACTATCGGCTTCCCCAGGGTCAGGGACTTAAAGTGTTGCAGATCGGCGGGCAGGTGCCAGGGCAAGCGATTCTGGTGACCAATCACCCCATTCCGGGCCACTGCTGCAATAAGAGAGATTACGGACACTTGCACTCCTTATAATATGGACAAAATATCAAACGGCTACCGGTGCCTTGATATGTGGATGCGGGTCGTAATCGGTTAATTCAAAATCCTCGAAGCGAAAAGCAAAAATATCCGTTACCTCTGGATTGATCGACATTCTGGGTAAATTTCTGGTTTCGCGGGCAAGCTGCAATTCTACTTGTTCGAGGTGATTGAGATAGAGATGAGCATCGCCAAATGTATGCACAAACTCCCCAGGCTTCAATCCTGTTACCTGAGCCATCATCATGGTCAGCAGTGCATATGAGGCGATATTAAACGGCACACCAAGAAAAATGTCCGCACTGCGCTGATAGAGCTGACAAGAGAGTCGCCCCTCCGCCACATAGAACTGAAATAAGCAGTGACAGGGGGGGAGCGCCATGGTGTCGACCTGCGCGGGATTCCAGGCAGAGACAATCAGTCGCCGTGAGTCTGGATTCTGCTTGATCTGTTGAACCAGCTGACTGATCTGATCGATATGTCCACCGTCAGGCGCCGGCCACGACCGCCATTGATAGCCATAAACAGGCCCAAGATCACCATTTTCATCTGCCCACTCATCCCAGATTCTGACACCATTCTCCTTCAGGTAGCGGATATTGGTATCTCCCTGAAGAAACCACAATAATTCATGAATAATTGATCTCAGGTGGAGTTTTTTTGTGGTGAGCAGTGGAAAACCCTGCTGCAGATTAAACCTCATCTGATAGCCAAATATGCTTCGGGTACCAGTGCCTGTTCTATCTTCTTTGGTGGTACCGTTATCGCGCGCATGGCGCATAAGATCAAGGTACTGTTGCATGCTATTGCCTAAAGGTCTGATTAACAACCGGCACCATAATCGGTTAGGTTCAGAGGTTCAAGCCTGGGAACGGCTGACGATGGGTCTGTAGGCCAGATAGAACAGCAGAATACCAAATAAAACCATAGGTAGGCTCAACAACTGACCCATGGTCAACCAGCCAAATGCCAGATAGCCGATATGTAGATCCGGCATGCGTACAAACTCAATGCCAAAGCGGAAAATACCGTAACAGATCAGAAATAGACCGGAAACCGCCATTCTTGGCCTGGCCTTGGAAGAAAAAATCCATAGGATCAGAAACAGCAGCACGCCCTCCAACAGGAACTCATAGAGTTGATTTGGATGTACAGGGGGAGAGTAAACCGCATCGGGACTCAACCCCAGCCTGGCACACAGACTATCTGCCTCGACACAAGGTACCCGCATCCCCCATGGGAGATTGGTTACGCCTCCCCAAAGCTCAGCGTTGATAAAGTTACCCAGTCGCCCAGCACCCAGACCAATGGTCACCAACGGTGCAATAAAATCAGTTGCATCAAAAAAAGTATGCCCCTCTTTATGGGCAAAAAACCACATCGCTAACAAAACACCAACCAGGCCGCCATGAAAGGCCATACCGCCTTCCCAAACCATGAAAATTATGAGCGGGTTTCCTAAAAAACTCTCTAAATCATAGAACAGGAGGTAACCGACTCGCCCACCCAATACAACCCCAAGCACGATGTAGAAGACGATGTCGTCCACCTGAGGCGCACTCCAGACAATGCCAGGCTTACCCACGCGCACCCGCCCGAGCCACCACCCCCCAAAGAAGCCGATGATATACATCACGCCATACCAATAGATATTGACTGACCCCAGGGTCAGTAGCACAGGTTCAATGTCGGGGTAGGTCAGCATGGCAGGCATATTATCACAGGAATCCCATTCTCCAATGTGACAATTTTTTGTAAATCAACCATTTCCCGACACACAAGCCATGATAGTATGCTGTGATGCTTGTCACACAATTCCCCTGTACTGGAATTAATTTCACAAGCGCCGTGACGTACAAATTCAAAGTGTCAAGTTTTTGTTGGCTGCGCCGCTACCAGGTACAAGATGATGCAATAACCTTTTGGCATCCAACGGGAAGGACAATGAGCTACGTACACGCACAAAAATTTGAAACTTATATACCGCGGGAAATGGATACTCTAGGCTCTAGATTACGCAGAAAACGACGGGAAAGAGGCTGGACGCAAGAGGAGCTGGCGCTTCGTGCTGGCACTAACCAGGCCGTGATCCAGAAGATAGAGAACGGTAAAAGCCTGCGCCCCAGAAAAATCGACGAGATCGCTCAAGTTTTGGATGTTAATCCAGCTTGGCTGATGTTCGGAGAAAACTCTTCGACAGTAGTGGATGATGAGTCCATCGAGGTCGCTAAAGCCTGGCATAATCTGCCTGAACCGATACGTAGCCGGATCAAAAGAAATATATTTGAACAGGTTTTGCTTCACTCGAACAAGAAATAGCTCCCCTTCAATACCGGGATGCTCTTCTGGCGTCCCGGTGCTCAAGATTCCCTGGTTCTATACTCTATTCATTGGCAATCCGATGAGGATTTCAGCCAATGCACAGATGGATTTGAACTGCTGTTTATATCGACTTATGGACAGCCACTCTACTTAAACCTGTAAGAGACCCCAAAAGAGAAAACAGGGTAGTACTTGAAGTCTTCGATATCCTCTTCGAAGCGCTGCTCTTCCAGTGCAAGATCATTGGGATCAACCAGGTCAGCAGCTGACCCTGTGGCTGTTAAGTTCACGCTTCCGGAACCCTGATACATTAATCCAAGATCCACATTGAAGCCCCAGCCATGAGCGTTAAATAAGCCTGTCTCCCAACCCAAACCAAAATAGGGTGCAAAAGATCTGAAATCCAGATCAGCTTCCAGCCCTACATCCCGATAGACAGTGTCACCTATGGTTGTGATCGCGTATCGAGTTGCGCCAGTGATTTCAGAGTTATTTCGAAACACTCCTGCTGTAAAGCGGAAAGATGACTCAAAGGGGTGCCAGTCAGCAAGTAGCGATATGCTGCGCATTTCAAGATCAAGATCATATTCAATGCCGTCGACGCGCTCGTCGAACTCCAGATCATATCGATTCAACCCTAAACGGGCAGAAAACTGATCGGTCAGGTTTATCCCCGCTTCAATACCAAACCCCAAACTACCCAGTCTCACGCTCAACGTTGAGTCATTCGCAAACCCTGGCATAGGTAAAAATATCAAGCCAAGCATCAATCCCAGGCGCTTGTTCATCGACCTCTCCTGTCACCCTATCCATAAAAAATCGTGCAAGCACAATCGTAATAAGATAGGCGGCGACAATTGGGATTTCTTTAAAAAACCATACCTTTTGCATGGATTGTGCAGAGCTCTGTAAGAGATACCAGGAAGTGGCAGAAAAAGAGGTGAAATTAGCTGTTGAAAATCTACATTTTACTCATCTAATCACCCTGGTTAGGGTGGTATCAAGAGACTTGCTTGTGGGCCACCAGGACCTGTTAACACTAACCGAATCGGCCCTAGTTATTCTCTTCGCTCCACTGACGGATAGCTTCATCATCACTTTGCCTTGCATCAACCCATCGCTCACCATTTTCAGTAGCCTCTTTCTTCCAAAAAGGCGCCTGAGTCTTTAAATAGTCAATAATGAATTCACAAGCTTTAAAAGCCTCTTTTCTGTGGGATGAAGCTACTGCGACCAATACGATGGGATCAGTGGGTTTTAACGCCCCTACCCGGTGTACCACACGGCATCCCTGCAAAGACCAGCGCTCAAAAGCTACTGAGACAATCTTCTCCAAGGCCTTCTCAGTCATTCCGGGATAGTGCTCCAGAAAGAGATGATCAACCCTATCTCCATCATTGAGGTCACGCATAAGACCAACAAAGCTCACCACCGCCCCAATGGCTGGATTGTCGCCCCGCAACAGATCCACTTCCAGATTCGGGTCAAACGGCTCACTATCAATGCTGATGCTGAACATTTCTCAGCCTCCAGTTACCGGTGGAAATAGTGCTACCTCATCCCCCTCCTCTAAAGGGGTCTGTGAATTAGCCATCTCCTGGTTAACTGCCATCATTATGCGTTGGTCAGCAGCTAAAAGTCGTGACCAGGCACCCTCTCTTTCACGCAATTGCTGTAAAAGATCCTCAACACAGTAGATATTATCCGACGTTATAGACTCGGAATCGACTCCCAGCTCTTCACGAAATCTGGCAAATAGACGTAGTTGAATCATTCAGGAATCCTCAGTGCAGACTGAAACGGCCGTTTCGGCATTACCGAATAGGGTGCAGCGATTTGAACCTAAAAAATTCAGTTGACCGCTCCATTCTGTGACTAATTTGCTAATTTTTCTGAAAAATTGTTCGGTGAACCTACGCTAATCAGGCTTAGAACAACAGGCCAAACAGTTTCAACAGATAGGCTCTTGAGATTAGACCATCAACTCACTATAGGGAATAAAATCAACAAGATCCCCAGGAGCAACAGCTGTCAATGGCGGTAGAACCACCAATCCATTGGCCCAGGCTACTGAGGTCAGTACTCCGGATGAAGGATTGGAAAAGAGTCTCACCACCTCTCGCCCCTGCTCATCAACTTCCAACCGTCCGCGAGCATACTCCTGGCGTTTGTCCGAGTCGCCTTTCTTGAAACCCGCAACAACCTTACGCGCCAGGGGCTGCACACCCTCAGTCACCCCCTGCATACTCTTGATATAGGGCCTGGTGAATATCGAGAAGGTTACAAATAGTGAAACCGGATTACCGGGTGAACCTAAAAATGGTGTTCCATTGATATGTCCAAAAGCCAACGGCTTTCCTGGTCTGCTGGCGATTTTCCATAACTCCAGAGAACCCAGACTCTCCACTGCCGGCTTCACATGATCCTCCTCTCCGACAGAAACACCCCCGGAAGCCAGCACCAGATCCGCCTCTTCTGCCCCCTGTTGCAGGGCTTCACAAGTTGCTTTAAAAGTATCTTCCACGATACCCATCTGAACCACTTCGCAACCAAGCTGCTGCACCAGGCCCACAAGGGTAAATTGATTGGAATTATAGATCTGCCCGGGCCCCAGATCTCTGCCTGGCATAACCAGTTCATCACCACTGGAAAACAGTGCCACCTTAAGCTTCCGGTAGACTCTCAGCTCATCAACACCAACCGAGGCGGCCAAACCAAGGTGCTGGGGCGCTAATCTCAAGCCAGGCTTGAGAACCACCTCTCCCTGTAAAATATCCTCTCCGGCGCGCCTGATATTTGCACCGACGACCGTTTTTTCATTGACGATCAGGTGATCATCACGCGCTTCGCAGACCTCCTGCATGACAACGACATCCGCACCTGGCGGAATCGGCGCACCGGTAAAGATGCGAGCAGCCGACCCAGGCGCCAATGGCTCTCCAACCGATCCTGCGGCTATGCGTTGATCGATAACCAGATGCTCGACCTCTCCAGAGAGATCTGATGACCTCAGTGCATACCCATCCATGGCGCTATTATCCCAGGGAGGCACATCGACCTGACTATTGACAGGCTCAGCCAACACCCTGCCTAAGGCCTGCTCTAACGGCACTGACTCTTTCTCTATAACCGATACTGCCTGTTGCAGCAGGTAGGAGAGTGCTTCATCAACAGGTTTCAATGATGGCTGATGGCTATCGCAATCACCCATTTTCACACCTCCTAAAACAGAGCAAGATTTAGCATCACAAATTTAGACCAGGGCGTAAGAGAATACTTAGTCACCGGGTTAATAAGCTCAGAACTTATAGTCAAATGCCTTCTCAAACCTATGCCCTAACTCTTCCACGGTGACAAAATGATTTTGGGTTCCAGCTTGTTCAATTTTTACCGCGCCCATCAATGAAGCTATTCTGCCAGTGGTCTCCCAATCCATATCATTCATCAGACCATAAATCAGGCCGGCACGATAAGCATCACCACAGCCCGTGGGATCAACTACCGCTTTTACCGGAGCATTGGGGATCTCGAAAACCTTATCCTGGGTAATAATCTCAGAACCTTCTGCACCTCGGGTAACAACTACGCCCTCAACCATTTGCGCCAATTGTTTCAGACTCTTCCCGGTTCTTTCCTGCATCAGCATGGCTTCATAATCATTGAAGGCCATCCATGTCGCCTGCTCCGCAAACTCAAGCAGACTATCCCCATCGAACATCGGCATGCCTTGACCAGGATCAAAGATAAAAGGCACCCCACTCTCTACAAACTGTTTGGCGTGATCCACCATGCCCTGACGCCCATCAGGAGATACCATCCCCAATGTGCAACCCTCAATTTTTGAGACATCGATATCATGAGCCTGGTTCATCGCTCCCGGATGGAAAGCGGTAATCTGATTATCGTCCTTATCAGTTGTGATGTAAGCCTGGGCAGTATAACTACCCGGTATCACTCGAACATGATCCAGACTGACACCGCACTCGCCCATCCATTTGGCATAGGGTTCAAAGTCATCGCCAACAGTCCCTACCGGCTTTCCTTTGCCTCCCAGCATATTCAGGTTATAGGCAATATTCCCTGCGCAACCACCAAACTCCCGGCGCATATCGGGCACCAGAAAAGATACATTCAGGATATGGACTTGTTCGGGAAGAATGTGATGTTTGAAGTGGTCATGAAAGACCATAATGGTATCGAATGCGAATGAACCACAGATCAATGCCGACATAGCTACCTCTTGTCGCGATAAGTTTCAGTTGTGACTATTGTACAGAGATAAGAGCGCGCGCTTAACCTGGTATGGCATTTCATACCAGGTCTAAATCATATCCTGACTACTCTCCCTTCCAGGCCAGATCGAGCTCACGTGCAGCTCTCACATCATCAAGCCTTTTTACCGGCATGGTGTGTGGTGCATTTTTCACCACATCAGGTTGACTCTCAGCTTCACCCTTTATCTTACACATAATGTCGACAAACTGATCCAGTTCCTCCTTGGCTTCAGTCTCAGTCGGTTCAATCAACAGGCATTCAGGCACCAATAGAGGAAAATAGGTGGTAGGTGCATGCACCCCGTAGTCGAGCAGCCGTTTGGCAAAGTCCATGGTATTCACGTTCAGTTCTTTGGCCTGTTTCTTCAAGGTCAGAATGAATTCATGGCTGGCTCTGCGTGTTGGATAAGCAGCATCAAAACCGGCATCCATTAAACGTTTCAACAGATAGTTGGCATTCAGGGTGGAAAATTCCGATACCCGGTGCATTCCTTCGCGACCCAGCAAGCGGGCATAGACATAAGCACGTAACAAGACCCCGGCATTACCGGCAAACGCCGAGAGCTGCCCGATGGTGTCAGGACGATCTTTCTGAGTAAGCCAGCGATAATCATGGCCATCAAAATCAACCAAGGGAACGGGTAGATAGGGTTCCAGCCGTTCACTCACCCCAACAGGACCTGCACCCGGACCACCGCCGCCATGTGGCGTTGAAAATGTTTTATGAAGATTCATATGGATAACATCAAAACCCATATCACCCGGGCGCACTTTGCCTAAGATGGCATTCAAATTGGCGCCATCATAGTAGAGTAGGCCACCCGCCTCATGCACCATGCCAGCAATCTCTTTGATGCGTCTCTCGAATACACCAACAGTAGACGGATTGGTGAGCATGATGCCTGCGGTTTGCGGCCCCAATGAGGCTTGCAACGCCGCCACATCGATGTCTCCATTCGATCCGGTTGGAATCTCCCTTGTTTTGTAACCACACATCACAGCTGACGCCGGGTTGGTGCCATGCGCAGCATCCGGAACCAGGATCTCATTTCGCGCTGTATCACCCCGGGCATCATGGTAGGCCCGGATCATCGCAACACCAGCAAACTCACCCTGAGCACCAGCTGCGGGAGAGAGAGAGACAGCATGCATTCCAGTAACTGTTTTGAGGATCTCCTGCAACTCATGCATACAGGCCAGGAAACCCTGGCTGTGCGTATCTGGCGCCAGAGGATGGCGGGTTGCCAACCCAGGCAAGCTGGCCAGAGTATTACAGGCCCTGGGGTTGTATTTCATGGTGCATGAACCCAACGGATAGAAGTGGGTATCAATGGCGAAGTTCTTTTGTGAAAGGCGGGTATAGTGCCGCACCGCCTGCATCTCAGATACCTGGGGAAGAGAAGGTCGACTGGTGCGACGCATCTCTTCTGGGATATCAGTCAATTCAGCCATCTCTAAAGGTGCCTGGGCTGTAGCCCGGCGACCGTTTCGTGAATAGTCGTAAATCATAGTTCCCCGCTTACCAATCAGGTTTCAACTGACAGGGCGTCTCGACTTGAGATTGAATCACCCGTTCCAACTTGCCGTGATAGCTCTCAATATCTTCATCACTGCGTAACTCGGTAGCACATACCAGTAGCGCACTACCCAACTCCGGGTAGTCATCTTTCAGATCATAACCACCGAGCACATTGTGAGCAGCAAGCAGACGCAACGCATCACCGGTTTCAATGGGTAGTTCAAGTACCTGCTCATGAAAAACCGAACCAGTAAATTTTGGCTTCACGCCCGGCAAGCCTGAAAGTGCCTGACTGAGTTTGAGTGTATTGGCATGGCTGGCGGCAGCAACCCGCTGCAAACCCTCCGCACCCATGATCGCCATGTGTATGGTCGCAGCAGTCACCATCAGCCCCTGATTGGTACAGATGTTGGAAGTCGCTTTTGAACGCCGGATATGCTGCTCCCGTGCTTGCAGGGTCAGTGCATATCCAGGTTTACCATCCAGATCGACAGTCTTGCCGATTATTCTGCCAGGCATCTGGCGAACCAATTTATCGGTACAACATAAGAATCCGAAATAGGGCCCACCTGAAGCCAGTGGCGCACCTAGTGGCTGTCCTTCACCACAACAGATATCCGCACCCTGTTCACCCCATTCACCTGCAGGTTTAAGGATCGACATTGCCAGTGGGTTGACCACCGCAATAGCCAGCATACCGTTGCGATGGGCCCAGTCTGTCAACTCATCCGTCTGCTCCAGCACACCGAAAAAGTTGGGCTGAGGAATAACCAGTGCCGCATAATCCTCTCCCGCAAACCGCTCCAGATCACTCATATCGACCTGACCACTGGCGCTATCATAGTTGACTTCCACCAACTCGATCTGCTGATTGCGAACTATGCTATAGACCACCCGACGATAAGCTGGGTGTAGATTTTTTGGCATCAGTATCCGCTTCGATTTGGATTTGCGATTTGCTCTGACAGCCATCAGTACCGCCTCGGCCAGTGCCGAAGCACCATCGTAGAGCGAGGCATTGGAGACATCCATAGCCATCAGACCAGTCATCATCGACTGAAACTCATACAATAGTTGCAATGTTCCCTGGCTGGCCTCTGCCTGATAAGGGGTGTATGCCGTATAGAATTCACCCCGAGTGGTCAGCTCCCAGACTGCAGCGGGGATGTGATGATCATAGGCCCCCGCCCCAATAAAACAGAGTGGTTGACCATCAGTGCGGGCCCGCGCCCGCATCAATCTGGAGACCTCCATTTCAGGCAAACCAGAGGGAATCTCCTCCAACTCGCCGCAACGAAGTGCCTCAGGAATTTCATCAAACAGGTCATCGATGCTGTCAACGCCTATGGTCGATAGCATCTCCTGAATATCTTCTTCAGTGTGAGGGATAAATGGCATACCCGCCTCTTGTCTTACTTGAAAGAAACCTTGAGCTTTACTCTTCTTCTGCTACAAGGGCATCGTAACTCTCTGCATCCAGCAGATTTGCTAATTCAGCTGCGTCAGATGGTTTGATTTTGAACATCCAGCCTTCACCGAAAGCATCTTCATTGATGGTTTCAGGCGCACCATCCAGTGCCTCATTGATAGCGATCACTTCACCACTCACAGGACTGTATACATCTGAGGCAGCTTTAACCGACTCAACAACTGCACAATCATTTCCCATTTCGAGGGTTTGTCCAACTTCCGGCAGATCGACAAAGACAAGATCACCTAACAGCTCCTGAGCGTGATCTGTTATACCAATAGTTAAACTACCGTCGCCTTCATCTTTTACCCATTCGTGAGATTTCGCATAACGGCGGTCTACAGGTGCATTGCTCATGTGAATATCCTTTAGAAATAGTTGATTTCAGAGTGCCAAAACGGCTTTGCCTTGGCGTGCGAATGGTGGTTTTACCACCTCTGCCGGAACCCGTTTACCGCGAATTTCAACTTCACAGTGGTCGCCAACATCAGGTGATACACGGGCAAAAGCGATGGATCTCTCCAGGGTAGGGGCAAACCCTCCTGATGTGATCTCACCAATCTCCTGCTCTCCATTAAACAGTTTCAAATGGTTACGCAGCACCCCTCGTCCGGTCAAGACTAATCCGATGAATTTCTTTTTCTGCGGATCATTTCGCTGTGACTCCAGCTTCCCTCGACCTATAAATTGCCGATCATCAGGTTCCCAGGCTACTGTCCAGGCCAAGCCCGATTCCAGTGGTGTCGTCTCTTCGTCCATATCGGAACCATAGAGATTCATTCCAGCCTCCAAACGCAAGGTATCCCTTGAACCAAGACCGCAAGGCGCCACCCCGGCATCATTCAGGCTTTGCCAGAAATCTGCAGCCTGATCTCCAGGCAGCATAATCTCGAAGCCATCTTCACCGGTATAACCTGTACTGGCGAGAAACCAATCACCATCAGCAACCGCGTTGAAGGGTTTCAGATCAGAGCCGGTCTGTTGCAGCTGCTGAGAGAGCAGGGGCAGGGTCTTCGATTTTGCATTCGGTCCCTGCACTGCAATCATGGCTAAATCACGCCTTGGCGTTATCTTCAGATCGAATTCAGCAGACTGGGCCTCCATCCATGCAAGATCTTTCTCAGTAGTGGCGGCATTCACCACCAACCGATACCACTCATCGCCGAGATAGTAGACGATAAGGTCATCAACCACCCCGCCCTGCTCATTGAGCATGCAGGTATAGAGCGCCTTGCCAATAACTTTTAAGCGATTGACATCATTCGCGAGAAGATAACGAAGAAAGGACCTGACCCCAGCCCCTTTCAGGTCGACTACGGTCATATGAGAGACATCGAACATCCCTGCATCTCTACGCACCTGATGGTGCTCTTGTAACTGCGAACCGTAGTGCAGTGGCATATCCCAACCACCGAATGGAACCAGCTTTGCACCCATCGCCTGATGCTTGGCATAAAGAACTGTCTGTTTATTCATTAACATTCTCTCGGTTTTAAACGCAAAAGGGCGGCGCGGATGAATACATCCACGCCGCCCCTCTGTCCTAAACCTGAGAGTTTGGCGCACTTCAATCTAGAGCGCCTGCCCCGTCGGTGGGTGCTATTACACCACTCTCCAGAGTCGATCTAAGCCTTACAAAACGATGGCTTACCCCCACGGTCCTTTTGCCTGAGCGATTCCGGGCGGTTTTGCGCCTTCGGCGTCGGCTTTCACCGATCTCTCCCACGGGGGCGGGTCGAGTTGAGACTATACCTTGCCACTGAGCCGTTGCCAATCGGCAAAAACCTCAGAATTTATCATGGTCAACGGGCCAATCTGGGCCTGTCCCCGATAACCCCCAGCGCTCGGCGTATCAGCTGCTGCTTTAAAAATCCTGAACGGTCAGCGAGATTCAAGCCCAGATTCCTCAGCAGCTTCAACGGGGGCACTTCATTGCTGAACAGACGCTTGAATCCATCCATCGCGCCCAACATTGCAATATTGGCCCCTTTTCTTGCTCTCTCATAACGTCGCAGCGTACTCATAGAGCCAATTGGCCTGCCGGCTCTACGTGCATCAGTCAGGACATCAACCAGCGTCATCGCATCCATCAGACCCAGGTTGACCCCCTGGCCCGCAAGCGGATGCATTGCATGAGCCGCATCCCCGATCAGGGCTAACCCAGGTTGGATATAGGTCTCTGCATGCTCGAGTCGCAACGGAAAAATACCACGAGGCCCGACTTCAAGAATATCCCCCAGAACAGACTCACTGGCCTGAGTCAGCTCCTCGCAGAAATCGGCATCATCAAGCGCCATCAGCACTTCTGCTTGCGTCGGCGAAGTGGACCAGACAATAGAGCATCGCCCATCATCAATCGGTAACAGTGCAAGTGGCCCGGAACTCATGAATCGCTGCATTGCGGTATGTTGATGAAACCTCTCCGGCTTGATTGTGGCGACAATCGCATGCTGATCATAATCCCAACCCTTGGTTGCAATATCCGCCAAGTGTCTGACCTCAGAATCACGCCCATCAGCAGCGACAATCAGTTTTGCAGTCAGACGCTCACCACTCTGAAGGACAACCTCAGGCACCTGGCTCAAATTCAAACTACTCACCCGCTCAGGAAAGCTGATTCGCACATTCGGGTAGGACTCAAGACGCTCCCATAAAGCTAATTGGGTGACTCTGTTTTCAACGATATGTCCCAGATCTATTTCACCGATCTCTGCTGCACTGAATCGAATGCGTCCATTGCCACCCGCATCCCAAACCTCCATCTTGCTATAGGGACTGACCCGCATCTCAGTCATCCGTGGCCAGGCTTTAAGATTTTCCAGAATTCGTTGTGAAGCGCGGGTCAAGGCAGAGACTCGAAGGTCCACCTCCTGTTGCGGCCAATTGCGAGCGGGTTCCCGTAGATCCACGATACAGACATCAAACCCTGCGTCCGCCATAGCACAGGCCAAAGCACTACCCACCATGCCGCCGCCAACAATCAGTAAATCGAAGTCAGGTTGCGACTTTGGATCTGTCATGATTAAACTCCTCTACCCAATTTTGATTGGCGCCTGCTATTGACCCCCATAAACTGCCTGGCAACCTGATGCTTTAAACCAGGCAACAGATCAAGACCAACGAGTCCCATATTACGCATCAATCTTAGCGGACCAAACGGATTGGCAAACAGACGCGCCAGTCCATCAGTAATGGCCGCCACCCTGTTCTGGTCTCCCTCGCGCCATTTGCGATATTCATTTAACAGGGAAAGATCCCCTGGATCCTCTCCATGCTTTGCGGCTTCAGTAAGCACATCTGCCAGTACGGCAACATCCCGCAAACCCAGGTTGAATCCCTGACCAGTGACTGGATGAATTGCGTGAGCCGCATTTCCAACCAGAGCAATGCGAGAACGAACCTGTTCCACAGCTTGGCGAAGCCGCAGTGGGTAGGCGACCCGCTTGCCCAAACGGCATAAGTGCCCCAAACGATAACCGAACCTATCCTGTAAACGCTCTAAAAAGAGATCATCCTTAAGCCCCATCAAATCAGCGACCTGATGATCTTCCGCCGTCCACACCATTGAGAGACGATCATCAGTCATCGGCAACAGGGCAAGTGGCCCGGAATCGGTGAAGCGCTCATAGGCGACACTCTGATGTGCTCTATCACTGCTGAGGTTGGCAATAATTGCGGTCTGACCATAACCTCGCTCTTTCAAAGGTATCGAAAGGAATCGCCTCACCAGCGAATCTCCACCATCTGCTGCAACCAACAGTCGGCTGTTGATTTGACGCTCAACATTTTCATGTTCGATTTTCACTTCGACACGGCTGTCCGAAACAGAAAAACTTTTTAAGTTTGCAGGACAGATCAAATTGACATCAGGGCGATGCTCAAGCTCATTCAGCAAGGCACTGCCAAGGGCTCGCGCAGTGACCACATACCCCAAAGCATCAACTCCCTCCTGCTGATGATTCAGGCGGGTAAAGCCAAAGTGTCCGCGATCAGAGATATGTATATCCAATATTGGCTGAGCAACCGGCTCAATACCACGCCAGACACCCATGCCCTCAAGTATCAGACGACTCCCCCAGGAGAGTGCTATAACCCGATCGTCATAGCTTGGCTGGAGCGTGGAATCCAATGGCCAGGCCTCTATTACACCAATCGTATAACCCTGACCGCTGAGGGCGTGAGCAAGACTGGCGCCAACCATACCGCCACCGACTATCAGAATGTCATATTGATCCGTCACGCCGTTCATCCTGCCATTATCGATTCAATCTCAGAAACCGTCTTCGGAACATCCTTAGTCAACACATCAGACCCTTGCTTGGTTACAACCACATCATCCTCAATGCGGATACCAATATTCCACCATTTTTTTGCCACACCTTTTGTCCCAGCAGGTATATAGAGGCCGGGTTCAATGGTTAAAACCATCCCTGGCTCGAACATACGCCAAGTACCATCCACTTTGTAATCACCTACATCGTGCACATCCATTCCCAGCCAATGACCGGTTCGATGGGGAAAGAAGGGTTTATATTTTTCATCACGAATGGATTTAGCCAGAGTTCCTTTGATAATGCCCAACTTGATCAAGCCACGAGTGATAGTTCGTACTGCCGCATCATGTGGCTCATTCCAATGATTACCTGGCTTCACTTTCTCGATTGCGGCTTCCTGAGCCGCCAGTACCAATTCATACAACTGGCGCTGGGGTTCACTGAAACTACCATTTACCGGATAGCTTCGAGTGATGTCAGAGGCATAGTAGTCATATTCACACCCGGCATCGATCAGCAGCATCTGCTTCGCCTGAAGCTGCGCTTCGTTATCGATATAATGCAATGTACAGGCATTCTCACCACCGCCAACAATAGGTGGATAAGCTTGATCCCTTGCACCTTGATGACTGCACACCTTGACGAACTCAGCTTCGAGTTGATACTCCCAAACACCCGGCTTGCATGCCTGCATGACCTTCTTGTGCGCCTGAGCGGAGATTTTCGCGGCTTGGCGTAAGACCTTCAACTCGGAACGACTTTTAATCAGACGCATCTCGTGTAAATAGTGATCAAGGGCAATTATCTCCACAGGTCCCTGAGCACCAGTACGGGATTCGCATCGGATTGTGTTTATCCACTCTGATAGCCGCTTGTCGAATTGCGGATTACACCCCATGACATAGAAGATTCGCTCACACTGCTCCAACATTCGAGGCAGAATGTCATTCAGATCACCAATTGGAAAGGAGTCATCTGCAGCATACTTTTCACAGGCCCCTTCTTGTCCTGCTCTGGCGCCATCCCATAACTCTTTAACAGGATCTGATTCACGATTGAATAAGATATATTCAGCCTGCTTGCGACCGGGAATCAGAACCAACACCGCCTCAGGTTCGGGAAAACCTGTGAGGTAGAAAAAATCACTGTCCGGACGATAAGGATAGTGCACATCGCGGTTGCGAATCAGCTGAGGAGCAGTAGGCAGGATCGCAATACTGCCCGGCCCCATCATACGCATCAATTCACGCCGACGGCGCTTAAACTCATTTATCTGCACTCTCATCTCCCCTAATGCTGACCAGCTCTTCCCACATCAGCAGTGTAACCACTTTAAGGAACTCCTGTAGTTCAACATAGGCCATCTCTGTTGCTTCACCCGATTCAAGCTCTTCATAGTCCAGGCGGGTGAAGTGACTCAGATCCTGAATCGCCTCTTTAGCATCACCAGACAGATTGCTTTCCGTCACCCCAGCCAACCCAAGTCCATAGAGATAGCCTTCGCACCATTCACTCAAGCCTTTGGCGCGTTGCGCAATTGATTCCTCCTCTTCAGGAAGTAAAGGCATGAATGAGTATTCATCATGAGTGATCTGACGCTTGGAAGCATAATAGAGCTGCCCGATAAGCTCTCTGGCTTCTTGAGCCAGCAGATCTTCAGCGGGCCAGGCTTCGAAAAATGCTGTAATCCAATCAACAGCTGCCTCTGGCGTACCGGCACAAATCAATCCACTGATTAAGCCGTGCAATTCACTCGCCCCGACATCTGAACTCATGACCCCTAGTAGCTTCTCGAGATGCTCATATTCAGGCATCTGCTTATCATCTAACATCTCATTTCCTTCATGCCTCTTAAATTGTTAACAGTGCAGCACCTTAATAGTTCATGTTATTGACTTCAAGGATACCCGGAATCAAGACCTTACCCCGCAAAAAGAGTGATTCCTTTGGCAACAAACACAAGCTGGATCGAGAGATTTCTTGAACTCCCTTACCATCTATTTTTAAATGTAAGACTCACGACTACAGCTCTTCGGCTGGATTATATGAACTTAGTGTAGATGTACTACATTAGTTATGATGCCTTGCTGTAGACTAGTGTAGTGCTCGACTTAGCATGACCAATTCCAGCATGGAGTTTATAGATTCGAATCATATCATGCAGTTATAGTGATTGACCCACCACAAACTGCCCACTATATTGATGCCCATGACAGAGAAAGAGACACAAAATCCAGCCGAATTTGATCTGCAGGCACTCGAAGTCCGTGTTGAAGAGCTGATACGCGCCTGTTCCTACCTCAAGGACGAAAATAAATCCTTACGTATGAGACAGGACAACCTTGTAGCAGAACGAGCCGCATTGATTGAGAAAACCGAGCTGGCACGAACCCGAGTTGAAGCCATGATCACCCGGCTTAAATCAATGGAAGCACCTCAGTGAATAGCGATATTTTACCGGTCACCGTCTCGATCCTGGACAAAGAGTATCGTATATCCTGCCATCCGGATGAGCGTGAGTCACTGTTACAGGCTGCAGCATATGTAGATGGCCAGATGCGTGAAATTCGACAGGGTGGGCGGATTATCGGTACTGAGAGAATTGCGGTAATGTCAGCACTGAATATTGCCAACGACCTTCTCCTCAGCCAGAAAACCAAGGATGACGGCTCTCAAAACATCACGCGACGCATAAAGAGCCTGCAAGAGAAGATCGAGATTGCACTCAACACCACCAATCAACTGGAACTTTGATCCAAATAGGTTTAGCCTTAAGTTGTGACCCCCCTGTGGTGCATGTTAGTGACCCGGGTATTTTCTTGAGCCTAATATCTACCCTGGGGACATAATGCTAGCACCGGTGTGCATGTCCGTTTTCATGCGGAAAGCCTGAGGTTGCTACTGTTGTCCCCACTTGAACCCTCTGGTTCAAGAACAATGGTAAGCGACGGCACAAACGGGGGTGTCACTTCTCCCATCAATACCCATGCATATTCAATTACTTCGACAACAGATCAAAACCAAACGTCGCCAACTCAGCCGGCAGACACTCAAAAGACATAGTCTGCAGATATCTCGCTTAGCATCTAACCTAAAAGCCTTCAGACAGAGTAAGCGTATCGCTTTCTACCATGCTGTCTCAGGTGAAATCGACCCATATCCACTACTGACTGAAGCGCTAAGGTCTGCAAAGACCCCCTACCTGCCGATATTACGAAATATCCCTGACATTGGACTCTTGTTTGCCCCCTACTCCTACAACTCAAAGCTAAAGGCCAACAAATTCGGTATTCCTGAACCAATCTTCAAATATCAGCAGTTAATCAGTCCCTGGTCTCTGGATATGGTGTTCGTGCCACTGATTGCTTTTGATCTGGAGGGCAACCGAATAGGCATGGGGGGTGGGTATTACGATCGTACATTTGCATTCAAACGATTTCGTACTCACCTGCGAGGTCCTAAGATGGTCGGTCTGGCGCATGATTTTCAATTACAACCCATGCTGGATAGCAATACATGGGATATTCCTCTCGATCAGGTCATAACTGAATCAGGTCTCTACTCTTTCTGACACTCCATTTAACCGGAGAAACCACTGCTGAACATAGTTTTGCGGACAACACTGGCGCTACCTGCAATGAATCTTGACCTTCTATCTGACAACCTCACCAAATAAGAATACGACCCTTGATGAGCAAAGTTAAATCAATAATCAGGTGGTTTGAGTTAAAGAATCAGCGCATAAGCCTAAGCTGGTATCACTATCAAACATAGTACGCCGATATGACATCAACCAACGATCAGCATCAATCTTGATTCATATAGAATCACATCAATAACATGACAACGCCTCATTCGGTTCAGTGGTAGTTGGCAAACTATACACACTCATAAGTAGAGCCATAACATAGTCACGTTATTGCATCTCTTAGCGATATAAAAAATGCAGTTGGATGGAGCCATAGCATACTGATTGACTTCATAAAGCGTTAAAGAGGCTTTTGAAAGAGATAGAATTGCATCAGAAAGCAGATCAACAACAAGGGATGTTAATCATATTTTATCTAGCGGCTCCATAGAGTGGCGCCATCAGATAGGCTTACATATCGTTATTCAAATGAAAGAAGTTAAACAGATATCCTGATTTTTCTACTTCAACCTCTAACGAGAAATATAAGATCAACACCCATTTTTGATCGTAATCACGTCAAAATAGACTTACATGGGCAAAAAAAGTAACAACAAGTTGAATTAATTAACAAAAGATTGCTTTATGTTCTGGATTTTTTTAAAAGCTGAATTATACTCAGTTCATCTGTTAGGTAGTTCTTCTGGGAGGGAACATACATGGCGAAGAAAAAAGCCGCCAAAAAGAAGGCAGCAGCAAAACGTTCAACCACAACCAAGAAGGTAGCTGTTAAGAAAAGAGCTACCAAAAAGAAGGTAACAACTAAGAAGAGAGCAGCCACCAAGAAAAAGGTAGCTAAGAAAAAGGTAGCAGCGAAGAAGAGAGCTACCAAAAAGAAGGTCGCTAAAAAGAAAGTGACCAAAAAGAAGACAGCTAAAAAGAAGGCTACCAAGAAGAGAGTGGCAAAGAAGAAAGCCACTAAGAAGCGGGTAGCTAAGAAGACGACTAAAAAGCGGTCGGCTAAAAAGAAGGTAGCTAAGAAGAAGGCTACTAAGAAAAAGGTGGCAAAGAAAAAGGTCACCAAGAAAAAGACAGCTAAAAAGAAGGTAGCTGCCAAAAAGAGACCGGCACGTCCTAGGAAAGTGACTCCTAGAAAGAAAAGGGCCGCGAGCTAGGCATTAGCAACAACAAACCCCGCAATGCGGGGTTTGTTGCTTCTCGCCCTCTCAATCTTCGCTAACTCCAGCAAACAAGCGGTATGCCGGGTTATCAGTCTCATCCCAAAAGGGATAATCAAGACCTTTAAGTTTCCGTATAAACTCACTTTTCTCAGTTTGCGGCACCTGAATCCCCATCAAAACACGCCCATAGGCCGCGCCATGATTCCGATAGTGGAACAGACTTATATTCCACTCCTTACCCAAATGGTTAAGGAAGTAGAGTAGCGCACCAGGCCTCTCTGGGAACTCAAAACGTATCAGACATTCATCCCCGATCCCTTTAGCATGCCCGCCAACCATATATCGTATATGCAACTTGGCAGTCTCATTATCGGTCATATCAACAACAGAGTAACCTTTATCCAAAAATCGCTGGAATAGTGACTCACGCTCTTCGTCGCCGCCACTCAACTCAATTCCAACAAATATTTGCGCTTTTACTGCATCACAGAAACGATAGTTAAACTCTGTAATGCTTCGCTTGCCAATAAGTTGACAGAAACGAAAGAAGCTACCAGGCTTTTCAGGGATCTGTACTGCAAACAGAGCTTCCCTACGTTCACCAAACTCAGCCCGTTCAGCAACATGGCGTAGACGATCAAAATTGATATTCGCACCGCTATTGATAGCAATCAGGTCTTTTCCTCGACAACCCTCACGTTTTACATAGCGTTTCAATCCAGCAATAGCGAGCGCTCCAGCAGGTTCTGCTATGGTCCGTGTATCATCGAAAATATCCTTGATTGCAGCACAAATTTCATCTGTATTAACCAGGATCACCTCATCTACAACCTTACGAGCCAGACGGAAGGTCTCCTTACCGACCTGCCTGACTGCAACACCATCGGTAAATATGCCCACCTGCTTCAACCTAACACGACGTTTCGATGCCAAGGCGGTATATAGAGAGGGTGCATCTTCCGGTTCAACACCGATAACCTTTACTTGAGGGTAGACATATTTGATATACGCACCAACCCCAGCAATCAATCCGCCTCCACCAACAGGAACAAACACTGCCTCTGGTGGAGTAGGATGCTGCCTCAACAACTCCATACCTATAGTGCCCTGCCCCGCAATTACCTCTGGATCATCAAACGGATGAATAAAGGTCAAACCCTCTTCCTTTGCCAACTCAACCGATTTCGCATAAGCCTCATCATAGGAGTCACCCGCCAAGACGATCTTCGCGCCAAGATTTCGTACTGATTTAACCTTTATCAATGGTGTAGTCTTTGGCATCACAATCAATGCCTGAATCTTCAGCCTCTGCGCCGCCAGGGCGACCCCTTGTGCATGATTCCCGGCTGACGCAGCAATCACACCCTGCTCACGTTTGCTTTCAGGCAGACTGACCATCTTGTTGTAAGCGCCACGCAGTTTAAAAGAGAATACGGGCTGCATATCCTCTCTTTTCAATAACACTTGGTTGTCCAGGCGGGACGATAGAAGGCTGATGCGATCTAAAGGCGTCTCCTTCGCTACATCGTAAACACGTGCTCGAAGAATTTTTTCTATATAAGCTAGGGGCATTGGCTCATTCCAAATGACAATCAGGGTTACAATAACTGACTTTCTCAACTTGCATGGGTATTATTACCCACTGCCGGTTTAAAACCGAACAAAAACAGTTCTGAGATGCTTATTTTTTTGTGTTTGATGCTTCCACACCTTAATCCCTCGTAACCGGCGAGGCCTAAAGCATCTCTTTACAGACAACAACTAAGTCATCAGATCAATTACAAGCCTAGTGTGCTAAGGAATAAATTAAACATATCAGAGATCCAAGTACTTTTTGCTTGGGCATATCTGATGGTTTCTGGTCACGTTTTTAATTACCATTTATTCATTAAGCCTAACTAGCAGTACCCGGAGGGATCAAATGAATGCAGATGAACTAAAAAAACAGGCCGCTGAAGCTGCCTTACAATATGTCACAGGCGGTATCATTGGTGTAGGCACCGGTTCTACAGTCAACCACTTTATAGACTATCTCGCTACCGTAAAAGGCAAGATAGAGGGTGCAGTCTCAAGCTCTGATGCTTCAACAGAACGACTGAAAAGCCATGGCATACCTGTCTTGGACTTGAATTCGACTGGCGACCTGGAGGTCTATATCGATGGTGCTGATGAGTCTGACCACTATCTCAACCTGATCAAAGGTGGCGGTGGCGCCCTGACCAGGGAAAAGATCATCGCTGGCGCCAGTAAATCTTTTGTCTGCATCGCCGACCAGAGCAAATTGGTAGACATGCTGGGCTCATTCCCACTTCCTGTTGAAGTTATTCCCATGGCCAGAAGCCATGTCGCCCGACAACTCGTAAAACTTGGCGGCACCCCAGTCTGGCGTGAAGATTTCATAACAGATAATGGTAACGCCATCCTTGATGTACATAATCTTGAAATCATGAAACCCAGAGAGATGGAGCATGAGATCAATGCAATCGCTGGTGTTGTGACGACTGGAATATTTGCATTGCGCGGGGCGGATGTATTGATCCTGGGTACAGAAGAGGGTCCGAAAACAGTACACCCCAAATAGGATCGAGACTCCGATTCACACACTTTTTTTACTCAAGAACCTCAGAATAATCTGTCTAGGTTAGGAAGCATAAAAGAAGACAAAAAAAAGCGGGGCTCAGAGAGCCCCGCCTTTTTGAGACAACCTAAACTCTAATAATGATTAGAATTTGTGGTTGACCTGGAAGCTGACAACGCTAGATTTGTCGCCGCTGTCATCCATTTCAGAGGTTACGTAGTAAGCAGCAACCTGGGTACGCTTGCTCAGGTTGTAGTCGTAACCGAAGCCGAAACCATCGTGGCTGTCGGTACGGAACAGGCTACCGGTAGAATCATCAGAATCAACCTTGAAGTATTTAGCCTTAACAGCACCAGGACCTGCTTTCACAGAACCATTGAGCATGATACTGGTAGAATCGTCTACTGGGTTCTCGATGGTGTCATAGATCAGACCAACTTTGAACATGCCGCCGTCGTAACCAAGACCTAAACGCATATTTTCGTGATCATCAGCGTCACCACCAACTACAGGATGAACTGTGGTCTCAGGAGTAGCTACTTCATAAGCGATAGAAGCGAAAACACCGAAGTTAGAGTACATCAGAGCTACAGAGTAAGCGTCGGTCAGGCCATCAGCCTCTTCGCCTTCAACTTCAGTTGTGTTCTCACCAGGAACCAGAGCGATAGCAGCGGTCAGGCCAGCCATTGCAGGTGAGATGTAAGCCAGGGTACCGTCAGCACGCAGATCAAGCAGATCTTCGGTGTAGCCCAGGTTGTTATCAACAGCGGTGTCACCGAAGTAGTCCAGAGAACCGGTGGAGATTTTCAGAGGGGTGTCGTGACGACCAATTACGAAAGTACCAAAACCGCCAGCCAGGCCAACGAAAGCGTTACGAGCGCCCAGTGCGCCGCTACCGCTGAACTCGTGACTACCTTTGCTGGAGATGTTCACACCATATTCAATCTTGTAAACACCGGTCAGACCGTTACCCAGGTCTTCTGAACCTTTAACGCCAAGACGTGAAGTACGGTTGTTGATCTGGATTTCATCATCGCCGCCCGCATCAGAGAAATCAACGATATCGAGAGACTGACGGACTTTACCGTAGATAGTGGCATCAGCCATAGCTGCAACAGGAGCCACCAGGGCAGCGGCGATTGCCAAAGAGAGTACTTTTTTCATTTGAGTTAACTCCGAAGAATTGATGGGTAGAAAATTTGACTACGATGCGAATATTAGACAACGAAAACTTAAATTGCAAGCCCTTTTTTGCATAAAAGACACATAAAACCAATTTGTTGTTTATTTGATACACATAGAATTTATAAAAACTAAATAAATATGTAATCAATAAGTTAACGTACTATTTTAGCTTAATTTATTACTTAAGTTCAGAGTAAGACCAAGCAAAATACTTGGTTTATGTTGCGCTATTTGTTGCCAAATAATCATCGCAACAGCAAACTGGTGTTTTTCTAAGAATAGTTCGTGAATACAGATAGATACGTCATATTAAGAATTCAAACTCTGAACTAACAGCATGAATTACCTGATTAAAATAGGGTATCTGTGGTTGGTAAACACTATTCAGTAGGGAGAATGATACGCTGCTGCGTTTATCTTACAAACCTCTGACAAACAGCGTCAGTAAAGCACTTTGCTTAGAGTCTATTGCTTAACGCAGGAAGAACCCGTCCACTCAAAAAACCACCAAGATCAGCCATCGATCTGTGTCGACTGGCAACATCAACGATATAGTTCAATGTTCTCGGTATATCCTGCAGGTAGCCCGGCTTTCCGTCACGCTGATTAAGTCTGGCAAAGATACCGCTTGCTTTCAGATGACGTTGAATCCCCATAAGGTCAAACCAGATTAAAAACTGATCTTCATGCTCTTGGCTTAAAACACCCGATTGGCAAGCCAATTCAAAATAGCCCTTTACCCAATCCTCGACTTGTTCTTTTGACCAGTCGATATAGCAGTCACGTAAAAGAGAGACCAGATCGTAGGTCACCGGCCCAACAACTGCATCCTGAAAATCGATTACTCCGGGATTATGGGATTTAGTCACCATCAGGTTTCGTGAATGGTAATCCCGATGGACACAAACCTGAGGTTGCTGCAGTGCATTATCTGCGAGTTCGTTGAAGGTCTTTTCCAATAACTGACGTTCGTCACTACTCAGGGTCAAATTCAGATGCCGCTCTATCAACCAATCACTGAACAGGCTCATCTCGCTGATTAACAATTCTCGATCATATAGAGGCAAACCGCTAACTGGGCCACAGGCCTGTAGTGTGACAAGTGCACCCAATGCATCGCCATACAAACGATCTACTGTCTGCTTCGACAGGCTATCCAGATAGAGGGTTTCACCTAAATCCTCAAGTAGTAAAAAACCCTGTTCGAGATTCTTGGCGTGGATATGAGGGACATTCAAACCAATACTTTCAAAAGCTTCTGCCACCTGAATAAATGGTTTTGTATCCTCTTTTTCTGGCGGTGCATCCATTACGATATAGCTTTTATCTGCTACGCCGATACGAAAATAGCGCCGAAAACTGGCATCACCCGATGCCGGTTCAAATGTGTAACTATCCATTCCAGGCAGAGTGTTCAACCAATCTTTCAGCTGCTCGATACGTTGTGGCATGTAAGCTCCAGTTGCCGTTAACCGATATTCAAACCCGTAGGAATGTACACAATAGCTTTAGCTGCGTCACCTGATCATCTTCAAATGAGTAAATCCTTGTAACACGTGTTGGGTAGAGAGCTATCCCTGCAACATGCGGTTAGTTATTCACCGCTATTGTAGATCTCGATTGAAAAACACCAATAACTTCATACTATTTTTTAAACTGATGTGGTGGGGCATGGCCCCACCCTACGCCAACTGATGTGGTGGGGCATGGCCCCACCCTACGCAAATCCCAGCCGAATGTGCTTCTTGAAATTCCGTTTTAAAACGGGCGAGAAGCAGAGGAAAAGCTGATTAGGGAGGGCGAAATAATAGCACCAAAAAGATTCACACAAGGGTGGGGTAGTGTCTCTCTCTTCTACTTCTAAACCTGACAATCTATAAAACGGTGACACAACCACTAGGGGCTTTCTGAGATATAGTCATCCACTGGAGGGTTCTCCTGCTGTTTTAATACTCGACTGCGCATATCATCCGCAATCAGATAGAAACATGGCAGCGCCAGCAGAATCAGCACTGTTGCAAACACTAAACCAAATCCCAGGCTTACAGCCATAGGTGAGAGAAACGCGGTCTGTCCTGTAGCAAAGAATATTAATGGAGATATACCAAGGAATGTGGTTGCCGTGGTCAAGAGAATGGGACGAATACGTACTCGACCAGCTTCTACAAGGGCCGCTTTTCGTTCCCAACCTTCACGCCTTAGACGCTTTGCAAAATCAATAAGTATCAAAGAGTCATTGACCACAATACCGGTCAATGCCAGAAACCCTACCAATGAGAGAAATTGTAAATGGTAACCAAATATCCAATGACCAAGTATTACACCAATAGCGCCAAATGGTATGGCAAACATAACCACCAATGGATCAAGCAGTGACTTAAATAGTGCAGCAAGAATAAAAAAGATAACTGCCAGAGCAATTATCGCAGCCCGTTTCATACCAGCCATTGACTCTTGAGCCTTTTTCTTTTCTCCAAGAAAAATCATCCGCTGCCCGTCCGGCAATTTTGAAAACTCGGTTTTAATCTGCTCAAGAACCTGATTTGGAGTGGTGATCTTTGCATCCACTTCGGCGGTTACCGTGGCCAAACGATTTAGATTTCGCCGACTGATTGCGTTGTACCCCCTGGCCTCCTGAATATCCGCCACATCTCCCAGATAGACGGTACGGTCATCATCCAATGTAATGGGTAAACGGGTCAAAGCACCGGCATCGTGACGAATCTCATCATTGTAAATCAGCCGAACTGGAATTCGCTTGTCCTGCCAACTGACATAAGAGAGTTTGAGCCCCAGAAAGCCGGTACGCACCGCATCGGCCAATTGCGTTTGAGAGAGTCCTAACCGTCGCCCACGCTCATTCAGTTCATAACGATACTCAAGTTTTCCCGGATCCATATCCTGACGCGCATCCGATACACCCGGCAGTCGTTGTATGAAACCGCGTATCAATTCAGCAGAGCGACTGATTTCATCGACTGACTCGCCTAAAATACCCACTTCAACATCAGCACCAGCCGGCCCTCCCTGGGCACGCAGTACAGACATCCGCTGAATACCCGGTATCTGCTGCAGGGCACTACGCACCTCATCAATAACCTCTGCGGAGCTGCGTTCACGACTACCTTCCCAGCTAAACTTCAAGCTGACTACTGGCGATATCCACTGTTCGATAAAGCCCTGGGGTTTCTGTTTTTTCAGATCGACGATCAACTGAATATAGCGACTGCCCATCTTCACCCGATGAAAGTCGATAAACGTTACCCCCACATTGGTCAGCAGAGTATCCAACTCGTCATCGCCCAAAGTCTGCATGAGGGTCTTCTCAAGTTTTTCTGCCAGTCGGGAGGAGTCATCGATACTGTAAGTACTGGGCGCCTCTATGTTGACGAAGAACTGCCCAACATCCACATGACCGAATAGAAGAAAAGGAATTCGTGTGGCCGCAAAGGTAACCACAATAACCAATACACCAATGCTCAACATCGCCACTGGATATCGATAATCCAAACAGGTGCGTAGTAGTTTGGTATAGCGGCGATTTAATGCAGACCAGTCAATTCTTCCAGCCTTTCGAGTTCTTGCTTTGCGCAGCATCTCTTTGGCATGAGAGGGTAGTACACCAAATGCCTCCAACAGTGATCCTAACAGTGATGCGCTCACCACAACCGGGATTACCGATATAAACGCGCCCATGGTGCCACCAATGGCAAACATCGGCATGAATGCCGCAATGGTGGTTGAAGTCGAGGCAACCACAGGCCAGTAGACCTCGCTCGTACCCAAGGTAGCCGCATTTGCCGGAGACTCTCCCAACTCTAAATGACGATAGACATTTTCACTGACAATGATCGCATCATCGACAATCAGTCCAAGGGCGATAAGAAACGCAAACAGTGAGACCATATTAATGCTATAGCCGAGCATATAGAGCGCAATCACTGCCACCAGAAATGAGACCGGGATTCCCAGAGCAGTGATGAATGCCACACGAAAGTTAAGCATCAGATAGAGTGCCAGCAGAACCAGGGCCAGGCCGACTATCCCGGATGACTTAACCGTCTCAAGACGATTTTTGACATACACAGAAAGATCACTGAACAAACCTAACTTAACCCCGACAGGAAGGGTTTGCTGACGATCCTGAACATACTTCCGCACCAACTTCGCCACTTCGATAGTGCTGGCCTGGCTGGTTTTACTGATGGTCAGATTAACCGAAGACTTGCCGTTAAAGCGGCCCAGGGTCAATGCCTCTTCATGTCTAAGCTGGACTTTGGCTATATCTCCGAGTCGTAACTGCCCACCCATTTCGTTATTACGCAATACGATAGTGGACATCTGTTGCGGATCAGGGGGCACGCCCATACCCCGCAGTCGAATATCGCCCCCCGTTGCATTTAAAGTACCGCCAGGCAGATCTCTCAGATTGTTACGCAGAGCCTGCGAGACCTGGTTAAGGGAGACACTTCTGGCAGCCAGCACCTGAGGATCGACAACCACCCAGATCTCCCAGTCTCTGTCGCCAGCAACCCCGACCGAGGCGGCGCCAGGAATCTGTATCAACTCCTCTTTGATCTCTTCAGCAATGAGATAGAGTTCACTGCGGGAGATCTCTCCATACAAACTCACTGAGATCACCGGGAAGCGGGTCTCGAGTCTGGCCAGTTCCGGCTCTTCCGCCTCTTCGGGCAGGTCATCAACCTGATCGAGTGCAGTACGGACTTTACGCATGAAATTATCTACATCAGATCCACTCTTCAAATCGATGAGAATATTCGAGCCACCCTCGTTACTGGTAGAGCTGATCACATCGATATCTGCCAGGCCATCCAGCTCCTGTTCTATGGGTAGCGTAATCTGCCGTTCAACCTCTTCTGGAGAAGCGCCTTCAAAAAAGGTTTTTATACTGACCTTATCCTGCTCCACTACAGGAAACATCTCTTGTGGCATGGCATACCAGGAGATCAAGCCAGACATCAGAATGATGACCAGAAACAGGTTTACCAATAGTGGATTACGGATCGAAAAATCAATCACTGGAGAGCCTTTGATCTTCAATCTGAACTTCGATGTCATGGCTCAACACATCAACATCTCGCGCCACCAGTAGTGCTTCCGGCTCCACACCACCCAATACAATCTGTAAATTTCCATGGCGTATTCCAGGCGTGACCGATTGCCGTACCAAACGCTTATTCTGCACCAGAAAGAGATAATATTTACCTTCCTCACGCAATAGCGCGGATGCCGGAACGATCATCGCACTCTTTCGTGGGCGTAGCGGTAGCCTGACCTGACCCAACTGCCCAGGAATCAACCCCTCCTCCTGGATCTGTATACGCAACGGGTAGGTGTGTGTCTGGGTATCTGGATCGTATTGCAAAGCAACCAGTTCACCCTCAACCGTCTGACCATCGACATCGACTTCCAGCTTCTGGCCAAGGGTGAGCGCAGACACCACATCGCTGCTGACAGCCACCTGCAGCTCGAGGGTGCTGGTATCGATCAACTCCACTACCAGCGTGTTGGCGGATATATAGTCTCCTGCCTCCACCATCACCCGATTGACCCGACCTGAGAATGGCGCCCGTAGAGAGGTACGGTCAAGATTCCGCTGTGCACGGCTGATGGCTGCCTTTTGCCGCTCCATACGCGCCAAACTGCTCTCCAGACTGAAAGAGAGGCGAGCCTCTTCACTCTGAAGATTGATCAGCTGCTGACGAGAACTTTCGCGGGTTGAAACCGAGGCCAGAGAGCCCTTACCCAGTTTTTCGAGTCGTTCATATTCCCGCTCAGCCAAACCGCGATTCTCTCTTGCAAGTTCAAGCAGGGTACGGTCACGCTTCAACGTAGCCTGGGTCTCACTCAATTGCGACTCCGCCTCAATCAGCGCATCCCTATAGTCGGCATCTTTCAATTGCAGTAACAGCCCCCCCGTTTCCACTTGAAAACCTGGTTCGACATGACGAACCTGCAGTTCTCCAGAGACTTCGAATCTCAAAGAGGCGGTCAGGCGGGGGCGCAGCACGCCTGTATAGGTCACTTCGGGGAGGATGTCTCGTTGTTCGACCTGGGTCACCTCGACCCGCGTAATTGCAGGTTCATTGATCTCCACATTTGCTTCAGGTCGCGTGGCAATCAGTAGCGCCACAACCATGACAGTGACGATCAGAATGGTCAGTGTCATCAAAAAACGGCGTGTAACAGTGGTCAAGCGTTATCCTCATGTAACTTAGTGGGTGGATTCTATGCGAATTTATCCCGCTCTGCGTGATGATTTATCAATAGCCAGGCTTTGAACTAGTGCAAAACTAGGCCTGCGCCAATATTGTCACTCTGTATGAAACACCACATAAACAAAGGTTCCCCAGCGAATCAACGAAGAAAATTACGACCTGGGGCTGTTTTTCTCTCCAGCTCGTGTGGTGTAACGTATAAACTGTACCAATCAGCGAGACGCTAAGCCGTTAGCTGCTAGGCGCGTGGCGCCGGGAATGGCGCGCCCTTTCCAAGCCACGCAACGACGCAGATGACGGCTTAGCGTCTCGCCCGAAGGGAGGTCCGTCAATGCCTCAATCCTGCGTTGCTGCGCTTGACAAGGACGCTGCCATTGCCTGCGCGCTGCGCCTGGTCTTGAGGCATTGACGGGCCTCTGATTGGTACAGTTTATACGTTACACCACACTAGGTTATCATTTGCTGATTCTGCCCGACTGGAGAGGAGCTTCTCTCCCGGCAGAGTCTATTGGATTCGTGTTCACAGGCCCAAGCCACTTAATGTTTAAACCTCATCTATTGCAACTGCTACTGCTTTGGTCTGCACTGTCGGTTGCCGCGGAATCGACCAGGCTGGAGCAAGGGGTCAACTGGGACTATTGCGATCCGGAAAACCAACTGAATGACCCTGACACTCCCCCAAGACCCCTGCCTATGGAGCCAATTCAGATTCATGCAGACTGGATGGTTCATGATCAAAACAGGGGGCAAAGCGAATTAAATGGCGCCGTTAAACTCTGGCGTCTCGACGGTTATGCAGAGGCGGATCGTTTAACCTATTGGGAGAGCCGTCGTGCTGCTGAGCTATTCGGCAACCTCTACCTGCAGCAACCTGGATTGTTGATGAGCGCCAACCAGGGATATCTCGAGCTGGACAATGACCGTGGCTGGTTGAGTGATACGGAATTTAGGCTCACAACAGCCAACGCCCGTGGATATGCTGAAAAAATAGATCTTCTCAGCAAGCAGCAGTCGAGATATCAGAGTGTAACCTACACCACCTGCCCTCCAGGAAGAGATGATTGGAGTCTGGCCGCTTCAGAGTTGGAGATAGATATGGCCGAGGGCTGGGGAAGCGCCAAACATGCACGATTGCGTTTGGGGGGGATACCGATTCTCTACCTGCCCTACTTCACCTTTCCAGTGGATGATAGAAGAAAAACGGGGTTTCTTGTCCCCTCCGTCGGCTCATCCAATCGTCTGGGGAGTGAACTCTCGACCCCCTACTATTTCAATCTCGCACCCAACTATGATGCCACCCTGACGCCACGCTGGATGAGTAAGCGGGGTCTTATGATGGGTGCTGAATTGCGCTATCTGGGTGACAGACAGCGAACTGAAATCAGTGGCGAGCTTCTACCCAATGATCAGCTGGAGAGCTCGGAACATGGCCAGGAGCGGCGGGCACTGCGCTTTTATCATGCCAGTCGTCCGATGCGTGGTTTGACCACCCGCATTGAAACCAATGCGGTAAGTGACAGTGACTATCTCGACGATTTCGGTACAGGACTGGCCATCACCAGTACCCGAAATTTAGAACGGGTCGGAGAGATTCGCTATCGCTTCAATGACTGGCGTTTCCTGAGCCGGGTACAGAGCTTCCAGACCATTGATGAGACATTGAGTGAAAGCAACCGTCCCTATCGCCGCCTGCCTCAGTTTCATACCAGTTATTCCAACTTCTCCAATCCGTTTGGACTTCAACTCGGTTTCACAGGGGAGTATACCCATTTCAAACACGACAGCCTGACCAATGGTCAACGCTTGATTCTACGTCCAAGCATCAGCTTGCCGCTAAGGCGCAGCTGGGGACACCTGATCCCCAGCGTGAGCCTGAATTACGCCAGTTACGATCTCGAAAGGGACTCTGCAACAGAAGAGGCCAAACCAGACTACTTCGTACCCGCCTTCAGCCTCGACAGCGGACTGGTTTTTGAGCGGGAGACCTCCTGGTTTGGCGATTCAGCCTACCAGACACTGGAACCCCGACTCTACTATCTGTATGCCCCTTATGAGGATCAATCAGCTATACCCGATTTCGATACCGCCGACCTGGATCTTAAATTCACCAATCTGTTTAAAGAAAATCGTTTTACCGGAAGTGATCGCTTCGGCGATGCCAATCAAATCGCCTTCGGAGTGACTACCCGCTGGTTTCAAGCAGATAATGGTCAGGAACGATTACGTGCCAGTATTGGTCAGATCTACTACTCCGAGGAGAGAGAGGTACAACTCACTGGGTCGGTTGAGGATGACCCATCGTCCGCTGTTGTGGCTGAATTGGCAGCCCACTTTGGTAGAGCCTGGCAAACCACCCTGAGTGTTCGTAGAAATCCTCATCTGGAAGAGGAGAATATCGATAAGGGCCGATTCACCCTGCGCTACCACTCCGATGAGCAAGAGCTGTTCAATATTGATTACAATTTCAAACGAAATTCTATCGAGGATCTGGATATTTCTGCCTATTGGCCATTTGGCCATAAACTCAGTTTGTTCGGAAAATGGAAGCACTCATACCTTTATGAAAGGAATATGAATAGAATAGTGGGTTTCGAGTATGGTGGCCGCTGCTGCTGGAAACTCAGAACCTTCTATCAGCGTTATGTGGCAAATGAGGATAAAGATGAAGAAGAGGAGACGCGTTTTATGTTGCAACTTGAGTTGCGAGGCCTCGGTGCACTTGGCCAATCGGCTGATCAGGAGCTGCAACAGTCTATTTACGGTTTCCAGCCTGAGCGATATTAATGACTAAACGATACCCACTTGTCTCCCTGTTTATACTGTTAAGCCTGCTGATCACCAGTAGCGCTTCACTCTCGGCCGTAAAAGAGTTGGATTACATTGTGGCGATAGTCAATGATGACGTCATCGCGAAGAGCGAACTCGACAATAAGACCCGGGAAATGTTGGCGCAAATGACACAAAAGCCCACCAACCTGCCCCCCATGCAGATTCTTCAGGAGCAGATTCTGGAGCGTATGATTGCCAAGCGCCTGCAGCTGCAGGCCGCTGATCGACTGGGCCTCAGAGTGGATGATGCTACGGTGACCAAGGCCATTTCCAATATCGCTGAAACCAACAAAATCACACTGCTGCAGCTTCGTGAGACCCTGGAAGCGGATGGCATCAGATTCCCCCTGTTCAGAGAGCAGCTGCGGGAAGACATCCTGATCAACCGCCTGAAACAGAAAGAGGTGATCAATCGCATCAATATTACTGAGCAGGATATTAAGAACTTTCTTGCCCGGGAGATGGGTTCCAGCCGTCAGCGAACCGCGGTTCGACTTTTTCACATCCTTATTGCTACACCGGAAGGCGCTTCCCCGCAGGATGTCCAGCAAGCCAAGAAGCAGGCATCCGAGATCCACGAACAACTTACACAAGGTGCTGATTTCAACGAATTGGCGATAAGATACTCTGATGGCCGGCAGGCCCTGGAAGGGGGTGACCTCGGATGGGTGGAGACCTCCCGCATACCCAGCCTCTTCACCAGCGTAGTCGACGAAATGGATAGCGGCAGTATCAGCGAACCGATTCGGAATGCATCAGGTTTTCATATTGTAAAACTGGCTGAGGTGAAAGGCGGCCAGAAAATGATCATTAATCAGACTCATGCCCGGCATATTCTGATCAACACCAATGAAATCGTCTCTGATGACGAAGCCCGTCAGCGTCTTGAAACCCTTAGAGACCGAATCATCAATGGAGATTTATTCGAAACCCTGGCCAGGTCACACTCAGATGATAAGGCTTCGGCTATAAAAGGGGGTGACCTGGGATGGACAAATCCTGGTGACCTGGTTGCTCAATTTGAGGAACAGATGAATGCCCTGGAGCTGAATCAGATCAGTGAGCCCTTTAAATCTCAGTTTGGCTGGCACATCGTACAGCCTCTGGAACGACGCCAGCACGACAGTACTGAAGAGGTTATTAAGAACAAAGCGCGCCAGGAAATCCAGAAGCAGAAATCGGAAGAGGCTATTGAGCTATGGCTGCGTCGCCTGCGTGACGAGGCTTATGTTGAAGTACTATTGGAAGAGTTGAATACCCCTTGATCACACGTCTTGCACTTACTCCCGGCGAACCCGCCGGTATAGGACCGGATATTTGCGTCATGCTGGCCCAGCGGCCCTATCCGGAAACAGAAATTATCGCTATTGCTGACCCTCACTTGTTGCAGCTGAGGGCGGAACGCCTGGGAATGGAACTGAAACTGCATCCGTTTGAAGCAGATCAGCCGCCCTCGCCACTACCCCCAGGACAACTGCGTTATCTGCCGGCGTCACTACAAAATGAGGTGCGCTGTGGCAAGCTCAATCCGGACAATGCAGCCTATGTCATTGAAACCCTGAAGCGCGCTACCGAAGGTTGCCTCAATGGGGATTTCAATGGCATGGTTACCGGCCCGGTGCATAAAGGGGTGATCAACGATGCCGGTCTCTCTTTTACCGGTCATACTGAGTATCTTTCCGGCTTGTGTGACAATGCCCACCCGGTAATGATGCTTGCGACACCGGAGCTACGAGTTGCACTGGCAACCACTCACCTACCACTCAAGGATGTCAGTCAAGCCATCACCAAAGATCGTCTGCGCAGAGTCGCCACCATTCTGCATAACGACCTACAGCAGTGCTTTGGAATCAAACAACCTCGAATCCTGGTATGCGGGCTCAATCCTCACGCGGGGGAACAGGGCCATCTTGGACGGGAGGAGATCGAGGTGATCGAACCTGTATTGGCAGAACTCAACAGTCAGGGCATGCAACTGATCGGGCCTCTACCTGCCGATACGCTGTTCACACCGATCCACCTTCAGCAGGCCGATGCTGTGCTGGCGATGTTCCACGACCAGGGCCTACCTGTTCTGAAACATATCGGTTTCGGCCATGCGGTCAACATCACTTTGGGACTGCCGATCATCCGCACATCAGTAGATCATGGCACGGCACTACCCCTGGCGGGAACAGACCAGGCTGATCTTGGAAGTTTGATCTATGCAGTGAAGGTTGCTGACACCATGGCGAGAAGCAGGCTCAAGGCTGAGATGTGATTGCTATGGGCTTCTGCAACTTTGGAGAATTCTCTCCCTGATGGTGCGGCAGGGCCGCACCCTACAGATCAATTTATTTCGGGAGTCATCACGATTCAGTTTCGCCCCCGGGCGAGGCACTCTCCTCGTTGAATACGGCAACCCGTAGCCATGATGAATCGTAGGGTGCGGCCCTGCCGCACCATCAGGGTGAGCATTCAGTAAAAAAACCCAGATTGTTTGTTCATTACCAGCAGCATCTCTATACCGACTTGTTAGGTGGTTTGGTTTTAGTTGGACATGGTGCGGCAGGGCCGCACCCTACAGGTGAATTTGTTTCGGGAGTGATCACGATTCAGTTTTGTCCCCCGGCGATTCACTGTACTCGTTGAATACAGCAACCCGTAGCGTGGATGAAGTGCAACGGAATCCGGGAGAACACTGCACCAATCTTCCCGGATTCCGCTTCACTCCATCCAGGCTACCTTGCTGTTCGATCTTGACGATTCTGTTGAGGCTAGGGCCATGATGAATCGTAGGGTGCGGCCCTGCCGCACCATCAGGGTGAGCATTCACTAAAACCCCAGATAGTTTGTTCATTACCAGCAGCATCTCTATACCGACTTG